>NZ_CP047954.1:905244-1206992 GCF_014279895.1 Synechococcus sp. M16.1 | reverse complement strand
GGTTCCAGGCCACATCCACCTGGGTGATCCAACGGTCATCCTCGAGCCGGTAGGTGCCGGTGTAGGCGATCATGCTGCTCAGCAGGGCCGATCGCTCCTCGGCGTTGCTGCCCGGTTGGCGATCCTCTGCCGAGAGCATGAAGGAGAGGCGACCCTCCGCCGTGAAGATCACATAGCCGCTGGGGTTGTCCCCCATCGGTGCAAAGGTGTTGCCGTTGGCTTGTTCCTCAACGTCGTAGCTCAACAATTGCCAGGCGCCATGCACGCTGGTGGAACTGATCGCTTGGGCGGGCTGAACCGAACTGACGCTCACAACTGAATCTGTTCCTGAGCGGCAACCTATCGATCGTGGCTTGGCTTTGACAGCCTGAAGCGAGGCATTGCTGCGCAATTGATGCGATGGATTGCCGAACCAGTAGCAACCACAACGAAAGTGATCAGCGTGCTGGAGCGCGGCAGGGCCGCCAGCCCCGTTTCACCATCACGTTCCAGGTGTCGATAGCGTTCTGATCCAGAACGCGGCGATGGCTGAGGGGTTGCGGTGTTTGAGGCGGGTCGTAGTGATACGTCCTGATCGAGACCCAGGTCGTGGTTTCTGAATTCAGTTCCGGCTTGAAATGCACCAGCTGCTGTTGGGTTGTGTTCACCAACCATCCCCGTCCACCCTGGTCAGGGTTTGATTGGGATGTTGATTGGTGCTGGGTTTTGGTCATTTGAGCGCATTCTCGAGGCCAACTGTTTGACGCCGAGGGCTTTGTCAAACCACCAACACAAGCTGCTAACACATGCTGATTTTTTGTTTTTCCAGCCAATCAACTGAATTCAACCTTTTTTCCCCTTGTGAGCAGCACAATATTTGTTCTAATAGAGAAGTAACGACTTCACAGACCCATGCTTACCGGAGCTGAATTGCTCAACCGCGTCAAGGAACTTGGCGATTGCGCCAAAACAGATCTGGCCAGGGGTTGTGGTTACGTCGTCAAAAAGAAAGACGGCTCTGAGCAGGTGAAATTCACCGCTTTCTACGAGGCCCTCCTGGAAGCCAAGGGCCTTTCCTTCTCCACCGGTGGATCTGGTGTGGGCAAAGGTGGCCGCAAGCTGTCCTACAAAGCTGTGGTTCAGGGCAACGGCAATCTGTTGATTGGCAAGGCCTACACCGCTCTGCTGGAACTGCAGCCCGGCGATGAATATGAGATCAAGCTTGGACGCAAGCAGATCCGCCTGATCCCTGTTGGCGGCTCCGAAGAAGAGGATTGACCTCCGGTTCAACAGCAACACCATTCTCCCCGTGGTTCCCTTAGGTTCCACGGGGACTTTTTTTGGCTCCGATGCCCTACCAACCCACCAAGGAGCATC
Organism: Synechococcus sp. M16.1; assembly: GCF_014279895.1. Lineage (NCBI taxonomy): Bacteria > Bacillati > Cyanobacteriota > Cyanophyceae > Synechococcales > Synechococcaceae > Synechococcus > Synechococcus sp. M16.1. Next base: position 1,205,636 of record NZ_CP047954.1, on the reverse strand, counting down.
TGGACCATCAGATTCCAGACGCGTTCAAGAGCATCAATAGTTTGATGCGTCAGCTGAAGCAGGACATCGGCATGGATGACCGCTACATCGCCCTGATGCTCGATGCGCTCTCGCGGGAGTATTCCGCCAAGCAGCCGATCCGAGAAGGTTTCGGCTTCCGCTGAAGATCAAGCTGTTGCTATCAACCGGTGGAACGGCGTCTCCCTCCCCCCATGAAACGACTCCTGCTCGTCCACAACCTGGTGCACGGTCAGAGCGTTGTGCACGAACTGGATGACAAGGATTTCGCTGTGGAGCTGGTGGAGGGCGATCCGGCGACCGACGATCAGGGCGAGATGGACGTGGAGAGTCGCTTTTTCATCCGCGTCGACAACGAATGAGGGTGAGTTGATTTCAATGCCGAATCACCTCCGGTGCGCAGCTCAGCACAGAGCTGATCGCTGGGGCTGGATCAGCGCTATCGCGAAGGAATCCGTGGGTGGAAGGTGATGGCAACGCGCTACGTGCTTCGGACGGGGGAGGTGATCCACTCCAACCGCAACCCCGAAGAGCTCGACGTCTACTGCTACCGAAGCGGCGCCAACGACCACACCTGTCTGCTGCTCTCCGATCAATCCGAAGCGGATTTCCTGCTCCGCTACGGATCTGACGAGTTGAACGTGGCCTATTGACGCCGCTCGGATCGTGGCCTGAATGGGTGGGCATCTAGGCAACGCCATGGACGACGTCAGGCTGCAACAGCTGCTTCAAGAGGCAGAAGAGCATCTCCGTGCCCGCAGCTGCCGCCAGCGCTATGAGCGCGCCGTGGTCCGTCTGCCCGACAGCCGCCGGGGCATCTGGTTCGGTGATGACAAGCGTGCGGCCTAAGGCGCGCCATTGACCAGAAGGGCTGGCTCCAGGGGGGCGTGCAGCAACTCAAAAACCGAATCGATGCGCTCAGCCTCCACCTGCGAGATCGAGAGCATCAAGGCCAGCAGATCCAGTCGTCGCCGCTCTTCGGCGGAATAGGGCCCATCCGAGCGCATCAGTTCTGAGGCCATGGCGTAGGCCGTGAGCGCTTGATCGGCCGTGAGCGCCTTGGCTGCTTCCAGCATCAGCGCCTTGGTGCCCTTCTCCAGGCGCATGGCCAGCACTGCATCCATCAGCAGCACCACGTCGTTTTCACTCATCCGGCAGTAGGGCTCGCGGTAGTCCAGGGCATGCCGGAATGCCCTGGCCCCAGCCCGGCTGAGGGTGTCGTCCCACGACACCGCGGTCAGGCCAACGGCCGCAAAAGCAGTGACGACATTCATCGGGAATGGCGCAAGCGTTAGCCAACTCTCAACGAATGGTTGCGATCCCTGTTGTTAAAAGCGCAACAGCTCTGTGCAGATGAGTCGTTGCACCTAGTCGGCCTGTCGCATCATTCCGGCAGGCGCTCCACAGCCACATGCATAAAGCGCTTCACCATGGCTATCGGCCAGCCTTCCCGCTGCAGGTCTTCAGCGATCTGATCGATCTGAAAGCCGATCTCTTCGGCCACCAGCTCTTCCAGCAGCTGGTTCGAATGTTGCGTGGTGGTCATGGGCCGAGAGCACTGCATCGGGCCTAACCCACCTCGGCTGTGTTTCGCCACATTGATTTGGTCGCGTTCGGTTGCAGGCTTGCGGAGCCGTTGCCAGCTTGAAGGCATGAAACAGGCTTCCCTGCTCCGGCGCATCGGCACCTACCTGCTCGGTTTGGTGGATGAGTACTGGGCCATGCGTCGTCCCTGGCAGTACGGCACCAAGCAACCTCAATGCGGGTTGCAGTGCGATGGCGATCACTGCGAACCCGTCGACTGAGTCAGCCCTGCGCACAATGCGCGTTTACACGGGTTGCCGCTCCTCCACGTCCCCACAACAGTGAGGTCAGCACTGGAGATGAGATGGAGTTCAAAAGTCGAATTTTTGCCACCTCGCGCGGGTCCACCATCGACGCCATCGGCGACGGCAAGTACCTGGTGTGCAATCCGGCCTATTGCTTCATGGTGCATGGCCTGCGCCAGGCCCATGAGGCCGTGCAACGTCAGGAAAAGCCCGCCCTCTGAGCCATGGCTGAATACCGGATTCACTGCAAGCATTGCGGCTATGAGGGGCAGGCCAACTCCCGTTGGATCCCCTTCGTGCAGGTGGAGAAGCGGGGGCAGGATTGCCCCCATTGCGGTCGCCCCACCCTGCTGGAGCCCTGGTGCAAGCTGCGGGCTGAGTCGTCCATGCCCGACTACTAGGTCGACCAGTACCCGACTACTGAAAGGTCTGCCAGCTGCTGGTGAGCCACTGGGGAGCCACGCTCCACCAGATGGCCGTGGCCACAAAAATGGCGGTGAGGCCGATCAGGCTGGTGATCAGCTCCTCCTGCCGGTTGTCGGAGCGAAGTTTCCTGGCTTTGCCCACGGTTGTCCTTGGATGCTTCCCTCGGTGTAAGGCCTCGGCTCGGCATTGGCCATCGGTCAAAACACCCGGCCGCAGCTCTGGCGATGATGGGTTCAGCGTCAGGGTCCGATGAGCACCGCCACGTTTGCTGAGTTCGCCGAACGGGCCGACTACTCCCTTCTTGAAGCCCTCACGCCTGACCCGGAGTCCACAGCGGATGGGGAGGACCACCGTCCTCGCCAGGTGCTCTCCGGCCACTACGTGCCGGTGATGCCCACCCCGATCCCCGAACCCCAATACCTGGCGCACAGCCGCAGCTTTTTCAGGGAGCTAGGTCTCAGCGATGACCTCGCCCAGGACGATCAGTTCCGCCGCATGTTTTCCGGTGATCTCGGTGTGGCCACCGGTCCGATGCGGCCCTGGGGCTGGGCCACCGGCTACGCCCTTTCGATCTACGGCACCGAGTACACCCAGCAGTGCCCCTTTGGAAATGGCAATGGCTACGGCGATGGTCGAGCCATGTCGGTGTTTGAGGGGTTGTTTGAAGGGCGCCGCTGGGAGATGCAGCTCAAAGGTGGTGGTCCCACCCCCTACTGCCGTGGCGCCGATGGTCGCGCCGTGCTCCGCTCCAGCGTCCGTGAGTTTCTGGCGCAGGACTTCATGCATGCCCTCGGTGTGCCCACCTCCCGTTCGTTGACGCTCTACGTCTCCCATGCCGAGAGGGTGTGTCGCCCCTGGTATTCCGAGAATTCACGCTCGATGGATCCGGACGTGATGGTCGACAACCCGGCGGCCATCAGCACCCGGGTGGCACCATCGTTTCTGCGGGTGGGTCAGCTGGAGTTGTTCGCTCGCCGTGCCCGCAGTGAGGCCCATCCCCGGGCGCATCAGGAATTGCACCAGATCGTGGTGCACTTGATCGAACGCAATTACCGCCAGGAGATCGACCCTGGCCTGCCGTTCAGCGACCAGGTTGTGCTGTTGGCGCGCTTGTTCTGTGATCGGCTCACGACCCTCGTTGCCAACTGGATCCGTGTGGGCTATTGCCAGGGCAACTTCAACAGCGACAACTGCGCCGCCGGTGGCTTCACCCTCGACTACGGCCCGTTTGGCTTCTGCGAGCTGTTCGATCCGCGCTTTCAGCCCTGGACCGGGGGCGGCGCCCACTTCTGCTTCTTCAACCAGCCGGTGGCCGCGGAGGCCAACTACCGCATGTTCTGGAAATCCCTGCGCACGCTGATGGAGGGCCAGGCGGAGGTTCAGGCCCAACTGGATCAGTTGCTGGAGGAGTTCCCCGCTGCCATGCAGGAGGCCATGCAACGGATGTGGAGCAGCAAACTCGGCCTGCCCAGTGCCGACGACGCGCTGGTGCAAGAACTGTTGAAGCTCATGGTGGAGTCCAGCGCCGATTACGCGATGTTCTTCCGCCGCTTGTCGGATCTTCCCGAGCAGATCGATCCGCTGCGGGACTGTTTCTATCTGCCCCTTTCGGCCCCGCTCGAATCCCAGTGGAACGACTGGTTGCTTCGCTGGCGTGCCCAGTGGCCCAGCGGCGTTGATCCGTCGGTGATCTCCACTGGCATGCGGCGGGTCAACCCGGCGATCACCTGGCGCGAATGGTTGATCGCTCCGGCCTACCAGCAGGCCGCCGAAGGCGACACCTCCTTGATGGCTGAACTGCAGCAGCTGTTCAGCACGCCTTACGACACCCCTTCCGCCGACATGGCGGCCCGCTATGACCGCTTGAAACCGCGAGAGTTCTTCAGCGCCGGTGGGGTGTCCCACTACAGCTGTTCGTCTTGAGCGCCGACGACGTTCTGGAGTTCTGGTTTCAGCAGTGCCGTCCCTGGCAGTGGTTTCGTCGCCGCGACAGCTTCGATGCCCTGGTGCGAGAGCGATTCGGCGAGGCCGTTGAGGGCGCCCTCGCTGGAGAGCTGGACCACTGGATCTGTGGGCCCAGCAGCGGTCTGGCCCTTGTGCTGCTGCTGGATCAATTCACCCGTCAGATCTGGCGTGGTGAAGCCAAGGCTTTTGCCGGAGATCCTCAGGCTCTGAAGCTGAGCCTGGCAGCGCTGGAGCGGGGATGGATCGCAGCGGAATCGCAACGACCGCGGCGGCAGTTCTGGCTGATGCCTCTTTTGCACAGCGAAAACATCAGCGTGGTGGCCCAGGCCATCCCTTTGCTGGAGCACTTCGCGGACGCTGCCACCGCCGATGTGGCCCGCCGCCATCGCCTCCAGCTGCAGCGCTTTGGCCGCTATCCCCATCGCAATGCTGCTCTCGGACGGGTGAGTTCCCCGGAGGAAGTGGTGTTGATGCAGCAATCACAACGTTGAGGGTCCCTCGCCTTCGTCTTTCATCAGGCGCAGCGCTGCATTCATCACGGCAGCTTTCACCGCCCGGCGCTCCAGCCCCTGGCGTTCGAAGTGCCGAACGATGCGTGACAGGTCCCACCAGACGGCCACTTCCACTTCATCCATCTCATTGGCGACGTGGAGAGTCATGGTTGAGCTGGGTCTTAATTCAGCTGTAGCCCCGTGCCAGCACCGCCTGAGGCGTCTGCGGAATGACTACTGAATTCAGTTGCAATCCAGCCTGAACGGTCGTTCGTGGCTAGGCAGCAAGTGGATGCCTCCCTTCACCGTGCAGCACTACTTGATCGTTTGGACGTTCCCGACCGTTGAGGGGGCGTGGGAGTCATGCCCTGGCTTTGCTGACTACATCAACTCGGGAGCACCGGGAGATGCCTTCGATGGATTTGCTCTCAAATACCGCGTCTGCGAACCGATCAGCGGTAGTGGTGTCGCCATTGCCGTGGCCAGTGACATCGGCAAGGTGTGGGCGCATCTCGGGCCCTGGATCAAGGACTTCGGCATTCAGTTCGAGGTCACTGCCGTGGTGTCCGATGCCGAATTTGCTGCGATGTGGCCGATGGTGGAAGCTGCAGCATCCGTCAGCTAAGACGGCTGCCCACCACACCATGGCCCGGCCTTGACGCTTGCCCTGCTTGAGCCCCTGCTGTTTCTTGCTGCGGCTGGTTCAGCTGCAGCGGGATTGCTGATCCTTCAGCTGGGGCTGCAACGGGTGTTTTCAGTGGCACCGCGCTTGAAGCCTGGCCAGGACGTTGCTGCTCCGGACACGTCGCTGACCGTGGTGATCCCCGCCTTCAACGAGGCCCACAACATCGAGGCCTGTGTCGCCAGCGTGCTGGCCAATCAGCCCCCCTGCCGGAACTGGTCGGTGCTGGTGGTGGATGACGAGTCCAGCGATGCAACGGTGGACAACGCCCTCCGGGCTGGCTCTGCAGCGCCCCACTTCCGGCTGATCCAGGCCGGACCCAGGCCCGTCAACGAACGCTGGGTGGGCAAGAACTGGGCCTGCAGCAGGGCCGTTGACCAGGTCTCCAGCGATTGGCTGTTGTTCATCGATGCCGATGTTCGGCTCAAGCCCGATGCCCTCAAACGGTCCCTGGCTCAGGCCCTTGATGAGCAGGCCGATCTGCTGAGCCTGGCGCCGCGGTTGAGTTGCGGATGCCTGGCGGAATGGATGGTGCAGCCGATCATGGCCAGCCTTCTGGGCCTCGGCTTTCCCATCCTCGAAACCAACGACCCGGCATCGCCGGTGGCATTTGCGGCGGGGCCGTTCATGTTGTTCAAGGCCTCCACCTATGCGCAGATTGGTGGTCACCGGGCCCTGGCTGGTGAGGTGGTGGAAGATCTGGCCCTCGCTCGCGCCATCAAGGGAGGAGGCCATCGGCTGCGTTATCTCCTGGGGCTTGATGCGGTTGATCTGCGGATGTACAGCGACCTCGCGGCGCTTTGGGAGGGCTGGACCAAGAACTGGTTTCTGGGCTTGGACCGGGACCCCGTCAAAGCCCTTGGCGCCGCTTTGGTGGTGGTGTTGATGTTCACCGTGCCCTGGCTGTTGCTGCCGGCATCGCTGCTGCTGCTCTGGCTCCAACCCCTGCTGGCTTCGGCTTGGTGGTGGGTGTTGGCCCTAGCGAGCTTGTCCATCCTTCAACAGCTGCTGCTGCGGCTGTGGACGCGCAGCAACTTTGATGTGCCCCTTAGTTACTGGTGGCTGATGGGAGCCGGCGGGTTGCTGGTGGGTGCGATTGGCCCCGTCTCGATCTGGCGCACCCGCACGGGACGCGGTTGGACCTGGAAAGGCAGGGCTTTGAATTAGGCGTGGTGTCCCTTTTTGCGGGCATCTTCAGCCCGCCGCCGGATTGCCGCATGCCGGAATGCTTTTTCCAGCTTGGTCAATTTGGGTTGTTTGTCTTGCAGGGCAGCTTCGCCGCGGGCTTTGGCTGCGTTGATGAAATCGTCCGCTTTGGTACCGCTGAGTCCACCCATTTCCATGCCTCAACTGAATCAAGCCTGGTTCCGTTGCGGCTTCGTTGGGCTCGAAGCAAAGGCTTTCTATCGAATTCAGGTTTGAACGGAATTGTTTGGTAGTCCTTGATCCCATTGATGAGCCCTCCTTTCTGAGGGCTCGGCATTTGGCCGCTGTGTGCGAAGGTAAGAAGTCTTGATCAATTTCTTTTTTTGACGATCTTCATTGGAAATCTCTCCTGGGACGCTGAGCGGGAGGATCTCACGCATCTGTTCAGTCAGTACGGCGAGGTGAGCAAATGCTCCTTGCCCCTCGACCGGGAGACGGGCCGCAAGCGTGGTTTCGCATTTGTGGATCTCAGCAACGAAGCCGATGAGCAGTCGGCGATCGACGACTTGCAGAACGTTGAGTGGATGGGCCGTGCCATCTCCGTTCGCAAGGCCGAACCCCGCCGCTGAGCTTCACAACAGCTTCGCTTCACCTCACTGTCCAAAACCGCGGTCGGTTGTGGATGGTGAGGTTTTGTTCTGCGTTGCGTTGGGCTGTGGCTGTTGAGAGGCCTGCTGTGATGAGGCCTTGTTGAACCGGCTGTCGAGCCAACGCGAAACGATGTAGATCCCAATGAACATCGGGATGTAGATCTGATAGGCACTCTGTTGCTCAATCTCGAGCTGATTGACGACGGTGACAGCTGCGGTGCTGAGCACGAGGTAGATCCCGACGCGCCGAAACAGGGGAGATTTGAACAACGTTGTGAGAGCTCAAGCGTTTGATCATGTTCTCCTGCCGTTGAACTCTCTCAACTGGGGGATGTGCCAGACGCGCTTTGCCTGCTGAATGGGGAGGCACTGCAACGCTCCGATGCCACCCGCCTATGACCTGATCATTGAGCGTGGGGGCTCGATCGTGGTGGACACCATCGAGGCCTGTGACGAAGATGCTGCCTGGCGCGCTGGCCTGATGTTGCACATCGAGGCGCTGATGGCCGTGGTCTGCAGGGACGAACACGACCCCGAATCGATGCGGGCTTAGGGTTTTCTTAAGAGTTGGAGCGATGTTGTGATCGGTTTGATCGCCTCAGGTTTGTTCCTGGTGTTTCCCTCAATTCCCGGAGCGGATCTGTCCCTGTTCCAACAGCTGAACAGGGAACTCGGTGCCCTCTGTCAGGAGCCACCCGCTCAGGCCATCAGGGTCTGTCGCCTACATGCCCGCCTGGTGAACGGCTGAGTCAGCGCTCGTCCGGCACCACACCACAGGCAACCCGTGCTCCACCTCCACCCAGGGGGGGCTCGTCCCTGTAGGTGTCGCCGCCTGCGTGAACAATCAGGGCTTTCCCCTTCAGGTCAGCGGTGCTGAGCCGTGGCGCCACCACGCTGGTGTTGGTCTTGCCGTCGTCATCCACCACCAGCCTGCTGAGATCGCCCCGGTGACCGTTTCCGAAGGGGCCGAGGTGTTGCCCCGTTTCGTCCGGGTCCCAGTGACCTCCGGCGGCCAAGCCGGCAACAGGAGTGCCCTCGGCGGTTTCGCCCACGTCACAGCTTCCCGTGCTGTGGAGATGGAAGCCGTGTTCCCCAGGGCTCAGCCCGGCCAGATCGGGATAAATCACGAGGCCTTGGTCGGTGTCTTGCGCGGTGACGCTGCCGATCGATTCGCCAATGCCGTTGGAATCAATGCGTTGCATGGTCACCTCCAGGGCTCCGCACCAGCCCGGTGTGAGCGTGAGCAGGCTGATGAGCAGAACGAGCTGGGCGAGCAAGCGACGCATCACAGAACAGCGGGTTCTTTAATTCTCGCCCCCGGTTGGTGCCGTCTGCGGTGAAGATGGTGCGTCGTTCAGCTGATGCTTGGTGATGCGTTGGGAGTACACCCAGTTGCGCTTCGTGCCCCGGGGGAAGTCGTGGACCGGGGAAATCGAGGAGCTCTGGCTGGATGATCGCCAGCTGATCTCCAGAAGTCATCCGCAGCGAGACGTCACCCTGGTGGGCTTGATGAATGAATTGGGAGAGCAGGGGTGGGAATTGGTGACCTACGCCCAACCCTTCACGGGCTACCACGGTGGTTGCTACACCTTCAAACGTCAGAAGTGAGCAGCTGCTTCAGAGCGGGCTGGCATTGATGTGCTGGGCCATGCCCATAAAACCGATCACGAGAAGCGCAACAGCAACGGTTGAGGCAATGGATGCCAAGCCCATTTGTGTTTGATGGCTCAGGCTTTTCATGCATCAACCTCGTTTTTTAGATGCACGAGAATGCATTGCTCGTAACAGCTGCCATCATCGAGATTGCAGAGGGTTAGGCATTCAAAATAGGCATTCACTTGTGATTCAGTGACGCAAGCTTGGGAAGGATTCGGTGACTCCAGGTTTGTATTCAGCACGTCTTTCTCAATTCGCAGAGCGACACTATGCCGTTTTTCTTTTTTGGGCAATGAAATTATTGCGGCGGGTAAATACCTAGATAAAATTACCTATATCAGATCGATTGTGATGGTCGGTCTTTGTTTTTGGGTTGATCCCTTGCTTCTTATGGTGAGCCGATGAGCAAGGGCAACCCCGCTGAACGGCTCGAGGACGAGCTCGATCGTGCCAAGGCTCGTGGCCGTTGGCTCAGTGACGATGAGCAGGCTGCGCTAGATCGTGAAGCTGATGCCGAAGCCCTTCTGGTGGAGGCCAAGCAACAGCGTGATCGCAAGCTGATGATCCTCACCGGGGTCTGCTTGTTGATTCCGCCGTTGTGGCCTGTGGCCCTGTGGCTGACCCTGTTTCTTCTCTATCCAGACACCATGGCCAGGATCGGGCTGGCCGCCGCCATCACCTTTCTGGTGGGCGGATTGCTGTTGGCCGGCGTGCTTGGTTTGGCGATGGTCTGGCTGATTCAGTTGCTGTTCTGATCAGGTGCTGTTCTGATCAGCTCTGCTGAGATCAGTTGCGAGATTTCACCACCGTCATGCCGACGGGGGCCAGAGCAATCAAAGCCAGTTTGATGTGCTGAATGCTGAAGGGAATGCCGATGATCGTCACAAAGCAGGCCAGGGCACTGCTGAGGTGACCAAGAGCCAGCCACCAGCCGGCCACAAGGAACCAGATCACATTGCCGAGCGCCCCCAGGGGGCCCGTTCCCAGATCACCTCGTCCTCTCAGCTGACGACGGCTCACGGCTTCGGAGCCGAAGGGCCAGAGCGAGAAACAACCGACCACCCAGCACGACCGTGCCCATGGCAGGCCAACGATGGTGATGGCGCAGATCAACGCGGCCAGCCACCAGGCCAGAGCCATGGGAAGTCCGCCGAGAACAACCCAGAGCAGGTTGAGGATCATCGAGATCATGTCTCCATTGTCACGGCAGGCCTAAAGCTCGTTCGTTAAATTCTGTAAAAGGTGTTTGACCGGGTATGGCGGGCAGTTACGGGATTGTGGGTTGTGGATATGTGGGATCCGCTGTCGCCACCCATTTCAGGCGCCAGGGCCATGAGGTTGTCGGCACCACCACCAGCCCCGGGCGGTTGGCTGAGCTCTGCGATCTGGTCGACCACCCCCGCCTCTACAGCGCTGGCGATTCGATGGCGGATGCCAGTTTCCTGGATCGGCTCGATGGGGTTCTGATTGCGATGGCGCCCACCACCGCCACCTTTGAAGAAAATCAGTACGAGAAGGTTTATGGCCAGGCGGTGCCGGCCCTTGTTGAGGCGCTGCGTCAGCGCCAGGGACGTCGACCGCTGCATGTCACCTACCTGAGCAGTGCAGGGGTGTATGGCGATCAGGCCGGCGCGATCTGCAATGAGCTGACGCCTCCGGATTGTTCCAACAACGCCAACGCTCTTCTGGCCAGCGCTGAGGCGTCTGTTCTTTCCTTGAACGACGCTTCAACCCAGGCCTCTGTGTTGCGGCTGGGTGGTATTTACGGTCCTGGCAAGGACATCCCGTCGTACATCCGCAGTGCTGCTGGGCAGCCGGTTCGCAAGAACGGCAATCACATCAATGCCTGGGTTCATCTTCACGACATCATTCGCGGTGTTGATTTCGCCTTCGGCCGGCGCCTCCAAGGCATCTACAACCTTGTGGATGATCTCCAGTTCACCCGGCGTCAGCTTTCCAACGCCTTGTGTGATGACTTCGGATTGCCCCCTGTGATCTGGGACAACCACGATCGCCCCGGTGCACGCATCTTCAATGCCCGTGTCAGCAACGCTCGGCTGCGCGAAATCGGATTTCAGCCCAGCGTCAGCTCCATGCTGGAACCTGTTGCGGCCTGAGGGGCCAACCCCGCCTAGCGAAGCTGTTCAACGTTCGCGGCGGATTTGATTTTTCGATACAGATTGCGCATCGATTTCTCATTTTTCGTTGTTGTTGTAAAACAGGATTGCGGAATCCACGTTCAACTTGCTGCGTTGATTAGACCAATCGCATTCAACGCGGCGGCGCTGTGAAAGACGAATCGTTCTGCATCGAATTTGCGTCCTCCTTGGCCTTGATGTTGCTGGAGCTCAACGCAGAACTTCTTGAGCTTGCAGACGAAGCCTCTAACGTCACAGCAGAGCTTTCTGTTGTTGAGCTTGAGCGTGCCTGCTGATGCTGGATCGCATTCGTGCCGTCTTTGCTGAAGCCCAAGCCGAGGGCATGGATCAGCTGTATGACGTCATCAATGCGGCGCGTGATCTTGCACCGGATTCAGATTTTCAGGCCTGTTACGACCTTGTGATGGCATCCGGCGGCCCTGAAGTGGAAACCTGGATCAACTTCACGGTGACCACAGCCACCCGCTTCGATCTCGACGATCAACCGGAGCCGGAACAGTTTCTTTCCGTTCTCGAGGAGTGTTGTGATGCCCGTCGGGAAGAGCAGCGGGCTCAGCCTTCGGAATAACGAAGGGCCTTGAGGCCCATCACCAGATGGGTGCGAAAACTTCCCAGCGCCATCACCTGCTTGGGCGATCGCGTGTCGCTCACTGCATCGCCCTGTCCTTCAATCCAGCGCAGCAACTCCTGGGTTTGGTCGGCCCATGCACTCAGTGCTGCGCGGAGCAATTCGTCATCGCTGAGTCGCCCTTCCGGAACGGCGGATGTGTCCATCGCCGCTTTCAGCAAGGCGTTGAGTTGCTGATGGCTCAGCGCGTCAGGAACAAAGGGATCAGGATCGATGCTTAAGAGAATCTTTAGGCTTGCTTCGACCGTAGTGCAGGGGTATCGGTTGCGACCACCCGTGTTTTGGCTCATTGCGTCAGCGTGATCGAGCCTGATCCGGGTCAACGCTCAGCCCGCGGGTGGCGAGGGCCAGGCGCCGGGCTGCCAACAGGGCTGGATAAGCCAGTGCTGAACGTTGGTTGTCACTGAACAGCTTGGCCAGCAGTCCGAGCAGGGGATCGCTGGGGTTCATGCGCCGGCTGAGTTCCGCAATGGCTTCGCTTCCATGCCACGTCTGCTCCCCTTCGACAAGAACGGCGCCATTGCGCAGAGGCAGGCCGAGGGCATTGAGCTCGCGACGGATCGTGTGATCGGCGCGGCCGTCAACAATGCGCAGGTTGGGAACACCCGCCTGGAGCTCACTGCGGAGGGCGAACTCTCGACAGAATGGGCATCCGCCGTCGTAGATGAGGGTCAACAGCATTGCTGAATTCTGTCGCGAAGGGCCTGGGCCTGGCGCTGTTGATGCTCTGCCTGCTGCTGGCTCCCCAGCCTTCATGGGCCGATTGGATCTGCGATGGGGATCGGCTCAGTGTTGAGATCACGCGGGGAGCCGTTGATCTCACCGGGTTGGCCGAAGGCATTCCCAACACGTTGGAGGGAACCCTGCCGGGTGACGGAGTGCTGCTGCGCTGGCGCGATGTGGAGTTGCAACTACCGCGCACCAACAATGCAGGTGCCCCCAGTTACACCGATGGTCGTTGGTGGTGGCGGGTCGTTGATCAATCAGCGCCGGAATTTTGGGAACGCCGCGGCACGGTGATCCGCCACCAATGTGAACTGATCTGAGCCTTCCTCCAGCTAACGCCGTTTTCGCTTGCGGCGGTTGGCCTTGCGGGTTCCTCCATAGCGATAACCAGCTTGTTCGCGGAAGTTCGGCCAGCAGGTTTCACACACCAGGATCCAGTCTGCGAGTCGGGCGGTCATCACCCGGAAGTGCACGTCTCCCGGCTGTCTGCAGTGGTCACAACAGAATCTTTTGTTTTTCCACAGTTTTTCAACCGACTCCTCTGGCGGATCGGTGCCCTGAAGCTTTTCCTGAGGATTGCTTGCTTCGTTCACAGCAGGGAGCGCCTCGTTGCTACTTGAGGCGTGTTCGAAATCACTGATGCATTTATTGCTTGAAATCAATTGCCAGCACAGCATTCTTCACATTGAGCGGCAGGATGTGCCGGGGACTGCCGAGCATCTGAAGCTTGTTTTCCACGCCGATGGCCAAAACCACTGTGCTCGCCAGGATCAGCTGTTTTGGCCCTGTGGAAAAGCTGTGTATAACTCTACGAATCGCTTGGAACTTGGGCGTTGATGGAGGCTTTTAGGGCGGCCATCTCGTGGGCGGTGAGGTGAGCTTCGACGGCCTCAGGGGTGTTGTTCAGATAGTGGATCCATGCCTCGTAGCACTGTTCCTGCGTTGCTGATGGGTTCTGACCTTCGCCGACTCCTGCGTTGAGCAGAAGCTCTTCAATCCTGGCCAGCCGAGCTTCGATCCGGTTCAAGCGGCTGCCGATGGCGTCGTCCTGTTGCGTCACCTGCGGATGAGCAGTGGTACCCGTGATTGTTGCGGAGAGCGCCTGGGTTGACGCTGTAGTACATGTGCACTAAAACAGATGTACTGCTCCGAAACCCATGGCTGCGAGTTCTCCTTACGCCACCTTCCGCGCTGACGAGTGGATGCGGCATTCCTTGATCCGACCCCGCAAGGCGTTTCCGGCAGCAGCCTCGGCGGTGGCGAAACCTCGTGCCAGGCCCACCGCTGCTGTTCGAGCCTGTGATGCCGTGCAGGGCGAGCTTTTTCTCTTTCCCGTCGTGATCTGCTGAGCCTTGGTCTCTGCGACAAACATTTGCAGGGATCGCTGTTTGCCCCCTGTTCTGCCAGGGTGATTAGTGGTTTTTATTGCCAGATCATGCTGTTGTTCGCCTCCCAGACAGCTCCAGGCGGTCCGACTGTCATTCTTCCGGCCCTGCTGATCACCGGACTTCTCGTTGCGGCATCCCAGGCGTTCGTTCCCAAGGGCGGCGACAAGAACTGAGCCCTGCCGTTCGCCTTATCGAAGGGCTGAGAGAACATCAGCCCCGAAAGCATTGGCATCAAATCCCGGCTTTTTGGGTGTCTGTCCCAGTCGCACGATCACCGCGCGCTGTGATGGAGCCACCAGAAGAAGTTGTCCCTGATAGCCCTCAGCTGAATAGCTGTCATTGGGCAAATCCGGCCTTGATTTGCGGCGGCTGAGCCACCATTGCGCGCCATAGGCCTGTTTTGATCTCCGCGACGCCGTCCGTGCCTGTCGAACCCAGGTTGCGGGCAGAAGTTGCTTGCCATCCCAGCGGCCCTGATCCAGGTACAACTGGCCAAACCGGGCCCAATCGCGGCCGCTGGCCCACGCCAGGGATGAGCCCACCAAGGTTCCACTGTTGTCGTTTTCGAGAACAGCAGTCGTCATCCCGAGAGGCCCGAACAATGCCTGCTTGGGAAAGCTCCAGTAGCGCTGATCGTCATCGATGGCGTGTCTGAGGATCCGGCTGAGGATGTTGGTGGTTCCGGATGAATAGCTCCACTTTTTTCCCGGTTTTTTGCTGAGGGGTTGGCTGGCGGCGAACCCGGCCATGTCGGCTTCCTGGGTCAGCATCTGCACCAGGTCCGAGTTCAGAGTCCCCGTCGATTCCTCGAAAGCCAGCCCGCTGTTCATGCGCAGCAGTTGATCCAGGCTGATCCTTTGGCGTGGATCCTGCGGATCACTTCATTCGCGCACCTTCGGTGGCTTGCCTGGATCCAGAAGTCCTTCCTGGATGGCCCGTCCGATCAGGGCATGGGTGATGCTTTTGCTCATCGACCAGCCAATCAGTGGCATGTCGGGCTGGATGCCTTGGGCGTAGCGCTCGGCGATCACCCAGCCGTTCTGCACCAGCACAACGGCGCGGGTGCGTTTGGGTGTGAGCGGCTCGTTCTCCTCAAAGGCGCGATCGAGAGCGTCCTTCAGTGCCTGCTCATCGATCTGCGGCGGCTGTGGCGATCAGGGGCCAGGCAGAGCCAATGAGATGGGGCGTCGCGGAGTCAGGCTGGTTTGGCTTGGGCAGCCGAGGTTTTGGATGCCCATCGATCTGCCAGGTGCAGCCCCGTTCGCCGTTCTGAATCGCTTCAGCACGAATCAGTCCGAATAGGGCGCTGGCCTCAACGCGTCCAGCGTTTGGTTTGATCAGGGTGTGGATCATCCCCTGGCCGGCGGCCAGGTCTTCCTTGAGCACCTGGTCTGGATCCATTCCAGCCATCAGCACGCTGCTGCAGAGCTGCTTGGCGCTGAAACTCGCCCCCGCCCTGGCCGAACGAGATCAGGTTGCGCAGCGGAGGCTCCAGGCCTGCTGTGGCGCTGAAGGCCATGGCCGCTATGGAGATCACCACCGTCCGCCACTGCTGCTTTGTCACCCTTGCTTTGTCACCCTCAATGGCCATGATTGAAGCGGGGGGTGTCCCCGCTTCAATCATGGATGGAACGCTGGCTTCAGTACACGTCGTAGCTGACGCCGCGATAACGCAGTTCCCGTCCGCCGCTTGGGTGCTGTTGTGGGTCGATTTGTTCGTAGGCGACGCCGCGATAGCGCAGCACCTTGGTTTTGCTCCCCACCGGGGTGTGCACCCGGTCGGTGTGGCCCTGGTGGCGGTAGGCCCGTGCCATCTGTGTTCTGGCCGTTTCGATGGCCTGATTGCGCACAGTCCGTGCCTTGATCAGTTGAAGGGTGTTCATCTCTCTCTTGCGCGGTGCCCACGCCCCCGTTGCCTGGCGTGGATCTGACTGCGGCCTGTTGATGAGGCCCAACGTGACCACACCCTAGCCCTAATCTGTATCAACGGCTACTGTTTTTCTGCTTCTTTTGGGACGGCGCTGTCAGCATGGTTCTGGATGAAGACAGCGCTTGTCTGGGGCAGTTCCTCTGGTGTGCATCTGCGGGCCGTCTGCGGCCGGCAAGACCACCCTGGCCGCCCGTCTGGCCGAGCAGCTGCGTGCCAGGGGGCGTCATCCCCTGTTGATCGCCTGCGATGACTACTACCGCTGTGGTTGGTCGCCCAGCTCGCGCTACGGCTTCGACACGGTGGATGCCATTGACGCGGATCAGCTGAGGTTGCAGCTCAGCGCTGTTCGCTACCGCCAGTTGAACGCGCTGCGCAGCTACGACATGCGCAGCCGCAGGGTGAGCTCCAGGTTGTTGCAGCAGCCCTATGACCTGGTTCTGGTGGAAGGCTCCTACGGGCCACAGCATCTGTTGGAGGCTGTGCCCATCTCGCTGGTTGTGTACGTCGAAACCCCACTACTTCAGAGGTTGATCAAGCGTCTCTGGCGTGATGTTCGCGACAGGCAGAGGCCGGCTTCCTATGTGATTCGCCAGATGCTGCGCGAAATGCTCCCGGGTGAGCGTCGCTTCATTCACCCTTTGAAGCGTCGCGCAGATCTTGTTGTTCGGGGCTACAACTTCGATCTGGAGCCGATTCTCAGCAGAATTGGATAGCTGCTTAAGCCTTGATCAGTCTCAGTGGCTTGTTTCTGCGTAGGCCTGTGCGTCTGGAGACTGATTGATTGATGGTTTTGATGGTTTGCCCTGGCTGATTTGATCAGCGGGTCTGCTTTTTAGAGCGAGACAAAAGGCGCGAGATTTTCGCCATCCATCGATCCGGTGCAGCTTGTTGCGTCGAAACAACCGCTGCTCTTTGCTTGGCTGACGCAGGGTTAGGGCCTGAAGGTTCTGATAGCGCCCAGCGGAAATCCATCAAGGATCGGGGCTTGCCGGCCGGGGACTGAGCCAGCACCTGCTGGCGAAGTTGATGTTGAGTGCGCAACAGCCTTCAAAGGCACCTTCTTGCACCATGGCTCAAGCAGGTCTTGTTTCGCCAGCAGTGTTCTCCCGTTCGTAAGAGGCGTCAGACAGTGCCTGCCCAGGGGCGACAGGTTCAGACCTTGTTTCCTTCGTCGTCCCAGTACTCGATTCTGTTCACTTCAAGATCGTCTTGTTTGAGTTTGGCGGCGATCTCCTTGGCCCTCGCCCTCAGATACAGCTCATCGGTCACCAGGCTTTGGTAAACGATCTCCTCCAGGGTTTCTGCGGGAGCTTCTGAGACGATCTGCTTCACGTCGTCCTTGCTCAGCTTCACGTCAGTTCGAATGCTGACGGTCTGCTCGAAGTTGAACTCGATTTCGTTGATGACCGATTCCATGGGCTCCCTGGCAGGCAAAAAGAAACCCCCGCCAAAGGCAGGGGTTCCAAAACGGCTCGCAGGAGTGTGTCCTTGTTTCCACCCTGTGAGGCGTTTTTCCTCACAAGACCAACATGCCAATCCGACGCGTGCGCTGGGATTGCTGATGGACAGCCTTGCAGTTGGCCCCAGCGACCTGTCTCAAAGTTCAACCGCGTCGCCCCAGGCCGGAGATGCAAGGCGCTTCCAGCCCTGGGTCTGCAAGGACGCCCAGAGTTGTTCTGCTTCGGCCTTTCGCAGGTGTCGGCGTTCCTTCAGCAGGGGAGGGCCTTTAGGCAGGCGCCGGCCTCTGTCGATGAAGACCTTCGGCTCATGGATCCATCCTTTCTGATCGCGATGGAATCGCCAGATCCAGCGGTCGTCGCTGTCAATCAGCCAGCCCTCTCCCATGACCATGCTGCAAGTACATCAGTACTAGCAATGGTGGGTTTGGCTGGTCAAGTGGTCTTCTGGTTCAGGCCCAGGCCAAAAAAAAGGAGCAGGCCCCTCAGCCCACCCCCTCCGTGACGCATGGAAAGCACCACTGCTTTCGTGATGCAGTGTCCAAGACGATGGCGCTTTGGCGGGTATCGATCCGTACGTTTTTAAGCATTACTGCCTAGTAAGAGCTGTTCTCATTCACGGGATGATTCCGGAGGCGCGAGCATCACTGCCAACGCTTCGGGGAGTTGAACGAGCGCAGGTTCCCTCGCCTGCGCCTCCCCCAAACATTCATGGGAGCAGGGTGCGGATCCAGCTGCTTTGGCGCCGATGGGCTGATCCAGCTACCAACCGTTCAGGATCTTCCGCGTCATGGCCTCTTTCAACATCAGCATCGAGGGTGGTGCCAGCTTTTCGTGTCCTGATGACACATACATCCTCGATGCAGCCGAGGAGGCCGGAGTTGATCTGCCCTATTCCTGCCGGGCCGGGGCCTGTTCCACCTGCGCCGGCCGTTTGGTGAGTGGTTCGGTGGATCAGACCGATCAGAGCTTTCTCGATGATGATCAGATCGGCCAGGGGTTTGCCCTCCTTTGTGTGAGCTATCCCACCGCTGATTGCGTGATCAAGGCCAACGCTGAAGAGCTGCTGTCTTGATCAGGGCTTGCGGGTGATCACAGGACGGCGGCGTTTCGGATAGAGCTCACGGCACATGGGGCAGACGGTTCCGTCGCAGCTCCGTGCTGTGCAGAATTCACGGCCCCAGAAAATGATCTGCAGGTGCAGTCGGTTCCAGTGCTCCTTGGGGAAGAGGCGCTTGAGGTCCTGTTCCGTGCGCGCCACACTGCTGCCGTCGCTCAATCCCCAGCGTTGGGCCAGCCGGTGGATGTGGGTGTCGACGGGGAAGGCGGGCACGCCGAAGGCCTGGGCCATCACCACGCTGGCTGTCTTGTGGCCCACGCCGGGTAAGGCTTCGAGTTCCTCAAAGCTCTGGGGAACGTCGCCGTCGTAGGACGTCACCAGAATCTGGGCAAGGCGGCGCACGTTTCTGGCCTTGGTTTTGGCCAGCCCGAGCTGCCGGATGAACGCCAGGATCTGCTCCTCCTCGAGTTCTGCCATGGCGGCGGGTGTTGGCCCAGCGGCAAACAGCGCCGGCGTCACCTCATTCACCTTCTTGTCGGTGCACTGGGCACTCAACAGAACAGCGATCAGCAGGGTGAACGGATCACTGTGATCCAGGGGGATCGGTGTTTCCGGGTACTGCTCGTGGAGGCGCTGCAGAATCACCTCCACCCGCTCAGACCTGCGCACGGGTGTTCAGTGGGTGAGGTGATCTTGGCGCTTCGGTGATTGCATCGCTTCGTTGCAGCCTTTCCCTGCCATTGCCGAGATTGTTTTAGGACCCATTGATGCGATCCTCGATCAGGACGAGTCAGCACGCTTTGCCCCGGTTGAACTGGAACCGTTCGGCAGCAGCGCTGCTGGTTGTGATGGGTGTGTTGCTGTCCTCTTGCCGCAGCCGAGAGCAGGACGTCAGCGCGGATTCACGCCCCCAGGTGCTCACCACCTTCACGGTTTTGGCCGATCTGGCCCGCAATGTGGCGGGTGATCGGTTGCAGGTGGCTTCGATCGTCAAGCCCGGTGCCGAGATTCACGGGTACCAACCCACCCCCAGTGACATCGAGCGCGCCAGCAAGGCGGATCTGATTGTTGAGAACGGGTTGGGGCTGGAGTTGTGGGCCCGGCGTTTCACGGCTGCAGCGGGGGATGTGCCCACCATCACCCTTTCGGAAGGGATGAAGCCTCTGCTGATCACAGAGGACGCCTATTCAGGCAAGCCCAATCCCCATGCCTGGATGTCCCCCCAGCGCACGATGGGCTACGTGGACCATCTGGAGCGGGCCTTCAGCCAACTCGATCCAGCCGGTACCGAGGACTTTGCCGCTAACGCGTCGGCCTACAAAGCTAAGCTCCAGGCCCTCGATCAGGAGCTGCGCACGGCGATTGCCGCGCTGCCGGCTCAGCAACGGCTGTTGGTGAGTTGCGAGGGAGCCTTCTCTTATCTGGCAGCGGATTACGGACTCGAGGAGGCCTACCTCTGGCCGGTGAATGCCGAAAGCGAGATCACACCCAAACGCATGGCACGGTTGATCGACACGGTGCGAGAGCGCGAGGTGCCAGCCATTTTTTGTGAAAGCACCGTGAGCGATAAAGCCCAACGGGAGGTGGCAGCGGCGGCAGGGGCGCGATTCGGTGGAACCTTTTACGTGGATTCCCTCTCGCCTCCGGACGGGCCTGCCCCCACCCTGTTGGAATTGCAGCGGCACAATGTGGGTCTGATCCGCAAGGGCCTGGACCTGTCCAAGAGCAACCGCTGATGCGCATTCAGGCCGACCAGCTCTGTGTGGACTACAACGGCACCGTTGCCCTGTACGACGCCAGCCTGCACCTGCCAGCCGGTTGCATCTGCGGTTTGGTGGGCATGAACGGTGCCGGTAAATCGACGTTCTTCAAGGCTCTCACTGGGTTTGTTCGCCCTTCGCGCGGCAGAATCCGGATCAACGGCAGCAGCGTTGCCGAAGCGCAGCGTCATCAAGCGGTTGCCTATGTGCCCCAGAGCGAAGGGGTGGATGCCCAGTTCCCCGTGTCGGTGTGGGATGTGGTGATGATGGGCCGCTACGGCGCGATGAATGCGTTGCGGATTCCCCGCAGCTCGGATCGTGTGGCTGTGCGGGACGCCTTGACGCGGGTTGATCTGCTGGAGCTGGCCGATCGTCCCCTTGGGACTCTCTCCGGTGGTCAGCGCAAGCGCACGTTCCTGGCTCGAGCCATCGCCCAGCGCGCTGATGTGCTGCTGCTGGATGAGCCCTTTAATGGGGTTGATGTGCGCACTGAGCAGCTGATGGCCCAGCTGTTTCTTCAGTTCCGCGACGAGGGCCGCACGATCCTGATCTCCACCCACGACCTGGGCCACGTTCGTGATTTTTGCGATCTGGTGGTTCTGATCAATAAGACCGTGCTCGCCTACGGGGAAACCTCAGAAGTGTTCACCCCCGAGAACCTCGCCATGACTTTCGGTGGCGTGCCGCCCGATCTGCTGACGGGCAACAGCTCCCCGGAGGAGACGTTCTAAATCAGAGCTCTCCCGCGTCCGTCGTCATGGTCCGAGAGGCGTCGGGCATCAGGGCAACGAGAGCCTGCTCCAGGTCTTGCATGAACACTTGCATCGCCTCGCTACGGTTGCTGCGGTACTGATTCAGGCGAGGCCGCACGGGCAAGGCTCGTCCGAGTTGCACCTCCACCCGTTGTGGGCCGAGGCTGGGCTGACCCTTCCAGGGCTTGTCTTCGATCCAGCCGATCGCTTCCTCCACCAGCAGCAACATCTCGGCAAAGCGGTCAAAGTCGGGTCGATCACTGATGTAATGACCACTCACGCTGGTGAAATGCTCCACCAGTCGCATGCGGGTGAGTTGGAGGTCGGCTTCCCGTGCCTCCCAGTCCGCCAGGCTCCGCTCCAGTGGCGGAAGCTGATCAACACCCTCCCGGTAGATCCGATCCCAGGCGGCCTGCTCGATCCGGCGGCAGCGCTCCTGAAGATTGCCGACGGCACGCAGGCCGAAATGGGTTTCGGCTTTGGCCAGGCCATGCCGGCGGTAGGCATCAATCCGTTCGCTGAAGGTCTGAGCTGGATCGGGCTTCAGCCGTTCGAGCTGCTCAAGGGCTTTGAGCAGATTCATGCCGATCTGGATCAGCCGGTCGCGACTGCTGGTCTCTGAATTGCCCGAGTCGGCGTCGGGGGAGGAGATGCCGAGATGGCGTTCGAGACAAGCCAGTCGCGCTTCGAGGGCGATCCAGTTGGGGTGCCTCCAGCTGTAGTGAATGCCAATGGGCAACACCACCAGCGGCCGCTCGTCGTTGGCTTTCTCCAGATCCTCCGCTGCCCAGAACGCCAGCTGGGCCACTCCCGGCTCCAAGGGCGCCATCTCGCCGGAGAGGTTGTTGGTGGCTCCTTCCGGTGCCACCACCAGCGGGTAGCGCCCCTGGGCCAGAGCCCCGCGGGCCTGGGCCAGCGCTGGGCGATCCAAGCGGCCGCGGTGGATGGCGATGCCGCCACTGCGTTGCAACAGCCAGCCGATCACCGGGCCAGCCCAGATCGGAATGCCGCGGTCGTAGAGAAAGCGCAGCTGGATGGGTCGTGGCAGCTGCAGCTTGAGTCGCCGTGCTGCCTGGGGAATGCCGTTCCAGAACAGATCCGCCATCACCACCGGATCTCGGGTGCTGGGGTGCCGAAAGGCGATCAGCAGATTGCAGGCCCCCGAGTGCTGGGCTGCAAAGGCCTCGGCCAGGGCTTCTGCTGCATCACGGTGGCTCAGCTCAAGGCCCTGACTGCGGAAGAGCAGCGGAAGCAGGCGGCTGACCACGGCCTGAACCATCCGGCTGGGACGGGTGGGCAGCCGGCGCAGTGCGGGACGAGCGTTCTGGGTGGAGGCGCGAGGCATCGAACCGACTGCAGCGCGCCCATACTGATCCGATGGAGCTTTTGCTGGAACCCCTCAGTCACGCCTTCATGGTGAAGGCGTTGATGATCAGTGCCCTGGTTGGGGGTGTTTGCGGGCTGTTGTCCTGCTTCATGACCCTGAAGGGATGGGCGTTGATGGGTGATGCCGTCTCCCATGCGGTCCTGCCTGGCGTGGTGGTTGCCTATGCCCTGGGCCTGCCCTTCTCCCTGGGGGCGTTCGTCTTCGGTGTGGGTTCCGTTGCCGCCATCGGCTTTGTGAAGCAGAAGTCGAGGGTGAAGGAAGACACCGTCATCGGGCTTGTCTTCACCGGTTTCTTCGCTCTGGGGCTCGTGCTCGTCTCCAAGACGCGCAGCAACATCGATCTCACCCACATCCTGTTTGGCAATGTGCTGGGGATCTCAGCGGGGGATGTGCAGCAGACCCTGGTGATTTCGGTGCTGGTTCTGGTACTGCTGCTGCTGTTCCGGCGGGACCTGATGCTCTTCTGCTTCGATCCCACCCACGCCCGATCGATCGGGATCAACACCGGACTCCTGCACTACATGCTGTTGGGACTCCTCTCCCTGGCCGCCGTTGCCGGTCTGCAGACCGTGGGAATCATCCTGGTGGTGTCGATGCTCGTCACCCCCGGGGCCACGGCCTATCTGCTCACCGATCGGTTCGACCGGATGACGCTGCTAGCCGTCACCAGCAGCGTGCTCTCCAGTGTGCTGGGGGTGTTCATCAGCTACTGGACCGACAGCTCCACCGCCGGTTGCATCGTGCTGGCGCAAACCGCGCAATTCGTGCTCGCCTTTCTTCTTGCACCTGGGCAGGGGGTGCTGCGGCGACTCTGATCAGTTGATGTGTGGATGATTGGATCAGTGGATCAGCGCTCGTCGTCGTCCCAGTCGTAGGTGTCGTTGAAGCGCTGAACGCCTGCTTCCCGAAAGTGAAAGTCCCTGGCGGAACGACCCTGATCTGATGACGTTTGCTTGGAACCGTCTTGGTCCCACGGCTCGCGGTAATCAAGATCGTCCCGCATGTTCTGGAACGGCTCAGGAGGCTTCGCTGTCATCCCACTTGGCTTTGCCATCCAGCAGTTCGATCAGCTCCTGGAGCTTGCCCATGGTGACGCGCACATCGGCACCATCGGGCAGAACACCATCGGCCACCACGTTGTAGTGGTCACGGCACTGGTTGCGCAGCTCCTGCAGGCGCTTCTTGGTGATGGTCTTTTTCTGTTCTGCCGTTGCCATGGCGATTGCGTGGTCTGGCCCTCATCCCTAGCAGAGCAGGGTGCTGCCTACCGATCTACCCCGGAAGAACCTGGCGAAAGCCATGGGCTTCCACCACGTTGAGCGGGGTGTTGAACAGTTCACTCAGTTCGGCGGGCCGCAGCATCTCCCGTGGGCTTCCATCCCCAACAAGACGTCCCTCTGCCAGAAACAGCACCCGTTCCATCTCGGGAACGATTGTGTCCACCCGATGGGTGACCTGCACCACGGTGGTTCCCGTTTGGATCAAGCGCCGCAGGATCGCCAGCAACTGATGGCAGGCCTGGAGGTCGAGGGTACGGCTCGGCTCATCCAGCACCAGCACCTCGGGTTGGTGAACCAGGGCGCGAGCGATCAACAGGCGGCGCCGCTGTCCGTCCGACAGCTCTCCGCAGCAGCGTTCGCGGATGCTGTGGAGGTGCAGTTGATCGAGCAGATCCCGCGCCTGCTCCCATTGCCGCGCACTGGGCTTCTGATCCCGGCCCAGTCGGGTGGCCCCAAAAAAATTGCTCACCACCGCCTCTTCAACAGCTGTTTTGGGGTGAAGCCGCTGTTCCATGTCGCTCGACACCACCCCAAGGCGGCTACGCAGCGCCCAGAGGTTCACCGTCTCGCTGCCAAACAACCGCAGATGAGCGTCGGGGCGAACGATGGGATACAGGCTGCGGTCGATCAGTTTCACCAGGCTGCTTTTGCCTGCGCCATTGGGCCCTAACACCGTTGTGGACTGCCGCAGTTTCAGTAGCAGGTTGAGCTTGTGCAGCACCGGCCGATGGCCCAGCCATGCCTCCACATTGCGGAGATCGAGCCAGGTTTCAGTGGTCATGGCCCTCCTTCAGCAACCGATCGATCACGATCGACAGGCGCGGAGCGACAGGCCGGAGCGCCTGCTGCCGCTCACTCCAGATGGCCTCACGCACCAGATCACTGAGGGGCACCAACTTCATCTCCTGGCCCTCCTTCAACTGCAGTTGGCTCACGGGCACGCTGAGCGTTCCGCGGAACACGTGGGCCACCCGGTTGCCGCTGTCATCGCTGAACCATGGTTCGAGCGGCACGCTGGGTGACCAATCGATCTCCTCCTGCAATTCGCGGTGCACGGCTTCGCTGGCTGTTTCTCCCGGATCGAGATGGCCACCAAACAACCCCCAGTGGCCCGGATAAATGATCGAGTCGATGTCGTCGCGCAGTTGGAGCAGCCATCGGCCTTCCCGCTCGAGCATGGCCAGGGCGACGGCGGGCTTCATGACGCCTCCGGTGTCTTGCGGGACCACTGGGCCAGTCCACCGCCCCGCCCCCGCGCTGTGAGTGTTCCCTGCTGCTCGTTCAGTTCAATCAGGGCAAAGAAGGGCAAGCGTTGGGGTTCCGGTGACGGCAGGCTTCGCTGCAGCAGTACCTGATCGGACCAGCTCAGCTCCAACGACGTGAAGCTGAACATCAGCAGTGGTCTGGAACCCTTGAGCTGGGCCTGGCCGCTGAACCGCAAGCGGAAACCGGCTAGGCAGACCTGATTCACGATGCTCAGGCCCTGGTCGCCGCGGCTCAAGCTCAGGCTGGCCTGCAGCCAGCGCAGCAGCGTTGCGGTGCCGGGCGCCGGTGCATCCCCGCTGCGGGTCCAGGTCTGCTGCAACATCCAGCAGCCCGGCAGCTGCTCGATCTGAATGCCGCTGCCCTCACGGCGGCTCTGGTCTTCCCTCGCCAGAAGAGCTGCGGCAGGAGAACCAGGCAAGGCTGAGATCATGGGGCTCTGCAACACCCCCATCTTTTCGGAGTCGGCCCATGCAGCGCGACAAGCGCCGGACACCTCCCATAACGGACCTGCTTCTACGGGGACTGCGCATCGGGGCCAGCACCGTTGCCCTGGTTGAACTGCTGCGCAGCGATTGGATCGGAGGGGGGCTCGCCAGCTTGGCCTGGCTGGTCTTCGTTCAGGTGGAGCGTCGCCGGGCGCCGCTCAAGCCTCCGTCCTGAGGATCGAATCGATGCAGTTCGGGTGCTGTCGGATATAGGCGTTGAACTCCATGGCCAGCAGACGGGCCTCAAAGGCATCGGTGGCGTAGAAGCAGGATTCCAGCTTTTCTCCGTTGGATGTCTTGTGTCGGACGGTGTAGGCAGCCCGTCCCTGAGCAATGCTGGCCATGGACTGATGAAGCAGTGGTTTCAAGCTGGCACTCCTGCCCTGAGGAATTCCATAACCATTCATTCATGTTTGCGTTTCAACGCTTCGTAAAGTTGTTTGAAGCGATCGACAGTCCGTCTCACCTCTCTGCCCGCATCCCGCTGCCCATGGCCTCCCCTGCTCTGGCCTTCAACGTTGCTCTCGCTTCACTCCTGTCCCTGATCGCAGGGCCTGTTCAGGCGGAATGGCAGCCGATGCAGGAGCCGGCGGTTTGGCAATCCCGTCGCGGCGATCTGCTTCCCGGCGACGGCTGGATCTTCATGGAAGCCCTCGACACCCCCGCGATCAAGGCGGCTGAATACATCCGGGCTCCCCAGAGCGTGGACGGTTCCGTTGAGGTGGAAGCAGGCCTGCTGATTCAGCGCGCTGGCCAGGACCGGTGGACCCAACGGGTTCTGCCGATGCGTGCCAACTGTGCCAAAGGTCAGCTGGAGCAACGCCAGCCCGATGGTGCCTGGACCGTGTACCCCGGTCGCGATGGAACCGTGGTTAAGGTCCGCTGGATCTGCGCATTGCGATGAGTCGGCCTGCTTTTCGTTACGAGGAACCGGAACGCTTCGGCGAGTCGCTCACCACAGCACGCCCCTGGAACCGGTCTGCCCTGACCGATGTGGAGCGGCTCAATGGCCGGGTGGCCATGCTCGGTTTCTTGGCTGCCGTGGTGCTTGAAAAAGCCACGGGCTTGGGAATCGCGGGTCAGCTTGGTGCAGCTCTGCGCTGGTACCTGCAGCTGGGTTGATTGATGACGGTTGTTCCTGTTCTGAAGGACTCCCAACGCTTCAAGTTGGATGCCACCGACGACGCGATCTTCTACAGCGAGCCGCGTTTCGTTCACCATCTGGATGCGGGTTTTCGTGCTCGGCTGGCGGCCCTCTACCGCGAGCGCATTCCTCCCTGTGCCCAGGTGCTGGATCTGATGAGCAGTTGGGTGAGCCACCTGCCGGACGATGTCAGTTACGACAACGTCATCGGCCATGGCCTCAATGCTGAGGAGCTGAGTGCCAACCCCCGATTGGATCGGCACTGGGTTCAGAACCTCAACAGCGACCAAACCCTCCCGGTTGAGGATGCATCGATCGATGCCACCTTGATCGTTGCCGGTTGGCAATACCTGCAACAGCCCGAGCCGATCGCCGCTGAGCTGTGGCGGATCACCCGCCCCCGGGGCCAGGTGATCGTGGCGTTTTCCAATCGAATGTTCTTCACCAAGGCTCCCCAGGTCTGGACCGACGGTGATGACGGTGATCACCTGCGTTACGTCGCTGAGGTGTTGATGGCCCAGGGCTGGCCCCAGCCGGAGATCGTTGCCGAAGACACCCGCGCCGAGGGTGTGATGGGCTTGTTCGGTGGCAAGGGAGATCCTTTCTTTGCCGTCGTGGCCGAGAAACCTCTCTACTGATTCCTCGACTTTCCTTTGCCTTGCAGGGATGGACGTTGTTCTGAATTGCGGCAGCGTGAGGCGAGAACCAGGATCTGCATGAGCTTTACCCTTCCGGGTCTTCTCCCCTGGCGCTTCAGGATCGTGTTGATCGGTCAGCAGGTGGTTCTTGAGGCTTCGTCTGAGGATCAACAGCTGAGCACGGTTCTTGAACCTGGTGGAAGTCGCATTCGGCGTGGCTACGACCTGATCAAGGCTCCGCAATGTGCGTTGATTCGGTGAGCAACACGTCTCGCCTCACCCAGCCCGTCGTCATCTTCGGTGGCTTTCTGATCACGCAGGAGGCCTATCGCCCCCTCGCTGATTGGATTGATCAGGCAACCGGCGCTGCGGTGCGCATCGTGCTTGCGTCCAAATTGGATTGGCTGGCCACCAGCTGGGGCTTCGGTTGGCGTCGCCTGCTTGATCGCGTTGATGCCGCTGTGCGTGAGCTTCAAAGCCAGTCGCCCACAGGGCGCGTCACGTTGATTGGTCACAGCTCCGGCGGGGTGATGTTGCGGCCCTATCTGGCTGATCAGACCTTTCTGGGACGCCGTTTCAACGGTGCAGCCCGATGCAATCGCCTGATCACGCTCGGCAGTCCCCATCAGGCTCTGCGTTCCACACGATTGCGGGCTCGTGTGGATCGTGAGTTTCCGGGTTGCCCTGAAGCCGATCGGGTGGACTACGTCGCGGTTGCGGGTCGGCTTGATCCGCTGGGAGCGAATGCATCCAATTTTTCGCGCCGCAGCGCTGCCAGCAGCTATCGCCAGATCATGGGCGACCCGGATCTGCAGGGGGACGGTCTGGTTCCCCTTCCATCAGCCCTGCTGCGGGATGCCCGGTCGATTGAGCTGGCTGATACGGCCCACGGCGGATTGTTCGGCCAAAGCTGGTACGGCTCCACCGATCGCATCGAGCGTTGGTGGTCGCAGCTCGGAGACTGAACCAGGCGATCAGGCATTGTGGCCTGCTTCGGCGATCAGCTTGTGCAGGAAACGAAAGGGTTTGGGGGTCAGGCCACGTCGGCCAAACGCAAATCCAGCAAGAAGCGCAAGCCGGGAACGTCAAACCATCGCCGTGATCAATGCCCAATGGGGCGCGACCCCGGCCTCGAGGCGATTCAGGCCAGACAGTGCCTCGGCCTGCCGCTCACTGGGCGGTTAACTGTTGCCCAGGTGAAGCGGGCACACAAGCTTCTGGCTGTTCAACACCATCCCGATAAAGGGGGCGACCCTGAGGTGATGACACGGTTCAACACCGCCCGCGATGTGCTGCTTGAGCCCGAGATGGAGATGCTTGCTGCCTGACGACCTTGACGTGCGTCCAAGTGGTTCAGCTGCCGCTGCTGCGGCCCAGCACCAGCCAGGTGATCAGCATCAAGCCACTCAGGCTTACCACGGTGTAGATCCAATCGGCGTATGGCGTCCAGAACAGTCCCGCAACCGGGGCTGTCATCGGTCCCAGACCAGCAGGAGCACCACAAACAAGGCCCCGAACACGAGGAAGGGTGTGAGCAGCGTCAGCAAAGACTGTGTTTCGATCGTTCCGGTTGCAGCAAGCGGATCATCCGGCGGTCTGTTTTGATCTGTCAAATCTCCGTTATTCACTGAGATTGAGGCCAGAGCTCGCGGCCAATCAACCTTCATCGGGATCGAGCAGTGGGATGAACAACCGTCAGCGTCAAATTCTTGTTGCTTTTTCGGCCTCGATGGGGCTTGGCTTGCTCGGCGGGTTGGCGTTCAACGTCACGTCCCAACTGATCCGGCCCGGCAAGATTGACTTGGGCCCGGCATCGCCGGGAGGGCCTGGCCAATCTCCTGCGTTGCCCGAGCAGAACACAGGCTCATCCGATCCAAGCTGTGTTGTTCCTCCTGGAGGTGGTCCGCCTGTCACGACGAATTTCCAGCCCTGTTGATTGCATCGTGAGGACGGGTTTTATGGCCAGAGTTTCAAAAGAAAAGATAAAAAAGTGCTCAATCGATACCCAGAATTGTTTCGGTTGTTCGCTCCGATACCGAAGTTGAAGGCCAGCTGAGGTGATTGTTTGCTTCTCTTCCAGCCCATGCATGAACAGCGATCAGCGTCTCAGTTATCTGCACTTGATGAACAAAGCTGCTGAATCGGAAGACAGACAGAGCTATTTTTATTACCTCAAGCTGGCTGAACAGACACTCCAACGCCAGGATGCCGAGGTGCTCTGGAAGCCTGAAGGTTGATTCAGCGAATCATGTTGGCCTTGAAAAAACCGAATCCAAGGCCAAAGGATGAGGATTGATCGCGATGCAGCGTAACTGAAACATCGAAATCGAGAAGATCGGATTGTTCGATGTCTTCACGCTTCAAGTTGTGAGCGTTCTCTGCTTCGAAGCCATCGATGATTTCATCGCGATTTTTTTCCAGGTAATCCACCACCTGCTTCAGCACATGGTCGCGCCAGGCCTCGCTGGCGTCTTTGCTGATTCGATCAGACATGGTGGATGACGCGGTGTTTAGAGATGGAACCCGTGCCCAACATGGACGCGGGTGCCGTGGTGATGCAGGTGAACCGGAACCATCCAGGGCGTTGGGGTGACGATGACGCGCCGGGGCATTGGTGAAACCATGGGGCCGTACAGCGGGGAATAGCTGCGGTAGTGCCTTCGGTAGTGGGGGCGGTAGCTGTTTTCGATGGCCCTTCCGTAGCCATGCTTGTAGCCCCTGTTGTAGGCCTTCTTTTTTTTGTTTTTGCGGGAGTGGTGGTGATGGTGGTGATGAGCACTATGGGCTCCCACCGCAGGGCTCAGGCCGACACCAGTGATGACCACCACGAACGCAGCGATGCCAAGACGTTGAACAAGCGACAAGGGGCGTCGGTGGACTGAGGAAAACGTATTTCGGCTTTGCCTGGTGAACGTGACAGCATCTCGGCCAGATGTGACTGGATGCGTCTTGAGGGCGTGATTCCCTACTCGGTGTCTGTGCGTTGTTCGAGCACGAAACGCAGGGCCCACAGTCCGGCGTAGGAGCCCGTCAGCACGAGGAGTATCAAGATCAGCACGACACATCCACAACGTGGTGGTTTGTTGTAGCTGAGCCGTGTTGGTTCTGTGGTCAGATCTTCCAGTAGCCGTACCAATCGGGATGGGCTGGGCCGTCGTCAACTTGGCCATCCGCGATCAGTTTCAAGTCCCACTGGCCATTGCCGTGAATCGGCAGCAGATCATCGAGCGCGCTGTCCATTTCGACAGGGTGAAGATCGTCCTTGTGCACCTGCTCTTGTCCGTTCAGCCAACGCTGCCGTGCCCGCGCCTTGGCGGAGGCTGAAGACCGGGCCACGATCACCCCGAAGGCATGCTGTTCTGCCATCGAGGTGGGGTCATAGGCGCCAAGGTTGACGAACCACAGCTGCGGACCGTCAGTACTGGATGGATCCTGCGCTCGCTCAACAACCTCAACGCGATAGCCATCGACATGGTCGATGCAGCGGTAGCTGTCGATGTGCAAGCCACGGCGGAGGCCGATCCATTCCTGCCGCAGCGCCGGCAGCGTTGCGTCGATGGTCTCGCCCACGACCCAGCGCACATCGTGCTGCTCCACATGGCAGCCCTTGCAACGGCCCCCCAGCACCACCAGGAACAGCTTCTTGGCGCTGCTCATCGCTGGCCCTGTGATGACGCGTCGGCATGGGCGACGACCGCACGGCAGTGGGCGATGAACTCCTCGCCGTTCCTCTCCCCTTTGGCTTCCTTGGTCTGCAGGCTGAGAATCTCAAAGGTTGCGGTGGTGCTGCTGCTCACCGGGGAGACGGTCGGACTGCGGCCTCCATCATGAAGGCGTTTGTCCAGCGGCAGTCCGTCGTAGGGATCGGTGCCGTCACAACGAAGGAAGGCTGCATGGATGGTATCGATGGCTTCCCTCACCTGATACGTCGCCCCTCGCTTCCTGGCGCGCTTGGTGATCGTCAAAGCCGTGCGGTTCAGCAGCCGCTTGTAGCTGTCGGGGTCGATGTCCAGCCAGCTAGGGGGCGTGACCGACAACGGATTGCGTTCCATGCACCCCTTTGGTGGCTCCAGGTGTTCAGACTTTTTCGAGCCAGGCCAAGAACAACCGGCGGATTTCCTCTTCGTTGGTCACCCGTTCGCTCAGAGATGCCGTGACTGCGCCGGGGTGCTCGCGCTGCACGATCTGCTCAGCCTCGTAGGCATCCGCCGCTTCAACAGGCTTGAAGCCAGCGTCAACGGCCGCTGGAGCGCAATAGAAGACGGGGTAACGGCTCATCGGGTTGCTGCAACCTCCAACCGATAGCAACGATTTTGCGATCGAGGGGATGGCTGCGGGGAGCTCACCCCCACATCTGTTGAGTTCAGGCATCTTTCTTAAGTCCTGAGCCTCAACAGGTGCTGATCCATACCTTTGGTGATTCTTGCTGAGGAACCGTGGCTTTTGATTCTGGAGATAAAACAGATCGCTTCATTGCCGCAGCCAAGACACGGGCGGAAGCTGCATTAAACGAGCCGGCACCAAAACTGACGGCCTTGGAAAAGGGAATGTTGGAGTCGCTGCGACGGGGTGGAAGGCCCGTGCGTCATGGCTGAGCTCAGCGCATGAGCAGCCAAACGGCCAAAGCACCGCAACCAAACCCCTTGATGAACTGGGCCCAGGTGAGGCCGTAGGTATCGAGGAAAAGCGTTCTCATCATCAGATTCAGAACCTCTTTGTGTTTCCGAATCAATGGCGAGCTGTTGGCCGTGTTCAGTTGCGGAATCTGTTTGAGCTTGATCTCCCCGAGCTTGGCCAACGTTGTTCATACCTTCCGCTGTTGAACCTTAAGGGCACCGCAGTGGACAGCGATCTCTCCCCACTTCGCGGATGGCCTCGTCCTTCATCCGCGCCCATCCTGTTGCTGAGCCGTTTCTGCAGAGAGGATGGGGTCCAGCTGTTTTGAACGGCCCTTGTCTTCCGCCTCAGCTCTGCCGCCTCTACGCCTGGCCGTTGTGGGTCACGTCGAATGGGTGGAATTTCTGGCGGTGGATCAGTTGCCCCGTCCCGGAGCCATTGGCCATGCCTTGAAGACCCTGCAGGAGCCTGCTGGCGGTGGAGCCGTCGTTGCGGTGCAGATGGCACGGTTGCAGCAGCAACCCGTCCAGTTCTTTACGGCTCTAGGTCGCGATTCGGTTGGAGAAGCCTGCGTCAAGCGACTCGAGGATCTGGGCCTTGAGGTTCATGTCGCCTGGAGGGAGGTGCCAACCCGTCGGGGCGTGAGCATGGTTGATGGTGAGGGGGATCGGGCGATCACGGTGATCGGCGAGCGGCTGACCCCATCACTGGATGACGACCTTCCCTGGAACGCCCTTGGCGAATGCGACGGCCTGTTCGTCACGGCCGCTGATGCTCCTTTGTTGAAAGCCTGCCGTTCTGCTGCAGTTTTGGCGGCGACCCCGCGCGTTCGTTTGCCCGTGCTTCAGCAGGCCGGTGTGCCCCTCGATGCCTTGATTGGCAGTGGCCTTGATCCAGGTGAACGGGTGGAGTCGGGGCAGTTGAACCCAGCTCCCCACACAGTGATTCGCACGGAAGGTGCCGCAGGCGGTGTTAGTTATCCAGGCGGCCGCTATGACCCATCACCCCTTCCGGGGCCCTTGGTCGAGAGTTATGGCTGCGGTGACAGCTTTGCGGCAGGCGTGGTCACGGGTCTTGCGGCGCGCTGGCCCCTGGCGAAGGCCATCGCTTTGGGTGCCCAGTGTGGTGCCGCCTGTGCGACGCGATTTGGGCCCTATGGATAAGGGGCCGCCACGCGCGATGGCTCTCGATATCGACAAAAATGGACTGAAACATCTGTTGTTATGGCGCCCACCAAAAGAGAGATCCTTGCCGCATCGGCAGGCTGGGTTGCCGTCACGTTGAACGTGGTTCCGGGCTTGGGTGCTGGCTACCTCTACCAGCGCCGCTGGAAGGCGTACTGGATTACATCTGCTATTGCGACGACCTGGTTTGTCCTGGGTGGAGTGCTGGGACAGGGGGCTGAGGCTGCTGAAGAAATCCAAAACCAATGGATTGGCTTGCTTGGGCTCGTTGCTCTCGCAGCTGGAACAGCAGTAGAGGCTGGGCTCGCAGTGAAGCAATCTCGTCAACAGAACTGAGGCGGGTTGAGGCCAACACACTCAGCTTCTGATCAGATCGACGTCAGGGTTTCCGGTCTCCTCGCCTAGGTATCTAAGGCCTAAGTGCCGCCGCTCTCGGTGGGTCTTGCAGTGATCGCTACCCCTCGCGCCTGATCGCCTCTTCTTTCATCCGCTGAACCCGCTCCAAAACGGATTCATTGCTCATCCTGTTGTTCAGCCGTTCCACCAGCAGTGGGAAGGCCAATGGGCTGGGCCGCGGAGTTTCAACGTGCAGCCATTCCTGGCTTGCAGCGCGTTCCAAGGCCGCCTCCAGGCGTGAGATCTCCAACTGGTCATCGAGCACCTCCTGCTGCGCCTGCAGCAGCAAGCGGTTGTTCGGCTCATGGCGGTTGAACACATCGAACAGCAGCGATGCACTGATCTGAAGCTGACCGGTGCTTTTGCTCGATCCCGGGAATCCCCGGTTCATCAGGCCTGCGATCTGGGCGATGGCGCGGAAGCGTCGCCGTTGCAGCTCGGAAAGATTCAGTGCGTTCTTCAGATCCCGCTCCAGCTTTTGACGATCGAGCAGCAGATCGATGTGGTCTTCCAGCAACTCCGCCATGGGGTAGCTCTTCGGTGCCAACAGCTCAAAGCCGTAGTCGTTCACCGACACCGTGATCGTGCCCCGCTCCAGACGGGTGAGCCGCGATGCCCAGAGGAAGCCGATGCCCTCATGCACGAACCGCCCTTCAAAGGGGAAGGCAAACAGGTGTGTGCCTTCCCGGGTGCGACAGGTCTCAATCAGCAGCTGCCCCACTGATGGCAACACCGAGATGTCCTGTTGCCGATCAAACAGGGGCTTCAGAGCCTGAAGTTCAGCGTTGTCGAGATCACCACGGCTGGCGCGGTCCACCTCAAGACGCAGGTGATGGGTCAGCAGATCGGAGAGAGCCATCTGCCCCCCAGCCCAGGCAGGCACCGCGCGCGTTTTCTTGGTGCTCACCTTCACGTAGGCGGTCATGTCGCGCAGCCGCACGAATTCCAGCTGGCGGCCGGAGAAGAAGAACACATCCTTCGGCTTCAGCTGGCTGATGAAGCTCTCCTCTACATGTCCGAGCACGGCACCACGAATAAAGCGCACGGTGATCGCTGGTGCGGCCGTGATCGTTCCAACGTTGAGACGGTGCAGCCGGGCGATGGCCTTCTCGCGAACCCGGTAGCGCTGGCTTGTCTCCTCCCACTCGAGCTTGCGGTAGCGGGGGTAGGCACCGAGGCACTCTCCGCCCTGCTCCAGAAACAGCATGCACCAGTCCCAATCCTCCTGGCTCAGCTCGGCGTAGGCGGCACAGCTGCGCACGGCCTGCAAGGTCTGCTCCGGATGGAAGCCAGGGCCGCAGGCCAATCCCGTGAGGTGCTGCAGCAGCACATCCAGAGGGGCTTTCGGCGGCTTGCGTTGTTCCACCAGCCCCTCCGCCAGTCCCCGACGCACAGCACTGAGTTCGAGCAGCTCGAGCGCATTGGTGGGCATGAACAGCACCTGGGATGTTCCGCCGGGCAAGTGCGCTGACCGCCCCGCCCGCTGCAGCAGCCGCGCCAGATTCTTCGGGCTTCCGATCTGCACCACCTGTTCCACGGGTTGGAAGTCCACCCCGAGGTCCAGGGAGCTGGTGCAGACCACCCAACGAATGCCGCCGGCCTTCACGGAGGCTTCGATCGCTTCCCGCTCGCTGCGATCAATGGCGCTGTGGTGGAGGGCCAATCCCTCTTCCATTTCCGGGCAGGCGAAGCGCAGACACTGGTGCCAACGCTCCGACTGATTGCGGGTGTTGGTGAACAGCAAGGTGCTGATGCCGGGATTGAGACGTGCCACCAGCTCCTCGTACATCCGCAACCCGAGGTGTCCGGCCCAGGGGAAGCCATCGATCGTCTCCGGAAGGATGCTCTGAATCTCCGTGCTGCGGGCAGGAGCGCCCCCGATCAGCTGTGGCTCACTTGCCGTTCCCAGGGCATGGCGCGCTGCCTGCTCGAGGTTGCCGATGGTGGCACTGATGGCCCAGGTCTGGAGCTGGGGGCGCAGCTGGCGCAACCAGCTCAGGCACAGCTCCGTCTGACTGCCCCGTTTGCTGCCCATCAACTCGTGCCATTCATCGAGGATCACCGTCTCGAGTTGGCCAAACAGCTCTTCGGCCTTGGCATTGCTCAGCAGCAGGGCGAGGGACTCTGGAGTCGTCACCAGAATCTGTGGTGGTGCCTTGAGCTGTTTGGTGCGTTCGCTGCTGCTGCTGTCGCCATTGCGGATGCCCACCCGAATCGGCCAGCCCATCGCCTCGATCGGTTCGCGGATCGCCAGCGACAAGTCGCGACTGAGGGCCCGCAAGGGCGTGATGTAGAGCAGTCGTATTCCCTTCAACGGCTCCTCCTCCGCCAACATCCGCGCGATCGGTCCCATCACGGCGGCGAAGGTTTTGCCGGACCCTGTGGGCACTTGGATCAAGCCATTCCGCCCCGCCAGATAGGCGCTCCAGGTCTGCTGCTGAAACGGCAGCGGCGTCCAGTTCCTTTGCGCGAACCAGGCATGAATCGGCTCCAAGCGAGGGTCGTTGGTTGTTGGCTTTGGCCTCGCCTTCGCTTTTGCCTTCTTTTCTGAAGCTGCCATCAGCGGTTCTCGATCAATGCCATCGCGGTCTGGAGTGAATCCGCTTCATCGGCGGGTTTGTCGCGTCGCCAGCGCAGGATCCGCGGGAAACGCACGGCGATGCCGGATTTATGGCGTTTTGAGGGGTGGATGCCTTCAAAGCCGATTTCAAACACCAGCTCGGTTTTCAGGGACCGTGCCGGCCCGAAACGCTGCAGGGTGTTGCGTCGGATCCAGCGGTCCAGCTCGAGGATTTCGGCATCATTGAGGCCGGAATAGGCCTTGGCGAAGGTCACCAACTGCGGCTCTTCAGCGTTGGTCCAGAGGCCGAAGGTGTAGTCGGTGAAGAGGTTGGCGCGACGCCCACTGCCGGCCTGGGCATAGAGGAGCACCGCATCGAGGGTCATCGGCTCCAGCTTGTGTTTCCACCAGTTGCCCCGTTTGCGGCCGCTCAGATAGGGCGATTCCGCCTGTTTGAGCATTAACCCTTCGGCGTTGTGCTGATGGGCCTGGTTGCGCTGTGTCTCCAGTTCCTCCCAGGAGTCGATCGACCAGGACGGGCTCTGCTTCAGCCGCCACGACTCTGGATGCTCGATGCTGCCCAGCAGCGCAGCCAGCTGCTGCTGGCGCTGCCGTAATCCCTGCTGGCGAATGTCCACGCCTTGATGTTCCAGCAGGTCGTAGGCGATGAACCGCATCGGGCAATCCCGTTTCAACGTTGCTCCAACGCTTTTGCGGCCCAGCCGTCGTTGCAGCTGATCAAAGCCAAGCGGCGCGGCGGCGTCCTGTTGCCAGCAGATCAGCTCGCCGTCCAGAACGCTTCCGGATGGCAAGGCCTTGGCCACCTCCACAAGCTCAGGGAAGCTCTCGTTGACCAGCTCTTCTCCACGGCTCCAGAGGTAGACGCCGGAGCCGCGATGAATCAGCTGACCGCGGATTCCATCCCATTTCCACTCCAGTTGCCAATCGCTTGCCGATGTCTCCAGCAGTCGGTCGGGTTCCAGGGGACTGGCGAGATAGAAGGGGTAGGCGGTGCCGCTGGAATGGTGTTCATCCGCCGTCGCGCAGGCGGTGAGTTGCCTGAAGCGCTCTGCGGAGGGCTCAAAGCCGCCCATCAGCCGTTGCACCACAAGGTTTTCCTCGAGATCAAACGCTTCGGCGATGGCCCGGCTGATCAGGCCTGTCGACACGCCGACACGGAATCCCCCCGTGAGCAACTTGTTGACGATGAAGTGCTGGTCGAGCGGGGTTCGGTGCCAGAGCCAGATCACGGCATTGGCTTGATCGTCGTCGCTTCTGGTGCTGATGGCCGGCAGCAGGGTGTCCATCCACCAGCTCAGGGGCATGTCTCCATCACCGCTGGGCAGATCCGGATCGCTTGCTTCGACGCGCTCTTGCACGGCGGGCCAGAGCAGGCTGATGGTTTCAGCTGAGTCGCCCACCTGGCCGTAGCAGTCGTCGATCAGCCAATCCGGAAGACCACCGCGGTCCCGCAGGATGTCGCGAAGTCGGCGACCGGTGATCAGGCGCCTGCGGCGCTTGCCCAGCAGCAGCGTCAACGCCCAGGCCGCCTCCCCTGGTTCGACCCCCTGAAAGTGATCCACCAGCGCTTGCACCTTGGCCTTGGTGCCCGTGACCTGATCCAACTGATTGAACAGGTTCTGAAAGGCACGCATGCGCGCTGGAACGGGATGGATGGAAAGCCCCGCCATCCTGACAAGACATTTTGTGAGCAGTGCTGGAAATCCGGCGGAGACCTGTGTTGATCTGAGCCACAGATTCCTGAATCAGCCGGATGGCACTCCTCTGGGACAACCTCGCGCAACAACTCAGCAGCGTGCGCGCTACCGCCTCAGCCACGGCCGTCGTCACCCCCGTGGCTGGCTCCGGCACATCGGATGATCCATCCGACCGTCGTCGTCGTCTTCAGAAGGCACTTGAGGCCGTGAAAGACAGCGGCAACGCCATGATGATCGAATCGCTCACAGCCGCGATCGAAGGTCGCGAAGCAAACCTCAACCTCCCCGAGCTGCCGGACGGCATCGCCAAGTTCTAGTCCGACTCCCCTTCGAACAGGGTGTCCAGCGGCTCCGCATCCACACCCTCCACCTCCCGCAGGTAACGGGCCAGAACGTCACTCTGTCCATGGGTGACGTACACCTTGCGGGCGCCGCTGTCGCGAACGGTCTGGATCAGTCCAGGCCAGTCGGCATGATCACTGAGCACGAATCCCCGCTCGTAGCCCCGCCGTCGACGGGCTCCGCGCACGGCCATCCAGCCGGAGGCAAAGGCGGTTTGGGGTGACTTGAAGCGGCGCATCCAGCTGGAGCGATGGGCCGACGGTGGCGCCAGGATCAATCGTCCCTCGAGCGGATCCTTGCGGGGCAGTTCACTGACGGAACGACTGGGGGTCATCGGAACCCCTGCCTCGCGGTAGTGGCGGGTCACGGTTTCAACGGCGCCGTGCAGCAGCACTTCCTCCTCCACGCCGATGGCCTTCAGTTCAGCCAGCAAGCGTTGGGCTTTGCCGAAGGCGTAGCAGAACAGCAGAGATGGCCTGCTGCGATCACGGCTCCACCAGGCATGGATCTCCTTGGCCACCTGCTCACCGCTTTGCCAGCTATAGATCGGCATTCCGAAGGTGGCTTCGGTGATCAACACATCGCAGCGCACTGGTTCGAAGGGGTCACAGCTGGGATCGTCATCCCGTTTGTAATCCCCACTGACCACCCACACCTCACCCTCCGATTCCAGGCGGATCTGCGCTGAACCAAGCACGTGCCCGGCGCTGTGAAACGACACCTTGCACTGCCCTAGCCAGTGTTCTTCGCCGTAGGCCACCGGGTGAAGGGTGATGTCTTTGCCGAGCCTCTGGCGCAGAACCCCTTCACTGGAGGCCACGGCCCAGTACTCCCCGCATCCGGGGCGGGCGTGGTCGGCATGGGCGTGGGTGATCAGGGCCCGGGGAACCGGACGCCACGGATCGACCCAGGCCTTTGCGGCACGGCAATACAACCCTTCCGGTGTGCGTTCGATCAAGCTCCGCTGCCGATCGCTGCAGACAGTCTGAAAGGCCCATACCTTGAGCGCGTTCGACCCGCTTGCCATGAAGCTGCTCGCTGCCGCTCTGTTTGTTTCAGCCCTGGCTGTGCCCAGCTCCGCTTTGGCTCAGAAAAAAATTCCCAAGGCCCAAGGCCACAACCAATGACCCCTGGGTTACGTCAACACCCTTGGCACCACTTGTGTGTCTCCGATCTATTACGAGATGAAGCCCACCAACGGTGAAGCCTGCCCCTCCGGCTGGATGAATGTTGGCGCTGGCTATTGCCGTAAGAAGTAATCAATTCAGTGGCTCAGGCCTTAGGCCACTCCAGCGCTCCAGGGTGTTGATCGATTGAACACCCTGGAGTCGCGTTGATCCCGGCCGTGTCCAGGTGGGGATGGATCGAATGTTTTTATCCCTGCACTGCCTGAGCTGATCGGGGTACTTTTCGGGCAGACCGCATTCCACGTAGTTCAGGTTGGCTCCGGCCTGTTTGCCGAAGAGCTTCATCTGTTCTTTGCAGGCGGGGCACCAATGGGCTCCAAAAAACCTGGCGCCCACCGTGTTGAGTTGCTCGGCCAACTTGATCGTTTGTGCTGTGGACTCCGTTGCGGGTTCAGGAATCGGTTGGTTCCACGGTTGTGCAGTCGCTGCGGTGCACAACGTCCCCGCCAACGCTGCCGTCAAGGTCAGAACCCTGATGCCCTGGGGCTGGATGACGCGGGCCATTAATCGCAGGGACTGGATTATCGAAAATTTATTCGCGTACCGCGTCGTTCTTTGATCTGTTGGCGCGTCACCGGCTCATTTCGAGCATGCGCTGCATGGGTTTTATGGCCTTCAGTCGCATCGATTCATCCATCTCGATTGCAGGCGTGAGGGTCTCCAGGCATGCCTTCAGTTTTTCAAGGGTGTTGAGCCGCATGTAGGGGCAGGCATTGCAGCTGCATCCATCGATCCCTGGAACGTCGAGCAGGGTTTTTTCAGGAACCCGCTGCTGCATCTGATGCAAGATCCCCGGTTCCGTCAGAACGATGAAGCTGTTGCAGGAGCTTTGTTCGGCGTAATTCAACAGCTTGCTGGTGGATCCAATGAAATCCGCCAGGTCCAGCAGATTCTGCTGGCACTCGGGGTGGGCGATCACTTCAGCCCCGGGATGTTCGTGCTTGAGGGCCAGCACGGCTTCTTCGCTGAAGGTCTCGTGAACGATGCAGCGTCCCGGCCAGAGGGTCAGCTCGCGACCGCTCTGTTGCTGAACCCAGCGCCCCAGGTTCTGATCGGGGGCGAACAGAACGGGCTGATCGGCAGGCAGTTGGTTCACCAGATCAACGGCATTGCTGCTGGTGCAGATCAGATCGCTTTGCGCCTTCACTGCGGCCGTGCAGTTGATGTAGCTCACCACGACGTGGTCGGGGTGCTCTGCCCGGAAGCGGGCGAACTCATCGGCGGGGCAGTCGTCCGCCAGGGAGCATCCGGCCTCTAGATCCGGCAGCACCACCGTCTTTTCCGGACTAAGAATCTTGGCGGTCTCCGCCATGAAGTGCACGCCGCAGAACACGATCACGTCTGCATCGGTGCTGGCGGCCTTGCGCGACAGCTCCAGGGAGTCACCAACGAAATCGGCGATGTCCTGAATCTCAGGCTCCTGGTAGTAGTGCGCCAGGATCACGGCATTGCGGTCCTGGCGAAGCCGGTTGATCGCCGCAACAAGGGCGGTGTCAGCGCTCATCAGGACCGGTTCGGGGCAGGATGGCCACAGCCTAGGCATTCGCTCTGAAGCACCTGCGACTTGCCATTGCCGGTGATCTCCACGGCGCCTGGGGCGACGCGGATGAGCAGCTGCTGCAGCAGCTCAAGCCCGACGCTGTTCTTTTCGTTGGTGATCTTGCTGATGGGGATCTGCGTCTGACGCGCCGGATCACGCGGCTTCCCTTCCCCGTGGCCGTGATCCTGGGGAACCACGACCGCGGGCGTGATCGCAGTGGCGGCATCCTCGAGCAACAACGCGCTGTGCTCGGCGATCTCCATTGCGCTTGGTGCTCAATCCAATGGCCGGAGCTCCCGTTGACGGTTGTGGGTGCGCGTCCATGCAGTGCTGGTGGAGGTTTTCACCTATCGAAAGCGGTGGAGGCGGTGTACGGCCCGGTGTCGCTTGAAGCTTCAGCCGAGCGGATTGTGCAGGCCGCCGCTGATGTGCCCGCTGATCAGCCCCTGATCGTCATGGCCCACTGCGGTCCCTCAGGCTTGGGATCCGAGGCCGCCAGTCCCTGCGGACGCGACTGGAAGACGCCGGCAGTGGACTGGGGGGATCAGGATTTGGCCCTTGCCCTGGACCGCATGGCCAAAGACCGACCTGCCGATCTGGTGATCTTTGGCCACATGCACCATGCCCTCAAGCGCGGCTCTGGTTTCCGCCAGACCCTGTTGCGTCATCGCCATGGAACCGCGCTGATCAATGCCGCCTGTGTGCCCCGTTCAGGTGTGGATGGGCAAGGTCGAACGCTGCTGCATCTCTCCTGGGCTGAATTCCAGGGGGCCCGCCTCACGCAGCTCGCCCATCGCTGGTATACCCCCGATGCTGAGTTGATCCATCAGGAGCAGTTGCCGATCGATGCTCCGTTGCCGTGCTGATCTATTTCTGCAGCAGCAGCCATGGCTTCGGCCATGCGGCTCGCGATGCTGCGGTGCTCCACCAACTGCGTCGCTTGCGTCCTGAATGGACCTTGGTGATGAGCTCGGGTCTGCCCTCCCCCGTACTCAACCTGCTGTTGGGGGATGCAGCGATTGAGCAGCGGTCTTGTCAATGGGATGTGGGCATGGTGCAGGCCGACGCGCTCGGTGTGGATTGCGCCACCACCCTCAGGGCCCTGGATGAGCTGGAGCAACGGCTGCCGGCCATGATCGAGGCTGAGGCTCTCTGGATTGCGTCGCAGGGGCAGCCGGTGTTGATCATCGGGGACATTCCCCCGGCCGCAGCCGCCCTGGCCCAGCGCCTCGATGCACCTCTGGTGTGGATGAGCAATTTCGGGTGGGATGACATCTATCGCCCCTTGGGCTCTGCCTTCCAAGGCTGGGCCGATGCTGCTGCTGAGGCCTACCGCTGCGGTGATCTGTTGCTGCGCTGCCCGTTTGACCTCGCCATGCACTGGGGGTTGCCTGAACAGAGGCTCGGTTTGGTTTGCGCCAGCCCGCGGCCCATTCCGGCGGATCTTGAGGCTTGCCTTGATGCCCAGGATGCTCCCCTGGTGTTGGTGGGGTTTGGAGGCCTGGGCTTGTCCCTTTCGCGGGATCTGTTTCAGCTCTGGCCCAACCACCATTTCCTGCTGCCGGCGTCAGCAGATGCCTCGCAAGCGCCTGAGTTGGCGGCGCTCCCCAACCTCACGTTTCTGCCGGATGGGCTGCGCCCCGTCGATGTGCTCGGCCGTTGCTCCCGTTTTCTGGGCAAGCCGGGTTTCAGCAGCTTCTGCGAGGCGATGGCCCAAGGGGTTGGGATGCACGTCGTGGAGCGCAGCGGATTTGCCGAAGCTTCGGCGCTGATGGATGGTTTGCGTCGCCACGGCCAGCATCGCTGCCTCAGCCGTCAGGAGCTGGACACCGGCGCATGGCAGCTGGACCAGCCGTTACTGGCGCCAAGCGAAGCCCCTCTTTCTGCATCAGGGGCTGAAGAAGCCGCTCTGGCACTGGTGGGTTGGGTTGCAAGTCGTTTTTAATTTTTGGTCTTTTTCATCACCTTTTTGAGCCGATTTGCCTGCCTGTTAGTGGTCTGGCCGATTATTTGACTGGCATATATACCTATTGATTTGAGCCTTTAATTCGAGAAAGTCACAGCGTGTGGAAATTTTTTTCCGCTCGAGCATTTCATCCGCTTCTGATCTGCTCATCGTCCTCTTTCGAGGGCATGCTCCTTGAACGCTCTTTATGGCTATCTCTGCATTCATCGGTCGTCAGACGCTTCATGCGGCCGTGATCGTCGGAGTTCTGCCTGCCCTCAGTTCCCTTCTTCCTGCCCAGGCGAGCCTGCTCCCCCCCGCCTCTCGGGCGCAGCTGATCCATACCTCTGACTTCCAGCCCAGCCGGGCCATTCCCTATGTAATTACGCCCGAACGTCGGGCGATGCTCAACACGATCCGTTTTGCGGAAGGCACCTGGAAAGGTGGTCTGGATGTGGGCTATCGGGTGATGTTCGGCGGTGGCTTGATGCCTTCGCTCGACCGGCATCCCAACCGGGTGATCTACAGCTCCCGCTACGCCAGTGCAGCTGCGGGGGCTTACCAGTTCATGCCCTTCACCTGGAATCTGGTACAGCGCAGCATCGGCGTGCGCGGTTTCGGCCCTGAGGCTCAGGACCAGGGCGCGTTGTTTCTGATTCAGCGGCGCAAAGCCCTGGGTCTGACCGACACCGGCGTTCTCAGCCCGCTGCTCGCCGCCATGCTGGCTCCGGAATGGGCGTCGTTTCCAACCCTCGCCGGTCGCAGCTACTACGGCCAACCCGTCAAGAAATACGCACGACTGCGTTCTTTCTATGACGTGAACCTCGCGGAGTTGCGGCGTCTGCGTGACGTCAAGCGCCAGGCGCTCGTCACTCCCCCTCCGGCCCTTTGCACCGGGTCGCGCATTGAATGCGCCACCCGGCTCTGACGGCATTCACGTTTCTCGACGTTCCTCAGCCTTCGGCGTCGTTCTGAAGCTTTCGACCAACCGTGGCCTGGGCGATCAGATAGGCGGCGATGCCTCCCGCCAGGAAGCCGACTCCATTGCGCAGCAGGGGCATCACTTCAGACGTGCGTGTGATCACAGGGGCAACGCCGAAGACGCCGAAAAGCATCACCCACAGCGGTGAGAGCAGCAGCAACCAGGCCCAGGCGATGGTTTCGCCCTCCTTGCGGGGATAGGCCGCAAAGCCAGCAATCAAGCCGCCAAAGATTGAGGTGGTCAGCGTCCAAAGCCACTGTTCCTGGGGAAGACCAGGAACCACCTGACAGCCACCACGGTCCAGACAGATTTCCACCGCATTGAGGGCATCCAGCACGGCTCCGTCTTCGCCGTGATCCTTCACGTAGTACTGGTTGCCGTAGCGGGTCTGCAGCTCCACCCAGTAAGTGCGCGGCATCATCGCGAAGTAGGCATCGCCAACGTTGAAGTTCAGCAGGTTCCCGCCGCGGGGGTCGGCCACCAGCAGCAGGCTGCTTTCATCCAGCCCCCAGAACTCGCGAATGGCCAGACCTGGTGTGCGTTCGTACTGGGTCAACACCCGCATCTTCCAGCCGGTGCGTTCCTCCACATCCGCCAGGGATGCTTCCAGCTGGGCCCGCTGGGTGTCATTGAACACCTTGGCCAGGTCGATCACCGGGGTGGGGTGATCCGGCAGCAGCTCCGGGTTGTCGTAGGCCTCAGCCGGGGTCACCAGAACACCCAGGCTGACCAGAGCCACCACGACGAGGCTCCACAGATGTCGGATGTGATGTGTTCCCATGGAACTGCTGCAGCGACCGGCATTCTCTCCAATGGAACCGATGGCTGCGTCCTGTCCCGACTGGTTGGCAACGCATCTGCATCAGGCGGGGGGTGCCGTTCCGTTTT
The DNA here is from genome assembly GCF_014279895.1 of Synechococcus sp. M16.1. Classification (NCBI taxonomy): domain Bacteria; kingdom Bacillati; phylum Cyanobacteriota; class Cyanophyceae; order Synechococcales; family Synechococcaceae; genus Synechococcus; species Synechococcus sp. M16.1. Next base: position 1,161,354 of record NZ_CP047954.1, on the reverse strand, counting down.
CCCGGTTCATGGATCTGGCTCTGAATGAGCCGGAGCACGGGTATTACGGCTCAGGCCGCGCACGCATCGGAGCCCAGGGTGATTTCGTCACCTCCCCCTCGCTGGGCAGTGATTTCGCAGCCCTTCTGGCTCCTCAGATCCTGGCCTGGCTGACGTCGATGTCCCGAAGTGATCCGGATCAACGTCTGTCGATCGTGGAAATCGGCCCTGGCGAGGGCCATCTGGCCCGGGATCTCGTTACTGCATTGCTTGGTGCTGATCCAGAGCTGTTGGCTCGGATCGAATTGGTGTTGGTGGAGGCCAATCCCGGCATGCGGCGGCGGCAACAGGCTCTGCTGCAGGAGGCGGATGATCTGCCGCTGCGCTGGTGTTCCCTGGAGGAGTTGGGCAGCGCTCCGGTTCATGGGGTGGTGATTGCCCATGAGTTGCTTGATGCCCTCCCGGTGGAGCGCTTGATCTGGCGGGAGGGATCCTTCCGGCAGCAGTGGGTGGAGCTCAACCAAAACGGTGGCCTGCGAACAACGCATCGTCCTCTCCCCGATGGTTTGCAGCAGGAGATCAGGCGTGTGTGCAGCCAAGGCGGCATTCAGTTGCCGCCACCCGATGCCGAAGAGGGGTGGACCACCGAGTGGAACACTGCATTGCCCGACTGGTTCGCTGCGGCGGCGGCTGCCGTGGATGCCGGCGTGCTGCTGGTGATCGATTACGCCCTGGAGGCCCAGCGTTATTTCACAGCCCGGCGCTCCGACGGCACCTTGATGGCTGTTTGCGCTCAGCAGGCGGGGCTGTCGCCCTTGGATCAGCCCGGCGAGCAGGACCTCACGGCCCACCTCTGTATCGAAGTCGTGGATGAAGCGGCTCAGCGCAACGGTTGGATGGTGGGTGATCAGGCGAAGCAGGGCGAGGCCCTGCTGGCCTTGGGGCTTGCAGAGCGTCTGCATGGACTGCAGCAGCTACCGGGCCATCAGCTGGCAGAAGCCCTGCAACGGCGTGAAGCCCTGCTTCGCCTGGTGGACCCTGCGGGGCTCGGTGCGTTCCGCTGGCTCACCTACCGGCGCGGGTTGCCGGAAGACGGCTTCAGCCTTTCAGGCGCTCAAGGCAGCTGAGGATCTCGTCGCGACTGACGTCATCGCGAATCTCAATGGTTCCGATGCTGGTGGGCATCACGAAGCGCAGGCGACCGTCGCGCACCTTTTTGTCCCCCTGCAAGCTGTCCAGAACTGCATCGGCGGCAAGATCGGGCCAGGCGGTGGGCAGTCCGGCGCTGTCGATCAGCCGGCGTTGGCGCTCGGCATCCTCGCGACTCCAGCTGCCCCGCAGCACGGCGAGTTCACCCACGGCCACCATGCCAATGGCAACCGCCTCGCCATGCAGCCAGGTGCCATAGCCGCAGAGGGTCTCCACCACATGGCCGAAGGTATGGCCGTAGTTGAGGATCGCTCGTAAGCCTCCTTCCTTTTCGTCGGCGGCCACCACCCGGGCCTTGGCCGCGGCCGATCGTTGCAGGATCGAGCTCAGGCGTTCCGATCCAAGCCCAGCGGGCGTGCTCGGGTCGGGGCAGGCCTCCAGTTCCTCGAACAGCGCCGTGTCACCGAGGATTCCGTATTTGATCACCTCAGCCATGCCGGCCCGGAACTCGCGTTCGGGCAGGGTGTTCAGGGTGGATGGATCGATCAACACCAGCCGCGGCTGGTGAAAGGCGCCGATCAGATTTTTGCCGCGGGGATGGTTGACCCCGGTCTTGCCACCGATCGACGCGTCAACCATGGCCAGCAGGGTTGTGGGCACCTGCACCACCTGGATGCCCCGCAGCCAGGTGGCTGCCGCAAAGCCGGTCATGTCTCCCACAACGCCGCCGCCGAGGGCCACCATCAAGGAGCTGCGTTCGAGCTTGGCGTTGTAAGCCGCATCGTGGATCTCCGCCACCGTGGCGGGTGTCTTCTGGGTTTCGCCGGCGTCAATCACCAACAACTCCACGCTGAAACCTGCCGCTCTGAGGCTGTTCAGGCAGGCGTCGCCATAGGGGCTGGCCACATCCGGATTGCTGACCACCAGCACACGCCGACCCGCCTGCACTCCAGCGTCCAGCATCTGCTGACCAAGCCTGGCCAGGCCGCCGTCTCCAATCACCACGTCGTAGGGGTTGCGCTCCAGCGCAACGCGGATGTGATGCAACGGGGTGATTGTGGTCATGAAACCGTTGGAACCCACCTACTCTCGCAACAGTGTCGCTGGTCCTGTGCGCGAAAGATCAGTGCGCAACTCCCTTTCGGCCTGGGCGTTCCTGTTGCCGGCGGTGGTGCTGATCAGTTTGTCGGTGCTGGTGCCGGCCCTGATGGCTCTGGTGATGAGTTTCACCGCCACAGGGCTGGACGTCAGTGAACCCCTGCGTTTTGTCGGTTTGGCCAACCTGGAGCGCCTGCTGTCGGATCCGATGGCGCGGCAGGTGCTGGTCACCACCTTTCTCTATCTAGTTGGTGTGGTGCCTCCCATCGTTCTTGGGGCGCTGGCGCTGGCGGTGCTGGTGAACCAGGGGCTGCCCGGTCGGTCTTTTCTGCGGGGCGCTTTCTACACCCCGGTTCTGGTGTCGATCGTTGTTGCAGCCATCGCCTTTCGCTGGCTGTATGCCGAGAACGGTCTGATCAATGGATGGTTGAGCGCCCTGCTTGGTGATGCCTTCAGCCCGATTGGTTTTCTCACCACGCCGCAGCTGGCCCTGCCCGCCGTGATGTTGGTGACCCTCTGGAAGGGACTTGGTTATTACATGGTGATTTTTCTGGCGGGTCTGCAGGGCATTCCCCAGGAGCTCTATGAGGCAGCGGAGCTGGATGGCAGCGAGGGCTGGAGAAAGCATCTCGACATCACCCTGCCCTTGATGAGTCCCTACGTGACCCTGGTCGCCGTGGTGTCGTCGATCGCGGCCACGAAGGTGTTCGAGGAAGTGTTCCTGATGACCCAGGGAGGTCCTGCGGATGCCACGCGAACCATCGTTTATTACGTGTACGACCAGGCCTTTGCCGAGTTGGAGATCAGCTACGCCTGCACCCTGGGCCTGGCGCTGTTCCTGTTGGTGTTGCTGTTCACCATGATCCGGTTGGCCTTTGCCGGCGATCGCCCCCTGATCTGACGCTGTCATCGACCCTGCAAACTGGCAAGCTGCGGAGATCAGCTCGGACACGATGATCGGCGTTGTGGGAGGTGGTCAGCTGGCACGGATGCTTGTGCAGGCTGCTGCGCAACGCGATGTTCCCATCGCTGTTCAAACGTCCGATGCAGCGGATCCCGCGGCTGGTTTGGCCTCGCGCCTCGTGGCAGCGGATCCCCGGGATGTGGCAGGAACCCGGGAGCTGGTGGTGGGTTGTGACGGCATCACCTTCGAGAACGAGTGGGTCAATATCGATGCCCTTCTGCCGCTGGAGCAGCAGGGGGTTCGTTTCCAGCCCTCGCTTGCTGCGCTTTCGCCCTTGGTCGACAAGTTGTCGCAGCGCCAGCTGCTCGACGATCTGGCGATCCCGAGCCCGCCCTGGTGTCCGCTCAGTTTGATTTCACCGGCCCATCCCGCGCTTCCTCAGGGCTGGACCTTTCCGGTGATGGCCAAGGCCTCCCGTGGTGGTTACGACGGCAAGGGCACGGTGGTGTTGCGCGACATCGATGGCCTGGCGCAGTTGTTGCGGGCGGTCCCTGCCGACGACTGGCTGTTGGAATCCTGGGTGGACTACGAGCTGGAGTTGGCTCTCGTGGTCAGCCGCGATCAGCGCGGCCGCATCCGCCATTTTCCGCTGGTGCAAACCCACCAACATCAACAAGTCTGCGACTGGGTTCTGGCCCCTGCTCCCGTGGATCCTTCGGTGGCTGCGCTGGCTTACAACGTGGCGGCCTCTCTGATGACGAAGCTCGGCTATGTGGGGGTGCTGGCTCTGGAGTTTTTCTATGGGCCCGCTGGCCTGCAGGTGAATGAAATTGCTCCACGCACCCACAATTCCGGGCATTTCTCGATCGAGGCCTGCACCAGCAGTCAGTTCGATCAGCAGCTCTGCATCGCGGCTGGTCTTCCCGTGCCTGATCCCGAGCTCAAAAGCCGTGGTGCCTTGATGGTCAACCTGCTCGGCCTCGACCCCGAGCGTCATCCTCCTTTGGATCAGCGGCTTGAGTCCCTGGAGGCCGTGCCGGGGCTTCACCTGCACTGGTACGGCAAGTCACCGGAAACACCGGGCCGCAAGTTGGGGCACGTGACGCTGCTGCTTGAGGGTGACACACTCCTCAAGCGGCGCGATGAGGCTGAGTCAGCACTTGCCGCCATTCGCCGGATCTGGCCCCTCTAGAGCGAGAGTCAGGACTAGGGTTGGTAGCGAACTGCTGTGTTGGTGACGGCCTTTTTCTAGTGCTCTGATCTGACTCTCTTTCGACTTGGGGAGACTGTCGTGACGGTGACGTAGACCGGCCATGCAGCCGGAAACGAAACCCCACTTTGTCGCCCCTTCTGGTTCTTCCAGGTCGACCACTGGGGCTCGCACGGCATGGCGGTTCACCCCCTTCGCTTGATCAATGTGGTGGGTGCCTTGGACTTCGCCAAGCCATCACAAAACCAATATCTCCAAGTTTCTGCGTCAATATTCTGAAAGTTTGTTTTTTGGACTTGATTTACCGGATAATTTTTTTGTATTCTCTCTAGGTTCTGCTTTAAAATGTCTCAGCTTTGTTAGTGAGGCAGGCTTCTCATCAACCAAGACTCGGCCACAAAAAACAGAAGAAAGAATGAGCCGATGCCGATCACCAGTAGTTTCCCATTCATGCTGAGATTTTTTCTTTTATTGCACTCTAGATGCGTTCGTCTGGGTTGGAGTGGAGATTCTTGGTGGAGCTAGTTTTCGGAGTGGTTGAACTCCTGGAGCGCGTACTGGGCGAGGCATTTGTCTTTATCGGTGTCGGTCAGCGAGATGGTGGTTACGCTCTGATGCCAGTTCCGACGGTTGATCAATTCGTTGAATTCGGTCAAAGCGTCTTCGAGGTCGTCGAAACTGCCCATGCTCTCCATCGTTTGTTGCCCTTGTTTGACGGCAATTTCGAGGGGCATGGATCGATCGCTGCAGCCATCAAGGCTACCCCTGTGCTGTTGTGTAGTCGATGATGCTTACGGCTGTGTGAACAAAGCTTGTCAGCGCTTTTCCTGTACTTAGCGTTTGTTTGGTTGCAGTGCTGAGATGCGTGATCCACGCCTGGACGAACTGATCCAAATGGAAACCTGGGATTGGTGGAAAGCTCAGGTCTTTTATTTGCGCGAAAAGAAAGATTATGCTGATGCGGAAGCGCTGTTTATGGAATTCAAGATTCCTGCATCTGACTCCAAGGATTGATGCCGCTGGTTGATGTCACTTGTTGATGCCACTTCTTGATGCCACTGTGCATGGATTGAGGGAACCCATTTCGTTCTCCTATTGAGTTGGTTGGCTGTCGGTGTTGTTGAGAATCACTTTTCCGCATCGCTTCACTGTTCATCCCTCCGTGCTGGTTTCTTTCTTCTCATCCGTCTTCGGCCTGCTGGCAAGCGCACTGCTTGTGGGTTGTTTCGGCAGCCCCGCGGCTGACGCTGTCACCTTTTTGCCGGATGACGCTGAAATCGCATGCCGGGCCATCCTTCCCCAATGTTTCCGCCGATCTGATTGGGCTGAACTCTGTGCCCGTGATCCCAGCGTTGCCGATGGTCATCCTCAGGCCTGTCGTGCTGCTGGATTTGAGTCAGGCAATCGCCTTCAGGGGCGGTGATGCAGGACGGCCTGTTCTAGGTCTGGCCGACGCATCGATGTCACGACAAAGACCTCTTGGGCTGAAGTGCCTTTGCGAGCCACCAGCTTGAAACCCCCTTGGATCGGTGTGGACACCCGCAGCTGTAGTTCGGGACAGCGGCCACGAACGCGGCTGATCACGGCAGGGGTGATCGTCTGGATCTCCGTCTCGTGGGACAGGGCCTTCAGCCATGGGATCAAGCCGTCCACATAGGTGCTGTGGGTGATGACGACCCGGCCCAAAGCTGAACGAAAACCCGAGAACTGGTGAAAGTTAGCCACTTTGGCTATGCCAGAGAGAGCGCTCCGGGGCTGTGATGCTGAAATCAGTAGACGCTCTCCGCCACGTGATCAGCGGACCGCTGCAAGATGCCTGCGGCCCCCAGGCCCGCATGCTCACCGCTGAGGTGCACGGAACGGAGGTTCGGGGCCTGGCCTTGTGCCCTGGCCGTGTGGTGCGTTTCGTGATGGACGAGCAGATGCAGCGTTTGCAGGTGGCTGATCTGCTGCGCCTCACCAAAGCCAGCCGTAAGCCGGCGGCCTGACTCAGCAGCGTTCCAGAGGGGCCATCGTTAACCCCTCGGCCTGAAGCTGCTGGTGGTACAGCTCGGCCTGCTCCAGGGGGCCGCACCAAACTTCGGCCGCACCCTGACCATCAATCCTGTTGGCGAGGTTCCAGGCCTTGTCCTCACTCATGCCGGGAATGATCTTGCGTAGGCAATCCACCACGTGCTGGAAGGTGTTCACATCGTCGTCCAGAACGATCACGCGAGCCTGGGGGTAGCGCTGTGTTGTTCCCTGACGCTCCAGCACTGCTGATGAACCTGGGCTGGAGCTGGTCATGACAGATGCCTTCGGGCGGACGAAAAGGTGCTGAACCCTAGGTAGGATCCCGGCAGTCAAGTGGTCAAGCGCATGTTGTTCACTCTGGGTTGGGCGTCCTTGGCCGCCATGTTCAGTTTCTCCATCGCCATGGTCGTCTGGGGACGCAATGGTGACGGCACCCTGAACTTCTGATCGAATCTGTGCTTCAAGACGCACCCCTTCTTAGCCAGACCCTGGCGGTCACGGCAGCTGTGCTTCTTGTCTTCGTCAGCGTTGCCGTGATCTATCTCTCAACGATCGAATGGAGAGACCGTCGACGCCGTCAAGGTTCAACCAAGTCGTCGTCCTGATTGCGTCCGTCCGACGTCAACTTGGACTTCATCCCTGCACAGCCCTTCTCCTTGGGTTGTGCTTTTTTTTGCCCGCCCTGCTGCTGGGCACCTCCAGCCTGAAAACGCCTTCCCTGAATCGCCGTGGAACAGCAGAGCTGTTTGAGATCAGTCGGCGGGCACGGTTGGTTCAGAGTTTTGAGGCGGACCCCGCCGCACCGGTGCCGAAGCTCTGGCAGCAGCGGCTTGGTTCTTCGGAAGCTCCTGATCGCTGGGCCCGTCATGGTCGCGGCACCTGGTGGCTGATCTGGCTGGACGACGGTGAACCCCTTCTGGCTCTTCCGTCAGCACCGCATTCGTCTGCTCTGGATCTGCTGTTCGCTGATGAACTGCACCGCAGCAGTTTTGATCAACTCCCGTCGCTTCAGCGACGGGAGCCCTCGGCTCTGGAACAGCACTGCTTGCGGCTGCTGACCAGCGGATCGGCCGTTCAGTGGCAACCCTCAGGCTTGGCTTCGATCAGCGGTTCCCTTTTTCCCGCCTTGGCGAGCGTGTCGCATGGTTGTCTGGGTGTTGCGCTTCAGGGCGATCGTCTGATGGCTGAAGGGCCTGTGGCCTCCAGCCCCTTCGCGTCCCTGCAGGCTCACCACCCGGAACACCAAGCCAACTTCGTTCGCTTCGATCCGCCGTCGGCTTACCTGGAGCTCAACAGCGTTTCCCTGTGGCAGCTGCTGGGATCCTTGTTCAACAATTCACTGTTCGCCCAACAACTCGACAGCCTCTATGGATTGCCGAAGCAGTTGCGCGACGTTCTGCTCAAGGCACCTGTCCTTGTGAGGTTGGATGCGCTGGAGGGTGGTCGTTTCCAGGCTGCGATTCAAGCCAGGTTGATGCTGGCTGCTGGTGAAATCGCCATGACCAAGAGAAGTCTTGATGCCGTTGCCACCGCTTTGTTGAAGGGCGGGTTTCAACGGGTTGAACGTCCCCTGTTGTCTCCCGATGGTCGGCCCTCAAACCATCTGGCCGTTGTTTGGTTGGATCCACAGGGGCATCCCCAAGGTGGATGGTCACTGGGTCCTGCACTCCGAGGTCAGGTGGAGTTGCTGCTGGCCCTGGGGGATGCCCCGAGCCTCTACGGCGATCCGCTGAAACGAATGGGCCAACAGCGGCTTCGCCTTCGCGCACGACCGGATCAACTGACTCGGTTGGGGTGGCTCGGACCGGGCTGGCCGCGGGTGCTTGGCAAGGCACCTCAACTGGAGCTTGAGATGACGGCACTGCCGAAGCAGCTCCAGCCCGGATGGCTTCGGCTTCAGCTGGACGTGCGTTGAGCCTGCTCTTCCAAGCGACGTTCCTTCTTGCGCTTCTCGGCAGCGATGGTCTCTTCCACCAGTTCAACGGCCTGATCCATCCGTTCACTGTTGGAGCCAAACAGCGTTAGATCCTTCTCAACGCGATCGGTGGGCAAACCGAGTCCCTCAGCCAGTTCCTTGCTCTGTTTGACGATGGCCTCGGAGTCCGTACCGGTGGCATCCGCTGCAGCCGCCTTGAGCAGGCTCATCAGTCCAACGGCCATCAAACGCGAGTAGTGGCTGCCCTCCTTGAGGCTGTGGGATGACAGCAAGCTTTTGAGGCTCTCGAGATCCTTTCCCTTGGCCTGGTCCACCAGAGAGGCGTTGGTTTTGCGCAGCTTCGCTGCATCGAAGCCATTGCTGCTGCATAGGGCACTGAACAGTGCCTCGGTTTGCGCTTCAGGCCGATAGCCCTTGGTGAAGGTGTCGAACACTGTGCAGAGCCCAACGCTGAACAGCCCGTTGGCTTCAAACCGACTTTGATGGCTCAGCAGATGCAGCTCCACCAGCAGCTCATCAGCAAGGCGGCGGTAAAGCGGCGCAATGACGTGGGGAAAGGCCTGATGAAACGCGCGTTTGCTGTCGGCGATGGTCTGACTTGCGGCCAACGTGCAGTCCAGGAATGAATGGCCGGAACCCTAGCGCCGCAGACATCGCCGTTAGGATTGCGCGACCCTGCTGATGCTCAGATGATCCCCATTGTGATTGAGGAGTCCGGCCGGGGAGAAAGGGCCTTTGACATTTATTCCCGGCTTCTGCGCGAGCGAATCATCTTCCTTGGTGAGGCTGTCACCAGTGACTCCGCCAACCGGATCGTGGCCCAGATGTTGTTCCTCGAAGCTGAGGATCCCGAGAAAGATATCTACCTCTACATCAACTCTCCCGGCGGCTCGGTTTACGACGGCCTCGGCATCTTCGACACGATGCAGCACATCAAACCGGATGTGCACACGGTGTGTGTCGGCCTTGCCGCAAGCATGGGAGCTTTCCTGCTCTGTGCCGGCACCAAGGGCAAGCGCAGCAGCCTGCAGCACTCCCGGATCATGATTCACCAGCCCTTGGGTGGTGCCCAGGGCCAAGCCAGCGACATCCGCATTCAGGCGGACGAAATCCTCTTCCTCAAGGATCGCCTCAACAAGGAACTGTCTGATCGCACCGGCCAACCCCTTGATCGGATCCAGCAGGACACCGACCGTGACTTCTTCATGTCACCCACCGAAGCGGTGAACTACGGCTTGATTGATTCGGTGATCGACAAGCGTCCCGTTCAGGCTGTTGCTTGAAGAAGGGAAGCTCTAACAACAACCGTCCCAGCAAGATCTGTCCGGTCTGCGAGCGCCCCTTTGAGTGGCGCAAAGCCTGGAGAAATTGCTGGGATGAAGTTGTGTACTGCTCCGAGCGTTGTCGACGACGCAAGAACAAATCCAATCCATAAAAAAAGCCCCCGTCTGAACAAGGCGGGGGTTCTTTATTGCTCGACCCAGAATCAGTCGAGGGTGACGACGGTACGGTCTTTCTCAGGAACAGCGGTGAATTCAGCCAGCACAGCCTTGAACTCATCACCATCCATGGTTTCCTTTTCGATCAGCAGTTCCACCAGGCGATCCATGGCTTCGCGGTTGGCAGCCACGATCTCGACGGTCTCGTCATAACAGCGCTTCACCATGTTGCGCACTTGAACATCGATCTGTTGGGAGATCGATTCCGACACGTCACTGCGTGACATCAGGTCGCGCCCCAGGAACACTTCCTGACTGCCGCCCTCGAGGGCTACAGGGCCGAGATCACTCATGCCGAGTCGGGTCACCATGTTGCGGGCCATCGACGCCACCTGTTGGATGTCGCCACCGGCTCCGGTGGTGACTTCCTGGTGTCCGAACACCACGTCCTCTGCGGCACGACCACCCAGGGCTCCCATGATGCGTGCCTTGAGCTGGGCACGGGTGACCAGGGTTTGCTCCTCATCAGGGGAGAACCAGGTCAGGCCTTGGGCCTGGCCACGGGGAATCAAGGTGACCTTCTGAACAGGGTCGTGGTCTTTGACCAATGTGCCGATCAGGGCATGACCGACTTCGTGATAGGCGATCAGACGCTTGCTGCGACCGTCTGTGAGGGGACGACCCTCCATGCCGGCGATGATCCGATCCACAGCGTCGTCGATCTCGCTCAAGCCGATGGCTTCCTTGCGGCGGCGGGCGGTGAGGATTGCCGCCTCGTTCATCAGGTTGGCCAGGTCTGCACCGGTGAAACCAGGTGTGCGGCGGGCGATGCTTTCGAGGGACAGCTCTTCTTCGAGCTTCTTGTTGCGGCAGTGCACATCGAGGATGGCCAGGCGACCCTTGATGTCGGGGGCGTCCACGGTGACCTGACGGTCAAAACGGCCGGGACGCATCAGAGCTGAGTCCAGAACGTCGGGGCGGTTGGTGGCGGCAATGATGATGATGCCGCTGTTGCCTTCGAAGCCATCCATCTCCGTCAGGAGCTGGTTGAGCGTCTGTTCGCGTTCGTCGTTGCCTCCACCGATGCCGGCACCGCGCTGGCGGCCGACGGCATCAATTTCGTCGATGAAGATCAAGCAAGGGCTATTTTCCTTGGCCTTCTTGAACAGATCGCGGACGCGGCTGGCACCCACGCCAACGAACATCTCAACGAACTCAGAACCAGAAAGGGAGAAGAAGGGAACGCCCGCTTCGCCGGCAATGGCCTTGGCCAGAAGGGTTTTGCCGGTGCCGGGAGGGCCGACCAGCAGAAGGCCGCGGGGAATCTGAGCACCCACTGAGGTGAATCGCTCGGGCTGCTTCAGGAAGGTGACCACCTCCTGGAGTTCCTGCTTGGCCTCGGTGACGCCGGCCACGTCATCAAACATGACGCCGGTCTCCGCTTCCATCATGAAGCGGGCTTTGCTCTTGCCGAACTGCATGGCCTGACCAGGGCCGCCAGGCATGTTGCTGTTGCGGCGGGCCAGGAAGATCAGGGCACCGATCAGCAGCAGAGGAAAGGCCAGATTGCCCAGCACGCCGAGGGCCGGAGGTGCTGTGCGGGGCGGATGAATATCAAAGCTGATGCCTTCGGTCTTCAGCGTGTTGATCAGCTCAGGGGCCAGACCAGGAAGGTCAACGCGCAGGCGTTGAACGCGGTTGTCGAGGTCGGGATCGACGGCTTCGATCACAGCGTTGCGGCCACCGTCGTAGATATCAACGGCTGTCACGCGACCGGCCTCGACGTAATCGAGGAAGCGGCCGTAGCTCATCCGTGCCACCGCAGCATTGCGGGGAGCGACGGTGGTGCCATTGCTGTCCTGGCTGAGGCCGTTGATGCCCCCGTTGCTCACCACCTGCCAGCCAATCAGCAACACGACGCCGATTGGCAACAGCCAGAGGGCAAGAAGGCGCCAGCGCTGATTCATGAGCTGAAGAAATTCGTTAACGAGTGTAAAGGAGTTGGACTGATTTCTGAGGCCTGATCAAAGGCTTCTCAGGGCAACAATCGGGTCGAGCTTTGCGGCGCGTCGGGCTGGAACAACTCCAAAGAACAGCCCGATGGATCCTGAGAGTCCAACGGTGACAACCACCATCGTTGCGCCGATCGTCGCTGGCAGGGGCGTGACCGCCGCCACGAGGCTCACTGTTCCAAGACCCGCCAGCGTGCCGATGGCGCCGCCAAGGCTGGCAAGCACAAGGGATTCCACCAGAAACTGCTGCAGAACATCAGCGCTGCGGGCCCCCAGGGCTTTGCGCAGACCGATCTCCTCGGTGCGTTCGCTGACGGACACCAACATGATGTTCATGATCCCGATGCCTCCCACCAGCAGGGAGATCCCACCAATGGCCCCGAGCATCAGGGTGAGTCCTCCGGTGATGGTGCCCACGATGGTGAGAGCGTCTTTCTGGGATCGCACCACGAAATCGTCGTCCCGGAGAATCCGGTGCCGCTGCCTCAGCAGGTTGTTGATCTGAAAGCTGGCTGCGTTGATGCTGTTTTCATCCCTGGCTTCAACACTGATGGAGTTGAGGCTGACGCCATAAATCGGATCCCGACCGGTGATCCGGTTCACCATCGTGGTGATGGGGATATAGGTGTTTTCGTCCTGGTTGCTGCCGAACACTGCCCCTTTTGGGGCCATCACACCGACCACCTCAAAGCTTTGATTGCCGATGCGCACCTGCTGGCCAATCGCTGAGCCAGTGGGAAACAACTTGGTGCGTAGATCCGAGCCGAGCACGGCGATGGCTTTCGCACCGGCCACGTCCTTTGCGTTGATGAAACGGCCCTTGGCCACGTCGAATCCGCGCACGGGGGGGAACTCCGATGTCGCGCCGAAGACCGCCCCCGTGGAGCTGCGGGCTCCGGCCTGCACCACCTGATTGGTGTTGATCACGGGCGCCACGCGCTTGACGCTGGGAACCTGGGTGGCGATGGCTTCGGCATCTTCCAGCACGAGCGTTTTCGGTCGCGCAACCCCTTGGCGTCTGGCGTTTGTGTTGCCCGGAACCACAAACAACACATTGGCGCCGAGGTTGTTCAACTGGCCTTCAGCCAGCAATTGCGCTCCCCGTCCAACCCCAACAAGGGTGATCACCGAGGCGTTGCCGATCACGATGCCCACCATCGTGAGCAGGCTGCGCAGGCGGTTGCTGCGCAGGGTGGACAGGGCCATCCGCACCGTTTCCGTTGCGGGCATGCGCCGTTTCATGGTGTGGCGTCGCTCAGATCAGTGTCGCTTCAGCTTCGTTGCCGACGATGCTCACCTTGACCAGATCTGTGGATCCGGAAACGCCGGTATGCGTGCCTGCGGACTGCACCACGAGATCACCCTCCTTCAGAAGATCGAGCTCCTTGGCTTTAACCATCGCCGCCTGGAAGGTCTGCGTGGTGCGTTCGCCCTGGGGAATCACCAGCGGTGTCACGCCCCAAACCAGTTGCAGACGACAGGCAACCGTGCGATCAGGAGTGATGGCAAGGATCGGTGCCGCAGGCCGGAACTTGCTCACGTTGCGAGCTGTGGCCCCGCTTCGCGTGAGGGGAAGAATCGCGGAGGCATTGAGCTGGCTGGCGATGGTGCTGACCGCACCGCTCAAGGCATTGGGGATGGTGCTGGGCAGGTGGCTGTCGATCGAGCGTTGGGGGTAGTCCTTCTCGATCCTGCGAGCAATGGTGGCCATGGTTTGAACGGCCTCCACGGGGAAATCCCCCACCGCGGTCTCGTTGGAGAGCATCACAGCGTCGGTTCCATCCAGGATGGCGTTGGCCACGTCGCTGACTTCGGCTCGGGTGGGCCGGGGGCTGGAGGCCATGGAATCCAGCATCTGGGTGGCCGTGATGATCGGGATGCCCAGGCTGTTGGCCTTGCGGATCAGTTCCTTCTGCAGCAACGGCACTTCCTCGGCCGGCATCTCCACGCCAAGGTCACCGCGGGCCACCATCACGCCGTCACAGAGCGGCAGGATCGAATCGATCTGATCGATGGCCTCAAACTTTTCGATCTTCGCCACCACAGGGGTCTCGTGGCCCTGTTCGCGGATCAGTCCGCGGATCTCCTCCATGTCGGAGGGATTGCGGACGAAGCTGAGGGCCACCCAGTCCACGCCCTGGCTGAGTCCGAAGGCCAAGTCGGTCTTGTCCTTGTCCGTGAGGGCGCGAACGGACAACTGAACGTCCGGGAAGTTGACGCCCTTGTTGTTGGAGAGAACACCGCCCACGGTGACGGTGCAATGCAGGGTCTGCAGCGCTTTGTCGACGGTGTCGACCTTCATTTCAACGCGGCCGTCGTCGAGCAGGATCCGGCTTCCTGCGGTGACTTCGTCCGCCAGCTTGTCGTAGGTGACTGTTGCGATCGTCTTGTCGCAGCTCACCGGCCTTGAGGTGAGCGTGAACGGATCACCGTTAGCCAGAGTGATCGGCCCCTCAGCAAACCGCCCGAGCCGGATCTTCGGGCCCTGAAGGTCCTGGAGGATGCCGATGGTCTGCCCCAATTCCTCAGACACCTGACGAATCGTGGCGATGCGAGCGGCGTGTTCGCTGTGGTCCCCGTGGGAAAAGTTCAGCCTGAAAGTGGTGGCACCAGCCTTCACCAGCTCCTTGATCCGCTCCGGGCTCTCGGTGGCAGGGCCGATGGTGGCCACGATCTTGGTCCGTCGGTTCAGGTCGAACTGGCCCATATCGCGGCTGAAAATCCTTGCGGAAACTACCATCCGGGCGTTTCCCAACCGGACCCATGGAGATGAATTCCTATCAGGACGCCGCCCGAAAGACGGCTGCCTACCCGGATGTGGGCCGTAATCCCATCTATCCGACCCTCGGTTTGACCGGTGAAGCCGGCGAGGTGGCCGACAAGGTGAAAAAGGTGATTCGCGACCGTGGCGGTGTGTTTGATGCCGACACCCGCGAAGCGATCAAGTTGGAGCTGGGAGATGTGCTCTGGTACGTGGCTCAGCTGGCCAGCGAACTGGGTTATGACCTGAATGAGGTGGCTGACGCCAACCTGCAGAAACTGTCGAGCCGGGCTGCCCGTGGGCGCATCGGAGGCAGTGGTGACCAACGTTGATCTCCTGATGCTCCGTCGACTTGTTCCCGTGTTGTTCTGCCTGCCCCTGCTGCTGGGGCTGGCGCTCCCCTGTGACGCCGCTGAACTGCAGCTCAGTGAGGTTCGCCTGGATCCCTGCGGAGAGCTGGATGCCGGCAATCAACCTGAATTAAGCCGCCCGGTTGGTGCCAGCTGTTATGTGCTGACGGGAGACGTTGAGAACCGCAGCAAGAACAGCGTCATCGACACCGATGTGTATGCACGGATCCTGGATGCCAGTGGTGAACCGGTTCTTCCCAACAGAACCCGGGTGGGATCCATCGGGGATGTGAACCCTGGTCACTCCCCGTTCGCCCTGCGAATCTCAGTGCCGGCCGGAACCCCAGGGCCGTTTGTGATCAAAAATCCCCGTGCCCGTGGATTCAATGCTCCAGTCCGCAGCCGCGTTGATGTTGACGAGGATGACTTGCTGCCGTTGGAACGGGGCATTAACCAGCAGTGATCACCCAGACGTGATCACCAGCTGGAGCCCGACATGTAGAAGGCGCTGATCGACTGCCCCACCAGGCTCTGCAACAGGTTCAGGGCCAGGAAGGCCAGGATGGCGGAGAGGTCAATGCCCCCCAGCGGTGGGATCAAACCCCTGAAGGCGTTCAGGTAAGGGTCGGTGATCGCACTCACGCTGCTGAGCACCGGATTGCCCCAGTCGAGATTTGGGAACCAGCTCAGCAGAACCCGCACGATCAGCACCAAGGAATAGATCTGCAGGGTCTGGGACAGCACCTGCAGCAAGGTGACGGGTAGAGATTCCATGACGGGAGCTGATCTGCTCTGACTTTATGCAGCTTCCGTCAGATCGGTTGCCCCAAGATCAGGAAGCACGGAGAAGGTGCGGTGAAATTTTTCGGTGAGGGTGAGCCAATAGGACCGCCCCTCGCTTTGACGACGCCGTTCGATGAAGTCCTGCGCCAGCAGTTCCTTGATGTGGTCGTAGGCCCCCGAGCCCCGCAGATCCACAAGATCCGATTGAAGAATGCGTTTCTTCAGGGCAATGGTGGCGAGGGTTCGAAGGGTTGCTGTGGAGAGGTTCACCGGCAGCAGGTCTTTGACCAGATCGCCCATGCCCGGGCGCAGCTGCAGCCCGTAGCGACCGCTCTGTTCAACGACCTCCAGGGCACTGTCCCGCTGGGCGTAGGAGGCCGTCAGGGCGACGAGGGCTTCTTCAACGCTTCGTCGGTCGGCGTCGGCTAGCTCGGCCAGTTCACCGATGCTGACGGGCCGACCCTTGAGATAAAGAATCGCCTCGAGCCGGGTGGGCAGGGATGGAGACGTCATCACAACCCCTCGAGAGCACTCAAGTTACCGCCCTGAAACTCAGAGGAACAGGCCATAGGCCGGGTTGTTGGTTTCATCCCAGTGGCGATAGCCCAGGGCATTGAGGAATTCGGTCCAGCCCCGCATGTCCTGTTCCGGCACCAGCACGCCAACAACGATGCGCCCAACGTCAGCGCCATGGTTTCTGTAGTGGAAGATGCTGATGCTCCAGCCGGGGTGGAGAGCATCCACGAAGCTCATCAAGGCACCCGGGCGTTCGGGAAATTCGAAGCGATACAGCAGCTCTTTGCATTCGCCGGCACAGGCCGTGCGGGCTGAAGCCGGCAGACGGCCGCCCACCATGTGGCGCAGGTGAACCTTGGCAAATTCGTTGTCGCTGAGATCGAGGCAGGGGAAGCCGCCACGCTCCAGCTGGCCCAGCAGGGATGCACGGTCGTTGTCATCGCTCACCTGCACACCGATGAAGATCTGCGCCGAGGCGCCATCAGTCATGCGGTAGCTGAATTCCGTGAGGCTTCGCTCCCGCAGCAGTTCGCAAAGCCGCCTCAGGCTGCCGGGTGATTCGGGAATCTCCACGGCCAGCATTGCTTCGCGCTCTTCCCCGAGCTCAGCCCGTTCGGCGATGAAGCGCAGCCTGTCGAAATTCATGTTGGCCCCGCAGGCCACCGCCACCAGCTTGCGCCCCGCCAGCTGGCGCTCGGCCACGTCCTGTTTGAGTCCTGCCACCGCCAGAGCACCCGCGGGCTCAAGGATCGAACGGGTGTCTTCAAAAACGTCCTTGATCGCGGCACAGATGGCATCGGTGTCGACCCTCACCATCCGATCGACGAACTGCTGGGCCAGCGCAAAGGTGTGTTCCCCCACCTTTCTCACGGCGACACCATCGGCAAACAGCCCCACCTGTTCCAGTTCCACCCGCTGCCCTCGCTCGAGGGAGCGACTCAGGGCATCGGCATCCACCGGCTCCACGCCGATCACCTCCGTTTCCGGCCACAGCCGTTTCACGTAGGCGGCGATGCCCGCGATCAGGCCACCGCCACCCACGGCCACATAGATCGCATTGGGTGGCTGCTCGGCCTGGCGCATGATCTCCATGCCAATCGTTCCCTGGCCTGCGATGACTTCCGGATCGTCGAAGGGGTGAATGAAGGTGAGCCCCTCGGCCTTGCAGCGTCGCTGCGCTTCCGCGGAGCACTCGTCGTAGGTCTCGCCATGGAGGACCACGTCACCACCCAGGGCCCGCACGGCCCGCACTTTCACCTCGGGTGTGGTGCTTGGCATCACGATCACGGCCCGACAGCCAAGGCGCTGGGCACTCAGGGCGACGCCCTGGGCATGGTTCCCGGCACTGGAGGCAATCACACCGCGCTTGAGCTCGTCTCTGCTGAGCTGCGCCATGCGGTTGTAGGCGCCGCGCAGCTTGAACGAGAACACCGGCTGGAGATCCTCACGCTTTAGCCAGACCGTGTTGTTCAGCCGGCGGCTCAGATTGGGTGCGGGATCCAAAGGGGTTTCCCGCGCCACGTCGTAGACGCGGGCACGCAGGATCCGCTGAAGGTAGTCGGTCATCTCACCATTCTTCCAAGGGTTCGATCCAGACAGGATCCGGGTTGGTTCCCGTAGATTGCACGTATTGGAGTTGGCAGTGCATGCATCTCGGAGATCTGAAGCATCCGAATGAACTGCACGGACTCAGCCCGGCCCAGCTTGAGGACGTGGCTCGGCAGATTCGTGAGCGGCATCTGCAGGTGGTGTCCACCAGCGGTGGCCACCTGGGGCCTGGCCTGGGGGTTGTGGAGCTGACCCTGGCGCTTTACCAGACGCTGGATCTCGACCATGACCGTGTGATCTGGGATGTGGGCCATCAGGCCTACCCTCACAAATTGATCACCGGCCGGTTCAACGATTTCGACTCCCTGCGCCAGCAGCACGGGGTGGCGGGTTACCTCAAGCGCACAGAGAGCGATTTCGACCACTTCGGAGCGGGTCATGCCAGCACCTCCATCTCAGCGGCGCTGGGCATGGCCATGGCGCGGGACAACCGGGGCGAGTCGTTCAAATGCGTTGCCGTCATCGGTGATGGAGCCCTGACAGGCGGCATGGCTCTGGAGGCCATCAACCACGCCGGACACCTTCCCAACACGCCGCTCCTTGTGGTGCTGAACGACAACGACATGTCGATCTCTCCGCCGGTTGGTGCGCTCTCGAACGTGCTGAACCGTGCGCGGCTCAGCCCACCGATGCAGTTCCTCTCAGGGAGTGTTGAGGAAAGCGTTCGGCATCTGCCCTTCATGGGTGGTGAGATTCCTGCGGAACTCAACCGCCTCAAGGGCAGCATGCGTCGCCTCGCGGTTCCCAAGGTGGGTGCGGTGTTCGAGGAACTTGGCTTCACCTACATGGGGCCGATCGACGGCCACGACATCGGTGAAATGGTGCGCACCTTCCAGGCAGCTCACCGTGAGGGTGGCCCTGTGCTGGTGCATGTGGTCACCAAAAAGGGCAAGGGCTATCCCTACGCCGAGGCCGATCAGGTGGGCTACCACGCCCAATCAGCTTTTGATCTCGGCACCGGCAAGGCGATTCCGTCGTCCAAGCCCAAGCCCCCCAGCTACAGCAAGGTGTTTGGGCAGACCCTGGTCAAGCTGTGTGAGCAGAACAGTCGGGTGATCGGCATCACTGCGGCCATGGCCACTGGTACCGGTCTCGATCTGCTTCAGAAGGCCGTTCCTGACCAGTACGTGGACGTGGGCATCGCTGAGCAACATGCCGTCACCCTGGCGGCAGGTATGGCCTGCGAGGGGTTGCGTCCTGTCGTTGCCATCTACAGCACCTTCCTTCAGCGCGCCTACGACCAGTTGATCCACGACGTGGGCATCCAGAAGCTGCCGGTCACCTTCGTGCTCGATCGTGCCGGCATTGTTGGTGCCGACGGGCCGACCCACCAGGGTCAGTACGACATCAGCTACATGCGGGCCATTCCCAACTTCACGGTGATGGCACCGAAGGATGAGGCTGAGCTTCAGCGCATGCTGGTGACCTGCCTGCAGCACGACGGGCCCACGGCGCTGCGGATTCCGCGGGGCTCCGGGGAAGGCGTGCCCTTGATGGAAGAGGGTTGGGAGTCTCTGCCGATCGGCCGCGGTGAACTGCTGCGGGAAGGCGACGATCTGATGATCGTGGCCTACGGCTCGATGGTGGCTCCGGCCCTCGCCACAGCAACGCTTCTGGAGGAAGCCGGTCTCTCCACCACCGTGATCAACGCCCGCTTCCTGAGGCCCCTGGATCAGGCGCTGATCCATCCCCTGGCACGTCGCATTCCCCGCGTGGTCACCATGGAAGAGGGAGCCCTGCCCGGTGGTTTTGGCGCAGCGGTTCTGGAGTCGTTGATCGATCAGGACATCAACGTGTCGATGTTGCGCATCGGTATCCCCGACCAGCTGGTTGATCACGCCACGCCGCAGCAGAGCAAGGAAGCCCTTGGCCTTACTCCTGCGCAGATGGCTGAACGCATCCTTGAGCGCTTCAGCAACACCTCTGGTGATCTGCCAGCCACCGCTTCGATCAAGGCCCTCCAGGCCTGAAGCTGAGGGATCGGTGTCCGTTCTGATCGTTGGCGCGGGACCGTCCGGTGCCCGTCTGGCGATTCAACTGGCGCGGGCGGGTGCTGAGGTGACCCTGGTGGATCGCCTGGCTGATCCCCATCGCCATGCCTATTCCAGTGGAGCCCTGCCTCTGGAGGCTGTTCGTCGCTTGGGTCTTCCGGATGACGCCATTGCCGCCACCTGGCAGGGCTGGCAGCTGCACGATCCCTCGGGTCTGGTTCATCAGTGGTGGTCGTCCGGCGATCTGGGGGTGGTGCTCGACTTCGGCTGGCTTCGGTCCTGGCTCTGGGAGGAAGCGCGCCGCCATGGGGTCGAGTTGATCCAGGGCTGCCGGGCTGCGCTGAGCACGCTCACGGCCGATCAAGCCAGCGTGCGGTTGCAAACACGTGATGGGCGTACGTCATTGCGCTCAGCGCGCTGGCTGATTGATGCCACCGGTGCACGCCGAGATCTGCTGCAGCAGGCCGGCCTCAGCCCCAATCCCGAGGATCCTCTGCTGCAGGGGATCGGCGTTGAGTGGTTGCTGCAGGCCGATGACCGTCAGGCGGCTGCCTGGCGGGATCGGATCAGTTTCTTTCTGGGCACCGACTGGATCCCCCATGGATACGGCTGGATCTTTCCCATGCAGGGGCAACGGCTGAAGGTGGGGGTCTGTCACCTCCCACCGGCGGATCGTCCGAGTCCAGGCAGCCTGGCTGGACCCCTTCGGCGTTTGATTGAACGCTGCGGCTTGAGCGCCTGCCCGGTGCTGGATCGCCATGGCGGGCCGGTGTCCAGCAGCATCGCCCGCTCAGAACCTTTGGTGGCCGGTGCCCTGCTGGCGGTGGGGGATGCGGCCAGTTCCGCCAATCTGCTTGGGGGAGAAGGGATCCGCCATGCGATGGACAGCGCGGATCAACTGGCCGAACTGCTGATCGCTGAAGGGATGTCTGGGGACTCCACGGCCATTGCCCTTCGCTACCAAGAGCAACTCAAGGCCCAACGGAGTTGGCGTTGGTTGGTGTCGGGCCGGCTGGCGCGGCGCACCTGGTGGGGCCTCGACAATCCAAGGGCGGACCGACGTCTGGAACGTTTGATCCATGGGCTGTCTGCGACCGCAGAAGCCACCGCTCTCTCAGAGCTGTTGTTCAACTACAACTTCGAGCGTTACGGCCTGCGTCTGTTGCCGTATCTGCTCTAAGCCAAGGGTTGTTTCAGGGAGGAGACGGGCTCCTCCCTCAAGAGATGTGCTTCAGAGCACGCCGCGGGCGGCCAGACCCTGGATGGCGCCGATGCCAATGATGTGGCCGAGGCTGGTGGTGCCGAGCAGGGCTGCATGACCCATGCCGCCGAAGAAGGAAGCGTTGGGGAGTGCGGCTCCAACGTTGGGGTGCTTGATCGTGGCCTTGCCGACCATGATGGCAACCACATTGCAGAGGATCATCACCAGGGCGACCTTGGGAGACCAGGACACGGAGGCGGGAGCGATCGCGAAAAGGTGGGTCAGCATTCGAGCCAATGAGCGACACCTCATCTTCCGGCGCTAGCGACGCCTTGCCTGACTCTCTTAAGAGTTGTTCACCCTTTTTTGGGGGTTGGTAACAACAAACCGATCACCAAAACCGTGTTGCTGAGGGTGAGAAAGGCTTCTGCCCCACCGTGCAACCAGTCAATCTCCACCAGTTCCGCTGAGCAGCAGCGCAGGGCGGCAATGGCAGCACCAATCGTGACGGCCACAAACAGCAGGGTGAGCTGAAATCCCCGCTCCGCCATCAGCGGAAGCGCCTCACTTTTCCGCAGCCAGTGCAGAAAGAGGAGATAGGGGATCAGCGAGGCGGCGAACAGCGGTGCGGGATCGAAGTTCATGGAGCACTGACTCCGTCCACCTGCCGGCGACGTTGGAGCTGCCAGGCCGCCAAGGCCAGGGTGCAGTTGCCGATCACGGTGAACAGGGCCTGAAGGGTGACCAGCCCCCGCAGCGCTTCGATGTTGTCAAACAGATGCCAGGTGCAGGCAGCCATGGCACTGACCAGGGCCGGAAGCATGGCCCAGGCCAGGCCCTGCAGCCCACGCCGATGCATCAACACGATCGCCACGCACCACTCCACCACGGAGGCGACATGGATCCACCAGGTTCCGAGCGACAACGCGTGCATGCCCTGAATCCTAGGAATCGGTTGATAATGCCCGGAGTGAACAGGCTGCTGCCCGTGGTCCGCCCCACTGCGCCTGTATTGCTGCTTTGCGGCTACTACGGAGAGCACAACCTCGGCGACGATGCCCTGCTGCAGGTGCTGGTGTCGTCTCTTCCCGAGCCGCAGCAGCTGTTGATCACAGCCCGCGATCCAGCCCCCGTTCTGGCCTTGGCTCCGTCGGCGCAGACGGTGAACCGCCGTTCCCTGCGGCGCTGTCTACGTGCGGCCCTGAGGGCTGATGTTCTGGTGCTTGGTGGCGGGAGCCTGCTGCAGGACAGCACCAGCTTCAGCAGCCTCGTTTATTACCTGCTGCTGATGACGGTTGCCCGCCTCGGTGGCGCCGAGGTGGTTCTCTGGGGGCAGGGCCTTGGACCCTTGCGGCGTCGGATCAGTCGCCTGTTGGTTCGCACGGTGTTGCCCCTTTGCAAGGCAGCGAGTTGGAGGGATCAGCGCTCCTTTGATTTGGCCCAGCGTTGGGCCCCCAAGCTGCCGATGGTGCTGGCCGCCGATCCGGTCTGGCAGATGCCGGCGCGCCCTTGGCTTGGTGGCGACGCGATCGTGCTCAGCTGGCGTCCCACACCTTTGCTGGATTCCGCAGGCTGGCGTTGCTTGACGGAGGCTTTGGATCGGCTCAGTGCCGACTTGGATGCGCCGGTGATCTGGCTGGCCTTCCATCACCATCAGGACGCTCCCCTGTTGCAGCACCTGAGTGATCAAGGTCTGCTGCCGGCGCGATTGAAAGCACGCAGCTCAACCCTGGTGCCCCAGTCCCTGGAGGCTGTGTCCGATCTGGTGCAGCGGACGCGTCTGGTGCTGCCGATGCGGTTGCATGCCCTGATCCTGGCCCGACTGGCCAACAGCCCCATGGCTGCCCTCAGCTACGACCCGAAGGTGGAGGCTGCAGCGGCCATGGCCACGGTGCCATGCATCCCCTTGCGCTCGCTTCCCTCTGTGGATGATCTGCTGAGGCTTTGGCGGTCCGAGGTGGACCGTCCAGCCGATCCTGATCAGACCGAAGCCCTGCGCCGCCAGGCGTCAGCGCACAGCGAGCTTCTCAATCGGATGGCAGCCGATTTGACGGCAGACGACGGCCGCTGACGGCATCGAAGCGATGCTCACAAGCGCTGGGCCAACTGATGCGTGGCTCAGCCTCGATCGCTGTTTCTCCGGGGCAGACCAGCCGCAGGTCGCCGCGATCGCAGCGCACCAGAAGCATCTGGTTGGCTCCGAACCATTCACGGCTGAGGATCGTGCAGGGTGAGCCCGCGGGATCGAGCCTTAGATCGTCCGGTCGGATGCCCGTGATCACTCCGTCTCTGGCTGGCAAGAGATTCATCTGCGGGCGGCCGATGAACTGGGCGACGTAGGTGCTGGCCGGTTGCAGGTACAGCTCGCGGGGTGTTCCGATCTGTTCAATCCTTCCCTCGCGCATCACAGCGATGCGATCCGCCAGCGCCATCGCCTCCTGCTGGTCATGGGTGACGTAAACCACAGGTTGCTCACCGCCGATCATCAGGCGGCGCAATTGAGGCCGCAGGTCCTCACGCAACTGGGCATCCAGATTGCTCATCGGCTCATCGAGCAGGTAAACGAGGGGGTCCCGCAACAGGGCTCGGGCCAGGGCGACGCGCTGGCGCTGGCCGCCGGACAGTTGTGAGGGTCGTTGCCGGGCTTGCCCGCTGAGTTGCAACACCTCCAGGACGCCGCGGATTCGTTCATCGCGGGCGGCGGCGCTGCCGCCCCGCATGCGCAGCCCAAGTTCGAGGTTGTCCCACACATTCAGATGCGGGAACAGGGCATAGCTTTGAAACACCATCCCCACCCGGCGACGTTCAGCGGGCACGTCGACCATCTCCGCACCATTGATGCGAATCGACCCTTGATCGGGGTGATCGAGCCCGGCGATCAGACGCAGGGCCGTGCTTTTCCCACAGCCGCTGGCTCCAAGCAGAGCGACGCATTCGCCGTTGGCCACATCGAGGTCGAGCTCGTAAAGAACCTGTCGTTCGCCGAAGCGCTTGTTGATGGCCCGAAGTTGCAGTGTCATCCCTTGATGGCTCCGTTGGTGAGTCCACTGACGATCTGGCGCTGAAACACCAGCACCAGCACCAGAAGAGGAATGGCACCGAGCACGGTGGCTGCCGCGTAGGTGCCGTACGGGACGGAATAGGTGGATGATCCCGCAATTCGGGCCATCGCCACCGGCAATGTGAGCAGATCGCTGCGGCTCAGCCAGGTGAGCGCCACGGGATATTCGTTCCAGGCGAACAGGAACACCAGGATTGCTGTGCTGGCGGAGGCCGGGGCAATCAAGGGGAGCAGCACCCAGCGCAGCCGCTGCCACAACGACAATCCCTCCAGCTTTGCTGCGTCTTCGAGGTCGTTGGGCAGTGCTTCAAAGGCCGCTGTGAGCAGCAGCAGGGCCAGAGGCATCGACAAAGCGCTGTAGGGAATGGCGATGGCGATCAGGTTGTTGCCGAGGGAAAAGGTGCGGGCCAGTTCGAGCAGCGCCAGAAACAGCAGCACATAAGGGAACAGAGCGGCGCCCACCACGGCAGTGCGGAGGATTCCTTGCAACCGCTGAGGCAGCTTTGCCAGTCCGTAGGCGGCGGGGATGGCCAGCATCAAGGTGAGCAGTGTGGTGAGGGAAGCCACCAAGCTGCTGTTGAGCAGGTAACGCCAGAAGGGCGGATCGGTGCTGAGCAGATCCCGGTAGTTGTTCAGCGTCCAACGGCTCCAGAAGCTCAGTTGCTCTTTGACCAGAGCATCTGCGGTGGTGAAGGAACTCAGCAGCTGCCACAGCATCGGAGCGAGGGACCAGACCAGCAGCAGTGCAATCCAGAGGGAACGTCGTGTTATCAGTCCACTTGTCATCGATCCATGGGTCATCGGTCGAGGGACCTCAACAGACCGAAGCTCCTCAGCAGCAACGTGCCCGCAAGAATCAGCGCGGTGAGCAGCAGGAATCCCGCGAGCATCACCGTGGCGCTGTAGCCGAAATCGAGGAAGCGCATGCCGTTGAGGTAGGCATAGAGGGCGATGCTTTCGGTGCTGCCGGCGGGACCACCACCGGTAAGCACCTGCACCAGATCAAACACCCCGAAAGCCTGGGCCAGGCGGAACAGGAGGCTCAGCAGGATGTAGGGGAGCAGCAGCGGCAGGGTGACCCTGCGAAGCGCCTGAAGGGGCGTTCCCCCTTCCAGGCGAAAGGCGCTGTAGAGGTCGTCGGGAATGCTCTGGAGTCCCGCCAGAAGAATCAGGGTGATGAAGGGGGTTGTTTTCCAGACATCCGCAAACACGGTCACCAGCCAGGTGATCGATGGGGTGGACAGCAGATCCAGGGAGTTGAGGCCAAGGCTTCGTGCCAGCACCTCAATCGGGCCGTAGGGGGTGTTGAAGATCCAGCGCCAGCCCAGGGCCATCATTGTTGTGGGCAGGGCCCAGGGCAGCAGGGTCAGGGCGCGAACAGCTCCCCTGCCGCGCCAGCGTTGATGCAGCAGCAGCGCAATGGCCAGGGCCAACAGCAACTCCAAACCCACTGAGATCAGGGCGAATCGCGCGGTTTGTCCGGCATCCAGCCAGAAGCGCTGATCAGCCGCCAGTCGCCACCAATTAGCACCGCCGTTGGCCACCGGTTCAAGGCCGGTGAGAACGGAATCAGCGTGGAAGCTCAGCCAGGCGTAGCGAAGCATCGGCCAGCCGAACACCACCGCGATCAACAGCAGCGCAGGTGCAGCCAGGAGCATCGTCATGGCGTGGCTCCCGCAGCGCGCAGCAGAGTCTGGCTCCGCTGCTGACTGGTGGCCATGGCCTCGTCGGCGGATCCGCCAGCGGTGAACAAGCCGTTGAGTTCCCGCTGCACCACATCGCTCAGCTGGGCATACAGCGGGGTAGGCGGACGAACCACAGCATGGTTCAAGGCCACCAGCAGATCCGGCAGCACGGGAGAGGCCTTCAGCATCTCCGGGTCGTTGAACAGATCCGCCTGGATGGGGGTGTAGCCGTTGTTGAGAAAGCGCTGCCGTTGGGCTTCTTCGCTGGTGAGGTAGCGAATCGCTTCCACCGCTGCTTCCTTGTGCTGCGATTGGCGCATCAGGCTCAGCCCCCAGCTGCCGAGGGTGGCTCCGGGGCGTTCACCCGGTTGCGCCACCATCAGGCTGATGCCGACGTTGCCCTTCACCGCGCTGTCGTCCTTCTGGAGTTCAGCCCAGGCGTAGGGCCAGTTGCGCATCAGAGCGGCATCACCGGCCTTGAAGGCCTGAAGCGACTCCGCCTCGGCGTAATTGGTCACGGCGTAGGGGCTGACGCCTTCGCTGATCAGACCGTTCAACCAGGCTGCTGCGGCCGTTGCCTCAGGCGAATCGAGCTCCATGGCGTTGGTGGTGGTGTCCATCCAGTCACCGCCGAAGCCCTGCAGCACTTCAAGGAAGTCGCAGCTCAATCCTTCGTACTGACGCCCCTGCCAGACAAAACCGTTGGCAACGGCCTGGCTTTCAACGAGGCGTCCGGCAACCTCCACCAGCGCATCGGGCGTTGTTGGTGGCAGCTCCATCAGATCCGTGCGCCAGTAGAGCAGTCCCACATCGGCCACCAGCGGCCAGCGGTAGAGATGGCCGTCGTAGTCATTGCCCAGCCGTGCCCCTTGCACCAGCTGCTCCTGGTCGCCCTGACCAAACCAGGGATCCAGGGCTTCCAGCCAGCCGGCGGCGGCATATTTCGGCAACCAGGTGACATCCATCAACAGCGCATCGAACGGCGCATCACCGAGCAGAAGACTGCTGATCGCCAGGTCTGAAATCGATTCCGTGTTCAACGGACCTCGCATCAACTTGAGATGAATCCGGCCGCGATGCTCGCGGTTGAAGGCTTTCACCAGATCGGCACTGGCATCGGTGAAGGACGACGGCATCAGGATGCTCACCTCCTCCGCGCGCGAGGAGGCTGATCCAACCAGAACACCCAGGGCCATCACCAGCGCCAAGGCACCGCCCACGAGCCAGCGGCGCAGTTTCATTGCGGGGTGGAGGGCGACAGGCCAGACATCTGTTCCTCGGCCCAGTCACTCACCGTGTAGTTCTCCACGGCATCGGTCATGCGGCTCATGCGGTCGCGCTGCTCGTCTTCATCCATTTCCAGTGCCGATTCGATGGCCTCATCCATGCGGCGGTTGGAATAGGGATTGGTGAGCACGGCGCCATCCAGCACAACCGAGGCTCCGGTGAATTCCGAGAGCACAAGAACGCCGCCACGGTTGCGTCGAGCAGCGGCGTACTCCTTGGCCACAAGATTCAGGCCATCCCGCAGCGGTGTGATCCAGCAGACATCGGCATGGCAGAACCAGGCGATCATTTCGTCGTAGGGGATTCGGCGGGTGGAAAAGCGGATGGGCACCCAATCGATCTGGCTGAAGCGGCCGTTGATGCGTCCGGCCATCTCCTCGATTGAGCGTTGGGTGTCTTCGTAGATCTTCATTCCACTGGCAGCGGCCACACAGGCCAGCATCAGCACCACCTGGCCGTGCAGATCCTTGCGTCGTTCCAACAGCCGTTCAAATGCCAGCAGCAACTCTTCGTTGCCCTTGGTGTAATCCACACGACTGGCAGAGAGGATCAGTTTTCGGCCTTTTTTGGTGTCTTGAACGATCAATTCGCCATGGCTTTCAACCGACGGGGTCCAGCACAATTCCTGAATCAGATCCGGTGAGGTGCCCACCGGAGAGCTGAGCAGCTGAATGGTGCGACCGTTGTGCTCGAGGTGACTGGTGACCGTGCCTTCCGAAAGGGCGGTTCCGACCTCAATGAATTTCTTGTCCACCGGCAGTTTGGGCCCACGTTTGGCCCCCACCAGGGTTGTGGCGGCACGGGCAAAGTTTTCGGTGTAGCGGGGGATATGGAAGCCAACGACATCACAACAGAGCAAACTTTCCAGGATCTGCTCACGCCAGGGAAGGATGGCGAAAACATCATTCCCCGGGAAAGGAGTGTGATGGAAAAAGGCAATCTTCAGGTCTGGACGTTCGGCTCGGATGTAACCGGGAGCCAACCAAAGGTTGTAGTCATGCACCCACACCGTTGCACCCTCGGCGGCTTCGGCGCATGCCGCCTTGGCGAAACGTTTGTTGACCTCTTCAAAGATCTTCCAGTTCGCGTTGTTGACATTGAAATAGGTTGGAAACGTATGAAGAATTGGCCAGAAGCATTCTTTGGAAGTGATGTGATAAAAACTGGAAATCTGTTCGTCTTCCAGGGGAATTCTGCAGAGAGTGAACGGCGAAGGGTGTTCCATCTCAAACCGTTCTGTGCCCTTATTCGACTGATCGTCGACCCGTCTCCAGGCAATCCAAGTGCCTTTTTCGCAGCTACGGAAGAGGTTGCGAAGGGTTGGAATAATTCCGTTAGGGCTTTTCTGATCGACCCATATTCTTTTCCCGTTCTTGTCTTTTGATTCGTCAAACGGCGTGCGGTGATAGAGGATTACAAATGAACTCTGACCCGCACCCATTTATTCGATCAACGCTTCGTTCGGTCCACCATTCAGCAAAAGCCCTCTTTTGTCAAACGGCGGCTTTGGTCTGAAAAGACACCAACGAATCCAGCACCTCGCGGGCGTGACCGTTGGGTCGAACCGCCACCCAGCGTTGACGCAGGACCCCGTCCGGATCGATCAGAAAGGTGTGGCGCAGCGAGTACGGCGCCATCCACGATCCGTAGGCCTTGCTCACGGTCCCGTCGGGATCGGACAGCAGGGGGAAGCTCAATCCCTCGCTCTCACAGAAGGATTCATGGTCGTCAACGCTGTCGGCGCTGATGCCGATGACTTCCGCACCGGCCTGAAGGAAGTCGTTGTGAAGGCTTTCGAAGCCCCTGGCTTCGATCGTGCATCCGCCGGTGAAATCCCTTGGATAGAAGTAAACCGCGACCCAGCGGCCGCGCAGATCACGGCTGCTCCATTGCTTCCGATCGGGTTCGGACTGGCTGGATCCGGGCAGATCGAAATCAGGCACGGTTGTACCCGTTTCCAGAACAACACCCCCGAGGGCCGAGGCCCGCGAGGGTGTGAGCGTCAGAGCTGCGAGGAAAAGGCCGGACTTGACTAGTAATTCCCGCCGATTCACCCGTTCAAGATCTCAGATCTTGGCCAGGTTAATGCCCAGAGACTTGGCGTAGGCGCCCAGACCTTTCTTCTGGATGGTTTTGAGGGCGCGGGTGGTGACACGCAGCTTCACCCAGCGGTTGCCTTCCGCCCACCAGAGACGACGCTGCTGCAGGTTGGCCTGCTGCAGCTTCTTGGTGCGGATGTGGGAATGGCTCACGGCCATGCCGTTGTTGGCGCGAGTACCGGTGAGCTGACACACCCGTGACATGACGATGTCCTTCTACTGAGAGGTTGTTGGAGCTGAAAAATCAGTTCCAAACAACCTATTTAGCAAAAGGTGTTCAGGTCAAAGCCCTCTCTGCATCAAGGCACCCATCAACTCAGCGCTGCGGGTCTGGAAACCGGCCAGCTCATTGGGCTCCAGCCCCCCGACGCCCAGGCGCGCCATGTCATACAGATGGCGGGCCACATCCTCGGACAGGCTTGCGGTCGGCGATGTGTCCGCCGCTCCCACCAGCACGCCACCGGCACGTAACTTCAGCATCCCCTCCACAAGGGGGTGGCGCCGGTTCACCAGCAGCACGTGATGCTCGGGAAGGCCCGGCAGGCGTTGTTCCATCAAGGCGCCCATGTCGTTCAGCCGGCGCATCTGTTCCGGCAGAAGAATCATGGCCGGCGGTGCCCCCTCGGCTTTCAGGGCCTGCACCTGAACGGTCACCTTGTCGTTGGCCAGGGCCGCTTTGATCAGATCACGCAGTCGGTCTGACTCGGTGGTGCCGTCCTGATCGGTGATTTCGGCATCGTTGTCCTTCAGGCTTTCGTCCAGTTCCGAGTCGACGCGCTGGAAGGTGAGTTCCTCATGGCGATGTTCCAGCCAGGGGATGAACTGGGTGTCGATCACCGTCTCCAGCTTCAGCACTTCCGCGCCCTGGGAGGTCCAGAGGTTGAGCGCACCGGCCTGGGCAACGTCATCGGTGCTGTAGAGCACACGCTTGTTTTGATCCGCGGCCAGTCGGCTGCGGTACCCCTCCAGGGTGGTGAAGGCACGGCCATCGCAGGCGATCGGGTCAGCGTCGTCCCCTTCCCCTGCTGCAGCAGTGGTGGCGAACAGGATCAGTTCAGACACCTGTTCGGCGAACTTCTCGTCCTCCATGGCGCCGATCTTCACGAAGGGTGCCAGGGCATCCCAGGCTTCGGCGTAACCCTTGGGATCCTCCTTTTTCAGGTTCCGCAGCCGGTCGGAGACTTTCTTGGCGACGAAGTTGCCGATGGAGCGAACGCGTCGGTCGGTTTGCAGAGCACTGCGGCTCACGTTCAGGGGGATGTCGGGTGAATCGATCACCCCCCGCAGGGGCAACAGGTAGCGCGGAACGACCTCCTTGATCGAATCGCTGACGAACACCTGGTTGCAGTACAGCTTGATTTCCCCCTTCTCCCAGTCGGCACGTCCGGTCTGCTTGGGGAAGAAAAGAATGCCCTGGAGGTTGTAGGGATAGTCGGTATTGAGGTGAACCCAGAGCAGGGGATCGCCCTGGAAGGGATAGAGGTAGTGGTACAGGTCGATGTAGTCCTGATCACTCAGGTCTCTGGCGCTTTTGCGCCAGGGGGCATCCATCTTGTTGATGGTTTCCCCTTCCAGCTGCACCGGTACTGCCATGAAGTCGCAGTAGGTGTTGATCAGGGTGCGGATCCGAGCCGGTTCGAGATATTCGAGCTCGTCCTCCATCAGATGAAGGATCACGTCCGTGCCGGGCTGGTCTTTCTCGGCGGCAGTGAGGCTGAAGTTCGGGGAGCCATCACAGCTCCAGCGCACGGCCTCAGCCTCGGGCCGGGCTGAACGGGTCAGCAGCTCAACCCGCTCGGCCACCATGAAGCTGGAATAGAAGCCCAGGCCGAAGTGGCCAATGATGGCGTCGTTTTCCTGCTTGTACTTCTCCAGGAAATCCTCGGCGCTGGAGAAGGCCACCTGGTTGATGTAGCGCTTCACCTCATCGGCGGTCATGCCGATGCCGTTGTCGCTGATGGTGAGCGTTTTGGCTTCGCGATCCACACTGATCCGAATGGCCCCGTCATCCCCTTCACTGCAGTCGCCGGCCATCGCCGCCATGCGGCGCTTGCTGATGGCGTCGACGCCATTGCTCACCAGCTCCCGCAGAAACACCTCATGGCCGGAATAAACGGCCTTCTTGATGATCGGGAAAATGTTTTCGGTGTGGATCTGAATCTGACCCTGTTCCTCCAGCACCGCCATTTCTTTGCTGTGAAAAACCAGACACTAGAGACAGGTTTTACCCGGGCTCAACGGCTGTTTCAGGGGGTTCCCCGTACCTTCGTGCCTACGTCCCTTGGCACAGATCAGGGCGTCTTCTGCAGGTCAGGGCGCTCTTCAGCAACGATGGCCCCCTCAACGGGACATACCTGCAGGCAGATACCGCAATCGATGCAGGTGTCGAAATTGATCCAGTAGAAGTCAGTGCCCTTCTTGTTCTTTCCTTTGCCTTGGTCGATACAGGCCACAGGGCAGGCATCAACACAATCAGCGATCCCCTCGCAAACGTCAGTGACGATGGAATGAGCCATGGAGGTCCTGCTGCACAGCGGGATCCTAAGGATCGACCCAATCCAGCTGCAGACCACCCTGGGCCTTCGCCCGCTGCTCAGCCTCCTGCTTGGACGCCAGGGGCTCCAGGGCCATCACAGCGGTGCGTCCCTGCTCGTGCCAGCCGCGCTGACGCTCCATGGCAGATTCCAGATTCGAGGCCGTTGAAAAAGCAACGAGAACATCGGACTGCTCCTGTTCGGCAGCATCCAGGTCTGAAATCAGTTCGCGGATCGGATCGATCGCGAGGCTGAACCCTGCGCCAAAAGCCTGATCATCCGTTGCGCCGCAACGGCGCACCAGATCGTCGTAGCGGCCACCGCGGGCAATCACCACCGGTGAACTGCGGCCATCACAGACCAGCTGGAACACTAGGCCGGTGTAGAGCTCGAAATGGGGTTGAAAGGTTGGATCCAGCTGGATCGTCACCGCCTGAGCCTGAGCTGCCGAGGCGAGATGGGCACAGAGGCGCCGCAGCTCATCGAAGACCGGCTGTTCCCCGCAGAGACTGCCGAGCTGCGTCAGCACCTGGTCGGGGGTGCCACGGCAGTCCAACAAGGAGAGCAGCCTGGTCTTCTCAGCGTCGGCCAGATCGAAGCCCTCGATGGCCAACCGGTCGAAATTGATCAATGCCGTACGGATCTGATCACGCAACGCACCGCTGAACGGACGGAGCACCAGATCCATCAGAGCGGTGTGCCCCAGCAACAGCCTTGGTTTCTGGCTGGCTTGCAGCCCCAGGGTCTGAATGGAGGCCATCAGCAGGCTGAGCAGCTCCATCTCCGCTTCGCTGCCACTGACGCCGAACAGTTCAACGCCGCTCTGAAGGTTTTCTTCAATGCACTGACCACCCTCATCGGCCGAACGGGTGCGAAACACCGTGCCAGAGGCCCAGAGCCGCAGCGGTCTCTGGCGATCTGCAAATCGTGTGCAGGCGGCTCTGGCGATGGATGCCGTCATCTCCGGGCGCAGCCCGAGGGGGTCATCAGCCACCAGACGAACAATGTCTGAGCTGTCGATGGCACCGCCGGCCATCAGGGTGGCCAGGCGTTCCACCCGGGGTGGCGAGACCTCGTCGTAGCCCCAGACGCGGTAAACCGACGCCAGACGTTCCGTCAGCTGTCGGTTGGTCTCCACCTGACGTGGATTCAGATCCTTTGCGCCAGCTGCAGGTTGCAGCGCCATCTCACGTCCTCTCGGCCACGCCTCAGGATCCCATGGCCGTGACCTCGGGCGCTCCGAAGGCGGCTCCAGGCAGTGGTTGCACCTGAGACAGCCCCTCGGTGATCGCCGCATGCAGGCTGGCGCCAGCGGCAACGACCCGGCCACTGGAGAGATCGAAGGGTCGATTGCCATAGCCGGTGACGGTTCCACCGGCCAGATCCACCAACGCCACGCCAGCGGCCAGATCCCAGGGAGACAGGCCCCGTTCCCAATAGCCGTCCTGGCGGCCAGCGGCCACGAAGGCCAGGTCCACCGCTGCAGCACCGCCCCGGCGCACGCCGTGGGTGCGATGGGTGAACCAGCAGAACTCGGCGTAGTTGTTGTCGAGTCGGGTGTGCCGGTCGTAGGCGAACCCGGTGACCAGTAGGGAGTCTTCGAGCCGATCACAACTGCTCACCTGCAGTGGTCTGTCGTTGCAGAACGCTCCGACCCCCGGTGCCCCCCAGTACATCTCCTTCAGAAAGGGCACAGCGATGGCCCCGAGGATGGGCTGCTGGCCCAGGGTGAGTCCGATCGAGGTGGCAAAAAAGGGGTAGCCGTGGGCGAAGTTTGTGGTCCCATCGAGGGGGTCAATACACCACCTCAGGCCGTCCTGCTGACCGGCTGCCCCGCTTTCCTCCGCCAGTACGGCAATCTCAGGGGTTTGCTCCGCCAGCAGATCCAAGACGATGCGTTCGGCAGCAAGGTCGGCATTGGTGACCAGGTCGCCGATGCGGCCTTTGCTTTCGATGGACGACAGGCGCCCGTAGTGGCGCATCAGTTCCTGGCCACCGGCATCGGCCGCTGAGCTGGCCACGCCGACAAGACGCTCCAGATCGCTTGGGGTGAGACCGGCTTTGTGGGCGGCACGGGTGCAGATCGATTCCGGCATGTTCACTCCTCCTCGAGGGGGATGCGAGCAGTGACGCGCCCTTTGCCGAAGTGGCGACCGAACTGGAGCTCGTACACCTCATCCTCATCCTGGGTTTCAGCCTCCAGGGGCCCGATGGCGCGGGCCACGCAGAGCAGGCCGTAGCCCTTGTCCCTCAGCTCCCTCGACAGACCCATGGCTTCGCGCTGGTCGAGGTTGCCGCTCTGCACGCGAACGGCGCACTCCGTGCAGCATCCGTTTCTGCAGGAGAAAGGAAGTGGGTCACCCTGCTCTTCGAAGCTGTGAAGGATGTAGTCCCCCTCAGGGACGTCGTGGGTGATGGTGCGACCTTCTTGGCGCCAGTGAATCGTGATCCTGTGGCTGGGACGCATGAAGGTCTGCTGGCAGTGCCCTGCTACATTCTCACCTGCCCCATTTAGCCGGTGGAGAGCTGGCCGAGTGGTCGAAGGCGCAGCACTGGAAATGCTGTATAGGGGCAACTCTATCGAGGGTTCGAATCCCTCGCTCTCCGCTTCTCCGGTCCTTCAGGACCGGATTTTTTTTGCCCATTTCGGTGCTTAAAGGCCCAATCACGGCCTTGCCTGGGGCCGGCTCGGCGATCAGCCGAAACGACCGGAGACGTAGTCCTGGGTGGCCTGCTGTTGGGGGGCGTTGAAGATCTTGTCGGTCTCGTTGAATTCCACGAGGTAACCCACCTTTCCGGTTCCGCCTTCAACGGCCTCTGCGTTGTAGAAGGCGGTCATGTCGCTGACGCGAACGGCCTGCTGCATGTTGTGGGTGACGATCAC
Organism: Synechococcus sp. M16.1; assembly: GCF_014279895.1. Classification (NCBI taxonomy): domain Bacteria; kingdom Bacillati; phylum Cyanobacteriota; class Cyanophyceae; order Synechococcales; family Synechococcaceae; genus Synechococcus; species Synechococcus sp. M16.1. Next base: position 1,126,854 of record NZ_CP047954.1, on the reverse strand, counting down.
GATGGTGAAGCTCTTCTTGAGCTCATGCATCGTCTCCTCGATCTTCAACGTTGAGATGGGATCAAGGGCTGAGCAAGGCTCATCCATGAGGATGACCTCTGGCTGAATCGCGATCGTGCGCGCGATGCACAGGCGCTGTTGCTGGCCGCCGGAGAGCGAATACCCGCTTTCATTCAGCTTGTCTTTGCACTCATCCCAAACCGCCGCCTGGCGGAGGGAACGCTCAACAAGCTCATCCATGTCTCCGGTGTAGCCATTGATGCGAGCGCCGAAGGCGATGTTTTCGTAGATGCTTTTCGGGAATGGGTTGGGTTGTTGGAACACCATTCCGATCCGGCGACGCACCTCCACGGGATCAATCCTGGGCCCGTAGAGGTCTACACCTCCAAACAGGATGCTTCCCTTCAGTGAGCAGCCTTCGATCAGATCGTTCATCCGATTCAATGAACGAAGCACCGTGGACTTTCCACATCCGGATGGGCCAATGAAGGCTGTCACCTTGCCGCGGGGAATCTCGCAGTAGACGTTTTTGACGGCTTCGAAATTGCCGTAGCTGATCGTGACGTTCTGCAGGGAAAGGGCGACGTCTGCGTTGTGGGACTCGGTGGCTTGGGGCTGTTGAAGAGTCGTCATTGTTTTATGCAGAAAAAGGTTTATTTGGCAGCAAATCGCGCCAGCCAGCGAGAGAACAGGTTCAGGGCCAGGATCATCACCACGAGCACAAACGATGCGGCCCACGCCAGCTCGTTGTGAAATTCGTAGGGCATGATCGCGAAGTTGTAGATCATCACCGAGAGGGTCGCGATTGGAGCGAAGATCCCTTCGGGCGTAAGCAGATCCGACCAGAACGGTGAGAACAGAGCGGTGAAGATCAAGGGAGCTGTTTCCCCTGCTGCTCGGGCGATGCCAAGAACAACACCTGTGGCTATCGGGGTTAATGCGGCAGGCAGGGTGATGCGAACAACGGTGACGAACCGGGATGCCCCCACGCCGAGGGCGCCACGCCGGAGATCGTCGGGCACCAGCTTCAGACCTTCATCGGTGGTTTTGATCACTGTGGGAAGCATCAGCACCGCCAGTGCCATGCCGCCGGCCACGGCGCTGTAGGCGTTTCCGAACAGGATTCGACTGGTGACGATCGTGCCGTAGATGAAAACGCCGGCAATGATCGATGGCACCCCGGCCAGCACATTGGTGCCGAAGCGGATGAACTGGGCGAACCATCCCGAACGGGAGTATTCAGCCAGAAAAATGCCGCCACCGACGCCCACCGGAACGGCGATCAGTGCAGCGATGGCCGTCACCACCAGCGTTCCAACGATCGCATTGGCGATGCCGCCGTCTTCGAGGCCTGGCGGTGGTGGAAGTTGCGTCAGCAGGGCCAGGCTGATCTTGCTGCCCCCCTGCACGAGCACGTAGCCCAGCACAAGGATCAGGGGCAGAACAGCAATCGCGGCAAACAGGGCTGCCAGAAACGAGAGCGCCCCGCTGCTGATGTTTCTGCGTTGAAAGGGTTGGTATCTGAGGTCAGAAGCTGACTCGGCTTTGTTGTGGGTGAGCGTCTGTGTCATGTCAGTACTTCAGGCTCAAACGCTTCACGATCCACTGGGCAAAAATATTCACGCACAGGGTGAGAACAATCAGCACGAACGCTGCGTACATCAGTGATGACACCTGGGAGCCATCCGCCTCACCAAATTGATTGGCCAGCATCGCTGCGATGGTGTTGCCAGGGGCCAGCAGCGAAACGCTGAAGTTGTTGGAATTTCCGATGATCATGGTCACGGCCATGGTTTCGCCCATGGCCCGGCCCAAGGCCAACATCACACCACCAATGATTCCGGAAATCGCTGCAGGGAGAATCACATTGATGATCGCTCCCCAGCGGGTTGTGCCCACCCCATAGGCCGCCTGGCGCAGTTGCGGCGGAACCTGATTCAGGCAATCACGGGAGATCGCCGTGATGATCGGCAGGATCATCACCACCAGGATCAACACTGCGGGAATGGTGCCAGGACCCATCGGTGGGGTGCTGAACAGGGGGAACCAATTGAACAGCTGATAAAGAAGTTCCAGCCCAGGCCTGATGAACGGTTCCATCACAAAAATGGCCCAGAGGCCAAGCACCACCGATGGAATCGCCGCGAGCAGTTCCACCATCAGGCCGATCACGTCCCTGATCCCCTTGGGAATGATGTTTTCGGTGATGAAAATGGCTGTGCCAACACCGAGGGGCACCGCGATCATCAACGCCAGCAGTGATGTGATCAAGGTGCCGTAGATCGCGGCTCCGGCCCCGTACTGATCGTCCACGGGATTCCAGTCTGAGGTGACCAGAAATTGCCATCCGTAGCGGGCCATGGAAACCAGGCTCCCCTGGAAAACCACCACAAGGATTGAGAACAGAACGATCGCCACAACGGAGGCCATGGCGATGGCGAGATTTCTGAAACTGATGTCCACCAGCTTTTCCGCTGGTGGACGGCTTCGGAGCAAGTAACGACTGTCCGGGTCGGACATGCATCCAATGGCGCGCCCTTACAACGTATGACCCGAACCGTTTGGGGGCATTAACAACCGCTTAAGGGAGGGACTGGAGCCGGTTTGAACCTGCCGTTAGCGTGGGGATCAAGTTTTCAGGGATATGGGGCGGATCGTCGGAATCGATCTGGGGACCACCAATTCGGTTGTCGCTGTGCTGGAGGCAGGTCGCCCCCACGTGATCGCCAATGCCGAGGGCGGCCGAACCACCCCATCCGTTGTCGGATACACCAAGGATCAGGAACTGTTGGTCGGTCAGCTGGCAAGGCGCCAGCTGGTGCTCAGCCCCCGCAACACCTTCTCGAACCTGAAGCGGTTCGTCGGCCGGGACTGGGACGAATTGGAGGACAGCAGCCTGTCGGTTCCTTACACGGTGCGTGCCAACGATCAGGGGCAGGTTCGGGTGCCCTGTCCGGTGACCGAGCGGGAATACGCGCCCGAAGAACTGGTGGCCAGCATCATTCGCAAGCTTGTCGATGACGCATCCACCTATCTGGGTGAACCGGTGGAAGCGGCGGTGGTGACCGTCCCCGCTTACTTCAACGACGCACAGCGCCAGGCCACCCGCGACGCCGGACGGCTGGCGGGCATCTCGGTGGAGCGCATCCTCAATGAGCCCACTGCAGCTGCTCTGGCCTATGGCTTTGACCGCAGCGCCGTCAAACGGGTCCTGGTCTTCGACCTTGGTGGCGGCACCTTTGACGTGTCGCTGCTGCGCATCGCCAACGGCGTTTTTGACGTCAAGGCCACGAACGGCGACACGCAACTCGGCGGCAACGATTTCGATCAACGCATCGTCAACTGGCTTGCCGATGCCTTTGAAGAGGAGCACAAGGTTGATCTGCGCCGCGATCGCCAGGCCCTACAGCGGTTGACGGAAGCGGCTGAGAAGGCGAAGCAGGAACTCTCTGGCGTGCTGAGCACCCCGATTTCGCTTCCCTTCATTGCCACGGGCAGCGATGGTCCGCTGCACATCGAAACCCGCCTGGACCGGGCCACCTTCGAAGGGCTCTGCCCCGATCTGCTGGATCGTCTGCTGAGTCCTGTCCAGGCAGCGCTGCGCGACTCAGGCTGGTCGGCTGACGAAATCGATGACGTCGTTTTGGTGGGTGGTTCCACGCGGATGCCGATGGTTCAGCAATTGGTGCGCACCCTCGTGCCGATCGATCCCTGCCAATCGGTGAATCCCGATGAGGTGGTGTCCATCGGTGCTGCTGTACAGGCCGGAATCCTCACCGGTGAACTCAGGGATCTTCTGCTCAACGACGTCACCCCCCTGTCACTGGGACTGGAGACCATCGGCGGATTGATGAAGGTGCTGATTCCCCGCAACACACCGATCCCCGTGCGTCAGTCCGATGTGTTCAGCACCTCGGAAGCCAATCAGTCGTCCGTGGAAATCCATGTCTGGCAAGGGGAGCGCCAGATGGCGACGGATAACAAATCCCTCGGACGTTTCCGGCTCTCCGGGATTCCACCGGCTCCGCGGGGGGTGCCGCAGGTGCAGGTAGCCTTCGACATCGATGCCAATGGCCTGCTGCAGGTCAGTGCCACCGATCGCACCACCGGCCGCAAGCAGTCGGTGTCGATTCAGGGCGGCTCGAACCTCAATGAGGAGGATGTGACCGCTCTGCTGGCGGAAGCGGAGGCGAGGGCTGATGAGGACAGGCGCAAACGCAACCAGATCGAGCGCCGCAACCGGGCTCAGACCTTGCTTGCCCAGGCGGAACGGCGGCTGCGGGATGCCTCACTCGAGCTGGGGCCTTATGGCGCTGAACGGCAGCAACGCGCCGTTGAAATGGCCATGCGGGACGTGCAGGACTGCCTCGCCAATGACGACCTCCAGGAGCTTGATCTCTGCGTGAGTGGTCTCGAGGAGGCGTTGTTCGGGCTGAACCGCCGGCTGTCGGCGGAACGTCAGGCCGATGGCAGCCCGCTTCAGGGAATCCGCAACACCCTGGGCTCCCTCAAGGATGAGCTGTTTGCCGATGACTGGGACGACGACCCCTGGGGTCCCCCCAGCCGTCCGGGTGACCGTGGCCGTGGTTTAAGCCGGCGTGAACCTGCACCTTGGGACGATGACATCTACCGCTGAGCCTGATTACTGGTCTCTGCTGGGGGTTGATTCCGACTGCACGGATCAGCAACTGAAACGGGCCTTTCGCCGGGAGGCGCGCCGCTGGCACCCTGATCTCAACAGCAACGATCCCGTTGCTGAAGAGCGCTTCAAGCTGGTGAATGAGGCCTATGCGGTGCTCAGCGATCCCCGCCGGCGGGAGGCCTGGCAGAGAGGGGGTGGTTCCCGTGCGGATGTTGCCGATCCCTTTGCCCAGGGCTTCCCTGATTTTGAGGATTACCTCGATGTGATCTTCGGCGGTGGAACAGGACGTTCCTCCGTTGAGGTTGATGACGAGCCCGATCCTCCCTTCCGCGGTGATGACGCCAGTGGTGATGACGCCAGCCGGGAAACCAGAGGCCATGAACCTCCGGTGTCGGCACCGCCGCCGCCGCCGCCGGTGCGTGCCGTGGAAGATCTCGAGTCGGTGGTTCATCTCACTCCGGATCAGGCTCTCCAGGGAACCGTTGTGGAACTGACGCTCGATGACGGCACGGTGATCGAGCTGAACACGCCCCCCTTTGCTGGGGATGGCTGGCGTCTGCGGCTTGAGGGCGTTGCCCCCGGCGGCCGTGATCATTTCCTTCAGCTCCGGGTCGTGACCGACGACGGGCTGCGGATTGATGGTCTGCGGGTGCTCTACAAGCTGATGCTGTTCCCACCGGATGCAGCCCTCGGTTGCGCTGTGGATGTGCCGACCCTGGATGGTCCTGTGACGCTGCAGGTTCCTCCAGGCTCATCCAGTGGACGTTTGCTGCGGCTGCGGGGGCGCGGGCTGCAGCTGGATGACGAGCGGGGTGACCAGTTGGTGGAGATCGTTGTGGTGATTCCGTCGGATCTGGGTGATGCGGAACGGGCCCTCTACCGACGTCTTCAGGAACTGGCGAGCGAATCCGAGCAGGGTGGTTGACGATGGGTGAGACTCCGGTCCGGTTGATCTGACGGTTTTCCCGATGCGCGTCCACGTCCTGCTCTTTGATGCCGGTACGGATAGCGAAGGCATCCACTCGCTTGAAATCGCCGGACGAACCGTGGTTCTGCTGTTTGAGAACCCCGACGATGCCGAGCGTTATGCCGGTCTTCTGGAGGCCCAGGACTTTCCGGTTCCGACGGTGGAGGCCCTCGATCGGGAAGATGTGGATCTGTTCTGCCGTGAGGCCGGCTACGAGGCTCGGCTGATCGAGTCGGGCTTTGTGCCCAGCAATGACGAGGAGCGTCTGTTCATGGCGCCGCCCCAGAGCAACCGCGATGTGAGCAACTGGAAGGACGACGCGCTTTCGAACGACCCGGTTTCGAATGACGGTGTGGCAGAGCAGCAGGGCGTTGAGCCCGCGCGCCAGGGATTGGAGACCGAACCGGAATCGAATCCTGAACTGGATGAGCTGCGTCGGCGCCTGGAGGGTCTGCTCTGAGCCATGGCCGTGTTCGACCCTGATTTGCAGCCCTCCAGCGACCGCGGCCACCTGCTCACCGAGCAGAGCAACCGGCGCAGTTCACGCCTGGATCAGCTCGACACCCTGGCGCTGGTGGAGTTGTTTGCCGACGAGGATCGTCGCCCCCAGGAAGCCGTCGCCGCAGTCGCCCCGGCCCTGGCACAGGCGATCGATGCCGTTGCTGAGCGCCTCCGTGCCGGAGGCCGGCTCTTCTATCTGGGTGCTGGCACCTCCGGACGGCTGGGGGTGTTGGATGCCGCTGAATGTCCGCCCACCTTCTGCAGTGATCCTCAGCAGGTGCAAGGGGTTCTTGCCGGTGGCTCCGCCGCGTTGCTGCGCAGCTCGGAAGGGCTTGAGGACATTGAGGTTGCCGGACGTGCCGATCTCGAGGAGCGGGGCTTCTGCGCCAAGGATTGCCTGGTGGGCATCGCCGCAGGCGGCACCACCCCCTACGTGCGCGGTGGGCTGGCGTTCGCCAAAAGCATCGGAGCCCTCGCCATCGCCATGGCCTGCGTTCCAACGGAGCAGTCGCCCCTGCCCTGCGAGATCGATATCCGCCTGCTCACGGGCCCTGAGCTGCTGACGGGATCCACCCGAATGAAGGCTGGAACCGCTACAAAACTGGCCTTGAACACCCTCTCCACCGCCGTGATGGTGAAGCTGGGCAAGGTCTATGGCAACCGCATGGTGGATGTGGCCGCCAGCAACAGCAAGCTGGTGGACCGGTCCCTGCGGATCCTGCGGGATCTTGCCGGTGTGGAGCGGGAGCGGGGGCTGACGCTGCTGGAGGAGGCCGGCGGATCGGTGAAACTCGCCCTGTTGATGGCCGCTGCAGCCTTGTCGGTGGACCAGGCCAAGGCTCTTCTGCAGCAGCACAACCAACAGCTGCGGCCTGCCTTGGCCGCCTGCGGCGCTCAGCTGGCGGAAGCCTGATCGAACGGTCCCCAGTAGGGGGCGGTGAACAGATCAAGGTTGGACCGGGTCTGTTCCGGGACTTGATCTTTGGGGGTGATCAGGGCGTTGGCGAGGGCTGTGTGGGCCGGCGAGGCGGGAGGCTCCTGTTTGAGCCGCTGCATCAATCCACTCAGGATCGGTTCGGTGGCTGAGGCATTGGCCTGAAGGTTGCCGATCACCATCTCCACCGAGACAGCGTCGTGATCCTCATGCCAGCAGTCGAAGTCGGTGACCATGCTCAGGGAGGCATAGGCCAGTTCGGCTTCCCGGGCCAGACGGGCTTCGGTGTGATTGGTCATCCCGATCACCGAACAATCCCAGGAGCGGTAGAGCTTGCTTTCGGCCCGGGTGGAGAAGGCGGGACCCTCCATGCAGAGATAGGTGCCACCGCGGTGCAGCCGTCGACCCTCCGGCAACCCCTGTTCGGCGGCATCGGCCAACAGGGCACTCAAATTGGGGCAGAAGGGGTCCGCAAGGCTGACGTGGGCCACGCAGCCGTTGCCGAAGAAACTGGCGGGCCGGTCACGGGTGCGGTCGATGAACTGATCGGGCACGACCATGTCGCGCGGCTGCAGATGCTCCTGCAGCGACCCCACCGCCGAGAGCGAGATCAGCCAGCGCACCCCCAGGGAACGCATCGCCCAGATGTTGGCCCGGTAGGGCACTTCACTGGGAAGCAGATGGTGATGGCGGCCGTGGCGGGCCAGGAAGACGGTTTCGACGCCCTCGAGCTCTCCAAGGCGCAGTTGATCGGATGGTGCCCCGAAGGGTGTGTCGACCGTGCGTTCCTCCACCTGCCGCAAGCCAGGGATCGAATAGAGGCCGCTGCCGCCGATCACACCGACGCGGGCTTGGGAGAGGTCGGGCATGGTCGGCGTCTCTTTACACTCCAATTTTGCTCGCGCCACCATGACCAAGGCCTTGATGGACACTGAAGCAGGCCTGATCGAGCTCGAGCTGTTCGAAGCCGATGCCCCTAACACCGTCGCCAACTTCGTGAAGCTGGCCAAGGATGGCTTCTACGACGGTCTGGCCTTTCACCGCGTCATCCCCGGCTTCATGGCCCAGGGGGGATGCCCCAACAGCCGTGAAGGCGCCCGCGGCATGGCCGGTACCGGCGGCCCCGGCTACCAGATCGATTGCGAGATCAACCAGCAGAAGCACCAGGCCGGCACCCTGGCTATGGCCCATGCTGGTCGCAACACCGGCGGCTCGCAGTTCTACATCTGCCATGAGGCCCAGCCTCACCTCGATGGGGTGCACACCGTGTTCGGCCACACCGGCAACATGGATGTGGTGCTGAAGCTGGCCAACGGCTCCAAGATCAACAAAGTGACGATCCAGGAAGGCTGATCAGTTCCGGGTCCAATGCAGCAGTGACGGGCCGTTTTCGAGCAGTTCGTCACTGCCCAGGTTGATCAACTCATTGAGTTGATGTTCCACCCGTTCCAGGGTCTGGGGCGGGTGCAATGCCATCCGCTCCGTGGGAACGCGCATCAGACCCACCCGCTCGGTGGCCGCCAGGGCCGCCAGGCTCTTGAGCAGGGGGGCTGCATCGGCGCCGTCGGGAATCAGTTTCCAGACGAATTGCGGTCGATCCCACAGCGCTAACAAGCGGGGTTCATGCAGGGCCTCAAGGCTGAAGCCATGGCGCTGGGCGATGGCTTCCACTTCCTTTCGAATGGTGGGCCAGCTTTCGGGGCCCACGTTCACCGCCAGAGCCAGCACCACGCAGGGACTCTCAGATTCGAAAAGATGCCCGAGCTTCTCCCGCTTGGCCGCCAGGTAGTCGGCGTTGTGGGCACCGGGGTCCATCACCAGAGGTACCCGCTCCTCCACCTGCAGGCCATAGCCGCCAAGGCCGGCAATCTTGCGGGGGTTGTTGGTAAGCAACCGCAGCCGATGGATGCCGAGGTCGGAGAGGATCTGTGCGCCAACGCCGTAGTTGCGCAGATCCGCCGGGAAGCCAAGCCGCTCGTTGGCTTCAACGGTGTCGAGCCCGGCTTCCTGGAGGCTGTAGGCCTTCAATTTATTGATCAGGCCGATGCCCCGCCCTTCCTGGCGCAGATAAACGACCACACCCTCGCCCTCCGCTTCGATCTGACGCAGGGCCGCCTCCAGCTGGGGACGGCAGTCGCAGCGCAGTGAGCCGAAGGCATCGCCGGTGAGGCATTCGGAATGCATGCGCACCAGCACGGGTTCGCTCAGGGCATTGGGCTCACCCTTGATCAGGGCCACGTGTTCTGAGCCATCCAGTTCGTTGCGGTAGCCCACCGCCTGAAAGCTGCCGAAGCGGCTGGGCATCTGGGCCTGGGCCATGCGGCGAACGAAGCGCTCGTTCTCCAGCCGGTAGCGGATCAGGTCAGCAATGCTGATTAGCTTCAGCCCCCAGCGATCGGCGTAGCTGCGCAGCTCGGGCAAGCGGGCCATCGAGCCATCGCTGTTCTGGATTTCACAGATCACTCCGGAGGGGCTTAGGCCCGACAGCTGAGCCAGATCCACGGCGGCTTCGGTGTGACCGGCCCGTTTGAGCACGCCGCCGGGACGGGCGCGCAGGGGAAAGATGTGCCCAGGGCGGCGCAGTTCCGCTGGCCGTGTGGCTGGGTTGAGGGCCACCTGAATCGTGGCGGCGCGGTCTTCGGCGGAGATGCCGGTGGTCACCCCATGTTCGATGCCGGCATCGATGCTCACGGTGAAGGCCGTTTCGTTGGCATCGGTGTTGCGGTCCACCATCAGCGGCAGATCCAGTTCGTCCAGCCTCTGCCCCTCCATGGCCAGACAGATCAGGCCCCGTGCCTCGGTGGCCATGAAGTTGATCGCTTCCGGGGTGGCGAACTGGGCCGCGCAGATCAGATCGCCTTCGTTCTCCCGTTGCTCGTCGTCCACCACGACAACGCATTCCCCATTGCGGATCGCCGCCAGGGCGTCGCTGATGGCATCAAACGCGATCGGTTCGTTCGCGGGGTCAAGGGAACTGGGGTTCAGGAGCCTGGTCGCCGGGAGATGACTTCATTATTGATCTCTGTACGATCGACCGTTGGCTGGTTGGTTCAATGGCAGGCAGGACAACGTCGGCGGTTGAAGCGATGGCAACGGTGAAGGGCGGACGGGTTGCTGTGATCGGCGCCTCCGGCTACGGCGGCCTGCAGACCATCCGTCTGCTCCAGGGCCACCCCGGCCTGTCTGTGAGTTTTCTTGGCGGTGAACGTAGTGCTGGCCAACGCTGGAGCTCCGTCTGCTCCTTCCTGCCCCTGCCGGATGACCCATCGGTGGAATCAGCGGATCCGGATCGGATTGCGGCCTGTTCCGATTTTGCTGTTCTGAGCCTCCCCAACGGCCTTGCCTGTCAGTTGGCACCGCAACTGCTGGAGCGGGGTGTGCGGGTGGTGGACCTCTCCGCCGACTTCCGCTACCGCTCCCTGGAGCAGTGGTTGCAGGTGTATGCCAAGGAGGCCGGCTCCCTCAACCGTCAGGATGCTGAACTCTGCAGCAGGGCCGTCTACGGCCTGCCGGAATGGAACGGCCCTGCCATCGCTGACGCGAAGCTTGTTGCTGCTCCGGGTTGCTTCCCCACCGCCAGCCTGCTGCCCCTGCTGCCGTTCCTCAAGCAGGGCCTGATCGAGACCAGCGGCATCATCATTGATGCCAAGACGGGCACCTCCGGCGGAGGGCGCGTGCCGAAGGAGGCCATGCTGCTGGCGGAGGCCTCGGAATCCATCGCGCCCTACGGCGTGATCGGCCATCGCCACACGTCTGAGATCGAGCAGATGGCGATGGAGGTGGCTGGCCAGGAGGTGCGGCTTCAGTTCACGCCGCATCTGGTGCCGATGGTGCGTGGTCTGCTGTCCACGGTGTATGCCCGCCTGCGCGACCCCGGTCTCACCGCCGAGGATTGCACCACGGTTCTGGAGGCGATCTATCGCCACCACCCCTGCGTTCAGGTTCTGCCGGTGGGCACCTATCCCGCCACCAAGTGGGCGCGCCACACCAACCGTGCCCTGCTGTCGGTTCAGGTGGACACCCGCACCGGCCAGCTGGTGTTGATGAGTGCCATCGACAACCTGATCAAGGGTCAGGCCGGGCAGGGCGTGCAGTGCCTCAACCTGATGGCGGGCCTTGCTCCGGAGACGGGGCTGCCCTTGCAGTCCTTCTATCCCTGACGCCAGGTTGGCTTGAGCTCAGCCAGTGCCCTGGGCAGGAGCAGGTGTTCCTGCTCCTGAATCCGTTTGGCGAGCCTGGCGTGGTCATCCCCATCGAGAACAGGAACAGCGGCCTGGGCCAGGATCGGACCGGCATCCAGCTCCTCGGTGACGATGTGCACCGTGCAGCCGGTGACCTTCACCCCGGCCTCCAGGGCCTGCCCGATGGCATCCAGGCCACGGAAGCTGGGCAGCAGTGAGGGGTGGATGTTGATCAGGCGATCGGAATAGCCGCTGACCAGCACCTCGGTAACGATCCGCATCCACCCCGCCATCACCACCAGTTCCACCTGGTCGGCGCGGAACAGGCGCACCAGTTCGCCGTCCAGCTCGCGCCGGTTCTTGATCAGGCGATGGTCAAGCACCGACACCGGAATGCCGAGACGCTCCGCCCGCTGCTGGGCACCACAGCCCGGATTGTTCACCACCAGCCGCTGGATCCGCGCGTTGAGATTCCCCGTCTGAATGGCCTGGGCCAGGGCCTCGAAGTTGCTGCCGCTTCCGGATGCCATCACCCCCAGCTGCAGCGGGGCCTGGTCAGCTCGATTGTTGTGGCTAGGGTCTGTCAAAGCGGGGTTCGGTCCATGTCCCATCTCTCCATCCTGCCGACTGTCTTCACCGACCTCGAGCGTCTGGTTCAGGCCCTTTGTGATGAGGGCTTCATGGTGGAGCGATCGACAAAATTGCAGGGATTCGCGGACGACTCCCATGCCGTGGATGTGCTCGCGTTTCAGGGCTCAGCCATGCCCCTGGGCTGGACCCAGCGGGAGGACGGAACAATCGTGATGCATGGCGACATCCAACGGATCAGCCGCCAGCCCGGGCTTGAACAGCGCTTGCAACGGGTGACGCGCCGCTACGCCCTGCTCCACGCCATGGACGAAGTGCGCCTTTGTGGTTTGGGTTCCGCTGAGCTGATCCTGCAGACCAACTGACGTGTTCGAACCGGTTCAGATCCGGCTCGATCTGAGCCATCCCGAAACACAGACCATCGCGGTCTCCATCCAGTGGACACCGCAGACCCAACGCCAGACCTTCCAACTGCCGGTGTGGACACCGGGGTCGTACACGGTTCGTGATCACGCCCAGCACTTGCACAGCCTGCAGCTGCTGGCCAATGACGAGGAGCTGCCGGTGCGTCGCATCGCGCCGCACCAGTGGCTCTGTGATCTGCCGGATCTGAGCCCGCTCACGCTCAACTATCAGCTGGAAGCCCGGGATCTCACTGTCCGCACCGGGTTGCTGGATCCTGATTTCGCGTCGCTCTGCCTCGCTGCTGTGGCGATGGACATCGACGGGTGCCGCTGGTCACCACACCACGTTGCCGTCACGGTTCCGGAGCACTGGAGTGTGCATCTGCCGCTGGAGCCCAGCGCTGAGGGCTGGGTCGCTGCCGATTTCGATGCCCTCGTGGACAGCCCGCTGCATGCGGGGCCTTTTCAGGCAGAACCCTTCATGGTGGAGGGCAAGACCCATGAGCTGTTGCTGATCGGAACGCCACCGATGGGTTGGCCGCCGAACTTCATCAGCGACATCGAAAAGGTGTGCAGTGCCACCTGTCGCTTGCTGGGAACCCCTCCCCCGTCGGGGGACCGCTACCAGCTTGTGCTGCAACTGCTTGATCAGGGTTACGGCGGCCTCGAACACGACCACAGTGCTGTACTGCAGTTCAGCTGGTCGGCTCTGGCCAAGCCCAAGGGGTACCGGCAGCTGTTGCAGCTGATCGGCCATGAATACCTGCACCAGTGGAATGTGCGGCGGCTGCGGCCCGTTGAGCTTCGCCCCTACGACTACGGGCAGGCGGTGATCACCGAAGGCCTCTGGTTTGCCGAGGGAATCACCAGCTACTTCGACCTCAGCCTGCCCCTGTTGGCGGGCTGTTCGGATCGACCGACTCTGCTCAAGGATCTGGGTGAGGAGCTGTCCAGCGTGCTGATGTCACCCGGTTGCTCGATCCAGTCGTTGGCGGCCAGTGCCCGTGAGGCGTGGATCAAGCTCTACAAAGCCACGCCAGCCTCGCGGGACAGCCAGATCAGCTACTACCGCCTCGGTGCAGCGGTGGCCTTCTGCCTCGACGTGCGCCTGCGGCAGCGCGGCCACTCCATGGCCGCGATCCTGCGCGAGTTGTGGCAAGGCCCCGGCCGTCAGGCCCGTGGCTACAGCCGTGATCACATCAAGGCGGCGGTGGCTCGATGGGATCGCGATCTTGCCTCGGATCTGGATCAATGGTTGGACCAGCCCGAGGCCGTTCCCCTGCTTGATTGCGTAAAGGCTCTGGGGCTGCGCATGGACCCTGTGCCGCTCAAGCATCCCGATCATGGACTCACCCTCAAGGATGCTGAGGGCGCCGCTTTGATTCAGCGGGTGCGGCGCGACAGTCCCGGACAACAGGCAGGGCTTGTGGTGGGTGATGAGCTGTTGGCGATCAATGGCTACCGGGTGCGTCGCAGCAGTGACCTCGCAGTTCTGCTTGAGAAGCATGAGTGTGTGCGCGTCACCTATTCACGACGCAGCCTGCTCAAGGAGACCCAGCTCTTCCCTGATGCGGGTGTGGACCATTGGACGTTGGATTGGGATCCTGGGTGCACAACGGAACAACGGCAGTTGCGGGATCGATGGTTCGAGATCGTCTAAGCCGTTTCTGCACCGGTGTATGGAACCGCGTTGAACAGCACCGTCCGCTCTCCATCGGCGTTGCTGCAGCGGGGACGTTGGCTCTGGGGCTGACCAGCTGGTCGTTGATGGAGCCAGGGAAGCTCTCTTCTGTGGGGATGGAGCGTGGTCGCCAACGGGAGGACAACCCCTCCGCTTCAGTGCCGTTACCGCCGAAGTCGCGCTCCTGGCGATCGCCCCTGGCCCGGCAGTGTTCGGGTGTGGACAGGGCGTTGCGGTCGCGTTTGAACAAGCTCGATGCCCGTTCGGCTTCCTGGCGGACCTTCGTGAAGATCGATCCCACCAATTTTGGCGAGCGCTACAACAAGGACGCCTACGGTCGTGTAATCGACGCCACGCCGAGGGTGGTGGTGCTGCACGAAACCGTCTACTCCTTGAGCTCCGCTCTGAACACCTTCATGACGCCCCATCCCCGCGATGAGGATCAGGTGAGTTATCACACCCTGGTGGGCCAGGACGGACGCGCTCTGGATCTGGTGGATCCCTTGAGCCGGGCCTATGGCGCAGGTTTTTCAGCCTTTCTGGGAGAGTGGGCGATCACCAACAGGAAGCTCAAGGGTTCCATCAACAACTTTGCTCTTCATCTGAGCTTGGAGACACCACCATCAGGCGCGAATGCCAACCGTTCCCACGTTGGCTACACCTCCAAGCAATACGACGCGCTGGCCCTGGTGTTATCGGGTTGGATCCGCTCCTTCAATCTGCCGCCAGCGGCGATCACCACCCATCGCCATGTGGATCTGGGCGGAGAACGGGATGATCCCCGCAGTTTTGACTGGTCGAAACTTCAGACGCGGCTGGCGGCCCTCGGTGACCTCTGCGTGAGTTGATGCGTCGTTAGCGTTCGCATTCCTGTGTACTGCGTCGGTGAAAACGCTCCCCAGCGAGGATCTTGATCGCATTATCGAAATGGCTTGGGAAGATCGAACGCCCTTCGAGGCGATCGAGTTTCAATTCGGACTCTCCGAGCCGCAGGTGATCGCAGTGATGCGGCAACAGATGAAAGCGTCATCGTTCAAGCTTTGGCGCAAGCGGGTCAGCGGCCGCAAAACCAAACACGCCGCCATCAGCCGCTTCAATCGGTTCAGCGCAGGACGCCCCGCAGGATCCCTTCAAGAAGACCAGCCGGATTCATGCCCCCGGGGAAAGTTGTCGGTGTATTGCGATAGCTCGGGCCTGAGATCAGGCCTGCAGCCACCTGCCCCATCACGCCGTCAAAAGGGGGAGTGTCATCGGAACGCCGTACTGGAGTGGTGAAGGCCCTGACGCAGCCATAGAAATCCCTGGCGTCTCTGCACTGTGCTACCACTTCGGCGTTCACCTGAGCGAGTGCGGTTGATGGGACAAGCAGGCCAAATGCCAGCAGGTGAAGGAGTTGTTTCATCGATCTGCCGTGCTGGATCGATGTTTCATCAGATAGGTGAGCGTCCACATCCCCCATATGGGGGAGAGGCAGAGCTGATGAACTCCCTCAACTGAGGGATGAGGAGACGAGGGATTGGGTTGGGCCGCTCACGCAGCCAAGTGCTCGTCATGGATCCCTAAACCGTGATGTCGGGATTTGGTTGGCGACCGCCGTAAATTAACGCGTGCAGTTCAGGGTCCTGCATGTAGCCCAACACCCGTGCTGGGTAATCCAATTTTCCGTTGTGGAGATAGGTGAGGGTGGCGATCGCCTTGGCATCCAAATAGGAACGGCTCGCCTGAAGCATCAAGCTCTCCGGCAGACCAAGGGCCAGCTTCAGCCGTTGAAACTTGGCCGCCAGCAGGGTGATGTTCATCTCGGGGTCCAGCAATTGATTGCGGGCCCAGGTGATCTCCTCCTGTGTTGGGTTCGCCGGCAGTCGGTTCTGATGGATCAGTTCCGAAACGCTGATCTGGGCCGGTCCATGGGTCTTCACCAGACCGGAATGGGCGATGAAGGGGAGGCTCTCTCCCGGCTTGGAGTGCTGAATTTCGTCGAAAAGAACGGCGGTGATCAGCATTGGATTCACCTGATGCGCCGCTGCTTGGCGCAGGATCACCGGCTTCAGCTCGCGAAGACGATCCAGGGTGGATGCGCGCAATGGACGGAGCTGATCCATCCCGCTGGTGAAGAGCTGGGCCAGCTGCGTCTGGGGGCCGTGCACCCCGAAGCGCCGTTGCAGCAGCTTCAGTTCTTCGGGTGTGAAGTCAGTGGGCTCGAGCCTGTCCCCCACCAGAACACGCGCTTGATCCCCAACCTCAGCAACCGGGTGTGACCACTGGCCAACCATGCACAGGCTCGCTGCCGTCGCCAAAAAGGCTGTTGTCCATCGCAATGGCTCAGCCATGGGGGATGGAAATGGGGTCAGGGGACATGAAACTAGCTGTGGTGTCCTTTTATGCGGGCAACCCGTCAGATTCTGGATACGTTCAGCAGGACTGCACCGTCCGCCAGGCATGAGCTTTCCGGATTTCAACGCTTCCGACGCTCATATTCAGTGGCAGAGGTTCTGCGATCTCAGCTGGTATCACGATGATCTGGGCGTCTGGCTCGACATCAGCCGGATGCATGTGAACGCCACCGATCTGCAACAGCTGCAGCCGCGAATGGACAAGGCGTTCGCAGCGATGCAGGAGCTGGAAGCCGGCGCCATCGCCAATCCTGATGAGCAGCGCCAGGTGGGGCATTACTGGCTGCGCACCCCTGAACTCGCCCCCTCGTCAGAGCTTCAGCAGCACATCTCCAGGGAAATCGATCTGATCGCCGCCTTTGGGCGGGATGTGATCAACGGAACGATCAAGGCCCCCAACGGCGAAGCCTTCACCGATGTGCTCTGGATCGGCATCGGCGGCAGTGGTTTGGGTCCCGCCTTGATGATCAAGGCTCTTCAGAATCCGGGCGAGGGGCTTCCGTTTCATTTCTTCGACAACGTCGATCCCAATGGGATGAGCAACGTCCTGGCGGGGTTGGAGGGTCGTCTCGACCGCACCCTGGTGGTGACGGTGAGCAAGTCGGGGGGGACACCCGAACCCCATCTCGGCATGGAGCAGGCTCGCCACCGCCTCGAGGCCGCTGGGGGCCAGTGGGCCGGCCAGGCCGTTGCCGTGACGATGCTCGACAGCAAGCTGGATCAGCAGGCCCAGAAGGAAGGTTGGCTCAAGCGCTTCGACATGTTCGATTGGGTGGGGGGGCGCACCAGCATCACTAGTGCCGTTGGTCTGCTGCCCGGTGCCTTGATTGGCTGTGACATCCGCGATTTCCTTACCGGCGCCTCTCAGATGGATGCCGCCACCCGCGCCGCGGATCTGCGCCGCAATCCAGCCGCCCTGATGGCCGCTTCCTGGTTCGTGGCCGGTGGTGGTCGTGGTCAGCGCGACATGGTTGTTCTGCCCTACCGCGATCGTCTGGAGGTGTTCAGCCGTTACCTCCAGCAGCTGGTGATGGAATCCCTGGGCAAGCGTCTCGATCGCAACGGTGACGTTGTGCATCAGGGCATCGCTGTGTACGGCAACAAAGGCTCCACCGACCAGCACGCCTACGTGCAGCAGCTGCGCGACGGCGTCGACAATTTCTTCGCCACCTTTATTGAGGTGCTCGAAGACGTGAGCGATATCCCCACGCTTGGCGGGGAATGCCCCGGCGACTTCCTTGATGGTTTCCTCCAGGGCACCCGCTCAGCCCTTACCGAGGGTGGCCGCCAGAGCATGACGATCAGCATGCGCCGCTTTGATGCCCGCCGTCTCGGCGCCTTGATCGCTCTGTTCGAGCGCGCCGTCGGTCTCTACGGCGAACTGGTGAACATCAACGCCTACCACCAGCCCGGCGTGGAAGCCGGCAAGAAGGCGGCGGCGGCGATTCTCGACCTTCAAGGTCGTGTAGAAGCGATCCTGGCCGACGGTGTGGCCCGCTCCGCCGATGAAATTCGCCTGGCCCTCGGGGATGGCACCGATGAATCCATCTTTTGGATTCTGCGTCACCTCATCGGCAACCAGCGCGGCTTCAGTGCCCAGGGCGACTGGAGCCAGCCCGCCTCGATGCGTTTCAGCAAAGGCTGATCCCGCCTGGGTTCAGGGAACCAGGTTCACCAGTTTTCCGGGGACCACGATCACCCGACGGGGGGCTGCGCCCTCCAACCATTTTTCGGCCACATCACTGGCCAGGGCGAGACGTTCCAGCTCTTCCTTGTCTGCGGAGGCCGGAACCTGCAGCTTGCCCCGCACCTTGCCCTTCACCTGGATCACCACTTCAACGCTGTCCTGCACCAGCGCCGTTGGATCCAGAACCGGCCAGCTTTGACGGTGCACGCTGTCGCTTCCCCCCAGACGGCTCCAGAACTCCTCCGCCAGATGAGGCGCGAACGGAGCCAGCAGGCGAACCAGTCCGGAAAGAGCTTCCTGCAACACAGGTGCACTCAGGGCCTCGATGCCCGTGGAGCTGATGGCATTGGAGAGCTTCATCAGCTCGGAGATGGCCGTGTTCAGTTGGATCTCGTCGCTGAGGTCCTCGCTGACGGCTTCGATGGCCAGGTGCAGCGCCCGACGTACGTCGCTGTCGGCATCGCTCAGATCGGCTGGCCGTTGCATCGGCTCGAGTGAGTCGATGCGGGCTGCACCCGTCTCAACAAGGCGCCAAAGCCGTTGCAGGAAGCGGAACTGGCCCTCCACATCGGCGTCATCCCACTCCAGATCCTTCTCCGGCGGAGCCTTGAACAGGATGAACATGCGGGCTGTGTCTGCGCCGTAGCGGTCGATCACCGCCGCGGGGTCAACGCCGTTGTACTTCGACTTCGACATCTTCTCGAACAACACTTCAAGCTTGTCGCCCGTGTTGGGGTCCCGGGGATTTTCGGGATCTGCCACGTCCGCTGGAGCGATGTACTTGCCGGTTGTCGCATTGCGGTAGGTGATTCCCTGCACCATGCCCTGGGTGAGGAGCCGTTCAAACGGTTCGTTGATGTCGACCAGGCCGCGATCCTTCAGCGCCTTGGTGAAGAAACGGGCGTAGAGCAGGTGCAGGATCGCGTGTTCGATGCCGCCCACGTATTGCTTCACCGGCAACCAGCGGTTCACCGCCTCCTTGCTGAAGGGTTTCTCGGTGTTGTGGGGATCGGCGAAGCGCAGGAAATACCAGGAGGAACACATGAAGGTGTCCATGGTGTCTGTTTCCCGCTTGGCCGGCTTGCCGCAGCAGGGGCAAGCCACATTCACCCAGTCGCTCTGCTGGCTCAGGGGCGAACCGCCCTTTCCAGAGAGATCAATGCCCCGGGGCAGCTCCACCGGAAGGTCCTCGCGGGGCACCGGAACAGCACCGCAGTCATCGCAGTGGATGACGGGAATGGGGCAGCCCCAGTAGCGCTGGCGTGAGATCAGCCAGTCGCGAAGGCGATAGGTGACCTTGCTCCGTGCCCAGCCCTTTTCGGCGCCGTGGCCGGTGATGGCGCCCTTGGCTTCGCTGGAGGCCGTGCCATCGAAGCTGCCGGAGTTGACCAGTGTTCCGGCATCCGTCCAGGCCTGACCGGCCGCGATGGCTTCAGCAGCTCCCTCGGCGTCGATCACCTGCTGGATCGGCAGACCGTTCGACTGGGCAAAGGCGATGTCGCGTTGGTCGTGGGCCGGTACGCCCATCACGGCGCCCGTGCCGTACTCGGCCAGCACGTAGTCGGCGATCCACACCGGTAGCACCGCCCCCGTCAGGGGGTTGATCACATGACTGCCGATGGGCACGCCCCGTTTGGGCCTGTCATCACTGGTGCGTTCGATCGTGCTCAGACGAGCCACCTCCTTGCTGAAAGCCTCCACCGTGTCCTTCTGTTCAGTGCTGGTGAGGCTCTCCACCAGCTCGTTTTCCGGTGCCAGCACCACGTAGCTCGCCCCAGCGAGGGTGTCGGGTCGGGTGGTGAACACCGTGATCGTCTGATCCTGTTCTCCCTCAACGCTGAAGCTGATCTCCGCCCCTTCCGAGCGACCGATCCAGTTGGCCTGCATGGTGCGCACCCGTTCCGGCCAGCCCTTGAGGGCGTCCAGGTCGTTGAGCAGTGGCTCGGCGTAGTCAGTGATGCGCAGGAACCACTGGTTCAGCTGGCGTTGTTCCACCAGAGCTCCGGAGCGCCAGGAGCGGCCGTCACCATCCACCTGCTCATTGGCCAGCACGGTCTGGTCGACGGGATCCCAGTTGACGGTGGCGTTCTTGCGATAGGCCAGCCCTCCTTCGAGCAGTTCAAGGAACAGCCACTGGGTCCAGCGGTAGTAGTCGCTGTGGCAGGTCGCCTGTTCGCGGCTCCAATCGATCGAAAGGCCAAGGCGATCCAGCTGCGCCCGCATCTGATCGATGTTGCGGTCGGTCCACTCGCCGGGGTCCACATTGCGTTCGATTGCCGCGTTTTCAGCGGGAAGTCCGAAGGCATCCCAGCCCATCGGATGCAGCACGGCATGGCCCCGCATGCGTTGAACCCGGGCGATCACATCGGTGATCACGTAGTTGCGCACATGGCCCATGTGCAGGCTTCCCGAGGGGTACGGGAACATCGACAGGGCAAAGAATCCGGGCTTCTCACCACCTTCTTCTGTGGTATCGACCCCATCCGCCTTCCAACTCTCCTGCCAGCGCTGCTCCAGCGCAGTGGGGTCATAACGACCGGTCTGTGCACTGGCGTCGACGGCAGGGTTGGCAGCGTTCACGGAACCAGCGCTCGGCAAGGTTGCGATCGTGCCACATGCCTGGTGTTCAGCCGAGGGAGCGGATCACACTGATCTGCCGACGGTTGATCAGCACGGGCCGGCTCGCACCCGCCCGTTCGATGGCCAGAAATTCAGGGTCCTGCCAGATCAGACGCCCCTCGATGGGCTCCTGTCCCACCACAGCAATGCTGAGGGGGAGCTGTTCACGAATCCAGCTCTGCAGCAACCGAACCCCCGGAAGGCTTGGATCGAGTGGAGATGTCTCCATAGGATTCGGGGGCAATACCGGCCACGCATGCTGCAGTTCAGCAAATATCAGGGACTTGGCAACGACTTCCTGATCGTTGAAGGCCGGCAGGGACAACTGCCCGATGCCATCAGCAATCCCGATCCCGCCTGGGTGCGGCGCATCTGTGATCGGCGCTTCGGCGTTGGTGGCGATGGCCTGATTCTGGCGCTGCCTCCTCAGGCAGAGGGAGAACTGCGGATGCGGATTCTCAATGCCGATGGCAGTGAAGCCGAAATGTGTGGCAACGGCATTCGCTGCCTGGCCCGCTACCTGGCCGACACCGACGGTGATGCCCCTGGCCGCCGCTGGGACATCGAAACCCTGGCGGGAATGATTCGCCCCGAACTGATGGCCGATGGCCAGTTGCGGGTGGACATGGGTCCTCCTTTCCTCACCTCCGAGGGCATCCCCACAACCCTGATGCCCGAAGACGGCCTGCCGCAGGGGGTGCTGCTGCTGGAGGGAGAACAGCTGAAAGTGGCGGCTGTTGGCATGGGCAATCCCCATGTGGTGGTGCCCGTCGACGACCTGGCCAGCATTCCCTTTGATGCCTGGGGTGCTGCCCTGGAGGTGCATCCGGCCTTCCCGGCCAAGACCAACGTTCATTTCCTCCAGGTGCATAGCCGTGAGCGGCTGGAGATCCGGGTCTGGGAACGGGGTGCTGGCCCGACATTGGCCTGCGGCACCGGTGCCTGCGCCACCCTGGTGGCGGCGGTACTGCTGGGCCTCGCCGATGACTGCGCCGAGGTGGTGCTGCCCGGCGGTCCACTGATGATTGAGTGGCGTGATCGCACCGGTTCCGTGCTGATGAAGGGACCCGCCGAAGCGGTGTTTGACGGGGTGCTGACGCCCGATCTGGTGCCGGCAGGATCCTCGATGGCTTCGACCAGCGAAGCCCCTGCCGCTTCACCTGCGCCGATGGCCGCAACCGACTTCGATTGCTCCAAGGATTGCGCTGAGCAGTGTCAGCGCCCCGACCGCTGCCTCCGCGATGAGGCGCAGCAGAAGGTGCAGGCTTTCCTCAGCAGCACGTCCCTCGACTCGATGCTCAATCTCGCCAGTGAGTCCCTGGAGCAGCGCACCAAGGCGCGGTTCGAGCGTGGAACCCCCTGAGCTCTACCTGGATGCTGCTGCCACGACACCGCCCCTGCCGGCGGTGATCGCGGTGATGCAGCAGCTCCAGCAGACGGCCTGGGCTAACCCCAGCAGCCTCCATGGGGCTGGGTTGGCAGCAGCGGAAGCTCTAGAGCGAGCGCGCTGGCGCATCGCCGAGCGCTTTGCTGTCAATCCTGACCAGTTGATCGTCACCTCAGGGGCGACGGAATCCGTGCACCTTGCCTTGCTCGGCAGTGCTGCCGGTCTTGTCCCGGGCCGGTTGGTGATCTCTGCGGTGGAGCATCCGGCGGTGGTCGCTGCGGCGCACCAACTGGAAGCCCTGGGCTGGACCATTGCCGAATGGCCCGTTGATGGGCAGGGCGTACTGCGGCTCGATCAGCTCGATCGGTTGATATCCGCTCCAACCCGATTGGTTTCACTGATTGCAGCCCAGGGCGAGGTGGGTGCACTGCAACCGATCAGCACGATCGCTCGGGCCTGCCGCGAGCGCGGCATCGTCATCCATAGCGATGCCACCCAGCTTGTTCCCCAGGGTTGCTTCGCCTTCGACCGGCTCGGCGTTGATCTGCTGACCCTCTCCGCCCACAAGTTCCGTGGCCCCCGTGGCGTGGGCCTGTTGATTCGGGCACCGGGTGTGGACCTTTCACCGCTCCAGGGCGGCGGTGGACAGGAGCACGGCCTGCGCTCCGGTACCGAACCTGTTGTTTTGGTGGGTGGCATGGCCGAAGCCCTGATGGCCCTTCCCAGCTTTGACCCCGTCAGCCAGCACGTTCCACCGGGCAGTTCAACCCAGATCCGTCGTCAACGGGATCAACTGCTCGAACGCCTGCTGGAGCTACCCCAGCTTCAGCTCTGCGGCCCTTCTCCCGATCAGCGTCTGCCCCATCACATCGCGTTGTTGGCCAAAACCGTTGGTGGACAGCCGCTGCCCGGACGCGATCTGGTGCGACGGCTGGCGGCGGGGGGGGTGGCCTGCAGCAGCGGCAGTGCCTGCAGCAGTGGCAGCAGTGCCGACAGTGCTGTGCTCACGGCCATGGGCATTCCCGGGCCTGAACGTCAGTCGGGCCTGCGGTTGACCCTTGGCTCCTGGTTGTCGGATCAGGATCTCGACGCAGTTCCCGGCCGCTTTGCCTCCGCGTTAACGGCATTGTCCTGACATGCTTTGGCGATGACTCAATCCGACGCTTCCTGTCTCGCCCTCCCCGCGGATCTGCTTGCCGCCGAGGAGGCCATGCTGCAAGCCGCCCTGGCGGCCGTTGGATCCGGCGACGGTCAACGCTGGGCCGCAAGCCTCCGTTTTGAAGGTCTTCGCCTGCTTCCGGTGGCGGTGCGGCTGGCCCGAGCACTGATCGCTGCCGGTAGGGATTTGTTGATGGTTTGGCCCGATGCCGGTGCTGCCGCCCTGGCCCGGCGCGATGCGGAGGACCTCAAGGAGGTGATCCTTGATTTCAATCAGCTCAAACGGGCGGAGAGCGATGTTCCCGACACCCGCCTTCTGCTTTCGGTGAACCCCTCCCCTGCGGATTACGAGGAGTTCCAGGCCTTGTGTGAGAACCACGCAGGAGTGGTTCTGATGCTGAATGGACGTCTCGAAGACGCCGCCGTCGGCATCGGCAGCGTGGCCCGGGAGCGCCGAAAGGGTTTCGTGGCCAGCTGGCAGCAGGCCTACTGGCTCCAGCCCCTGGAGGGAGGCGCGTTGATGCGCTGCTTCCCCGATGACTGGCGTCTCTATCGCCAGGATCCCGATGGTTACCGGCAACTGGAGGTGCTCCCCGAACGTCCGGATCCCGACACCACAGCAGCGCTTCTGGCCGGTGAAGATCCCGACAGCATCAAGCAACAGCTGTCCGGGGTCGACCGCTTCCTTGATGGTCTGCGCAATTGAGCCGCCTCTGGCTTGATCCAGGCTCAGACCCTCCTTAAGGTTCAAGCCCAGGCTCCCCTTCGATGGTGCTCAACAGGCTTCGATCCCTTTCACCCATCGATGCCGTGGCTGGAGTCGTCGCCTTGGCCGCTCTGGCCGGGGTTGTCTGGTCCCCCAAGCTCTCGAATGCGGTCGCCAAGGCCACCGGTGCCGTGAAGCCTGTGCAGGTGAGCGTTGATGTGGTGCGGCTGTACAGCGCTGATCCCGAGCAGCTGCTGAATTCAGTGCGGGAGGAAGCAGCCCTCAACATCGTGATTCGCAATCAACCGGCTGGACGGGTGAGCCTGGTGTCGGTGGATGACGTCACCACTCCACTGACGGCGGTGCAGCCCGATGGTTCGGTGGTGCTCGCCGATGCCCCCGCCACGGCTCTACCCCGCCATGCCCGGTTCGTGATGGAGGCCCAGGCTGAGATCAAACCCTCCGGTGTTGTGATCGGTGGAACCAAGCTCAAGGTGGGTGTGCCCGTTGAGCTGGAGGGTCGCCTCTACCGCTTGAACGGGGTCGTGAGCGGAGTGATGCCTCTGTGATTCGATCTGCCCTGGTCTCCCTGCTGGTGCTGGCGCCCCAGTTGCCCGTCAGGGCAGCGCCTCCACTGTTGGCACCACCTCCGGTGGTGCAGCGTCAGGGCCAGGCCATGCTCAGCGGCGGTGCACTGTGCCCGGCCTTGCAGACGGCCCTGGAATCAGCGGTGGGCACGGAAGAGCGGCTTTGGAGCGTCAGCGTTGTCGATCAACGGGGTCAGCTGCTGGCTGATCTCAACGGGGGGATCCCCCGGATTCCTGCATCAAATCAGAAACTGGTCAGCACGGCCTTTGCCCTGGATCGCCTCGGCCCCGACTTCCGTCTGAAGACGCAGCTGTTGCGTCATCCCGATGGATCACTGGAGATCGTGGGGGAGGGCGATCCCGACCTCAGCATTGCCGAGATCCAGAAGTTCGCCATGGTGGCCCTCGGCCAGGGCGGCTCCAGTAGCACCTCCAGCTCCGCCTCTGCGCCGGTTCAGCTGATGGTGCGGGAGGAACCGCGTCAACTCTGGTGGCCTGCCGATTGGGACCCTGCGGATCGCTCCTACGCCTACGGCGCACCGATAACCCGCCTTGCCCTCACCAGCAACGCCTTGCACATGGCGGTGATGGATCCAGCGGCACGGCTGCAGCGGATCCTCAATTCCACCGTGCAGCAGCAAGGGGGACAGATCCGCCTGCAGATGGTTGATCAGCGGACCCGAGAGGCGGCCCTTGCGCGGAACTGGCGAGCGAGTGTTGTCCTGCACAGCGAGGATTCCGCGCCGATGCACGCCCTGCTCAGCCTGGCCAACACGGAGAGCCACAATTTCACCGCTGAGGTGCTGATGCGTGAGGCGGCGGACGTTTGGGATGTGAATCGTGCGTCCATCGCCACCACCCGCTGGTTGCAAGCCCAGGGCATCCCGATGACGGGACTTCGGCTGCGGGACGGCAGCGGACTCTCACGTGGCAACCGTCTCACCAGCCGTTCCCTGTCTGTGCTGCTGTGGCGCATGGCGCAACACCCCCTGGCGGCTTACTACCAGGCCTCGATGGCGATTGCAGGCCAGAGGGGAACGCTGCGCAACTACTTCTGGGGCACACCACTTGTGGGTCGCTTCTGGGGAAAGACCGGCACCCTCAGAGGAGTTCGATCGATCTCGGGCATTCTTGAAACCGCTGATGGACCCCGTTACGTGAGCATGATTGCCAACGGGTCCTATGCACCCAACTCCGTGATGGGCCAGATCCTGCTGGCCAGCCAGCGGATCAGACGTTGCCCCGCATGGACCGCAGCCGTGACGCTGCCCTCTGAGCCCGACTGAACGGAACGGTTTTGCTGTCGTCGCCAGCGTTGGCGCCAGGGGCCGCGGAGCGGATCGTCTGAATCTTGGAGAGCTCCTGACGGCCGGCCATCACCACCTGGGCCATTTCCTTGAGGCGAACCTCCAGCTCCCCCAGGGTCTGCTCGGCGTAACGGTTGGCCCCGTCCTGAACGCCGGCTGCTTCCTGGCGGCTGCGTTGGATCAGCGACTCGCACTGTTGTTGGGTCTGCTGGCGGAACTGCAGCGCGTCGTTGTGAATTCGCTCGGCCTCATCGCGGCCTTCCTTCTGCAGACGCAGGGCTTCACGGCGAATGGTCTCCAGATCCTGCAGCGCCTGCTGTCGGTTGGCTTCATGCTGCTCAGCGTGATGGCGCTTGAGTTCCGCTGCGTTGGCCTCGATCTGTTGGATTTGCTGCTGGGCCTGTTGGCGGCTGGCGTCGAGTCGCTCAGCGTGTTGACGCTTCAGCTCAATCGCTTCTTGATCCAGCTGCTGGCGACGCTCCAGTGCTTCCTGCTCCAGCTGCTGGCGGCGTGAGGCGAACTGCTGTTCCAACTGGGCCAGCTTGCTTTGCATCTCCTGCTCCAACTTCGCCCCCTGCTCGCGCGTTTTCTGGAGCAACTGCTCACACTGCTGGCGGGCTTGCTCACGCATCTCATTCACCTGCCGTTCCGCTTCCTGGCGGATCGCGGCGTTGTTCACCAGCTGTTCGCGCTGACGCTGGGCTTGTTCAACGATCTCCTCGGCGTTCCTGCGGGCGGTGTTAATGAACTCGTCCCGGCGATCAAGCAGTTTGGCGGCCCGCTCCAGCTCCTTCGGCAATTCATCGCGGACTGCATCCAGCAGCTCGACGGCATCCGTTTCGTTGACCAATCGTCCGCCGGTGAAGGGCAGCCGACTGCCCTCCAGCACAACTTCCTCCAGCTGATCGAGTTGATCGAGAACGGAGAACCGGACGTCGTTCATCTCAGCTGGCATGGAAAGTTGAATTAAAGAGCCTGTTGAGGTCCTTCGCCACCTCTGGCGGAACCATGTGGTCGATCGATCCACCGAAGCGGGCCACTTCCTTCACCACCGAGCTGCTGAGGAAGCTGTGGCGGGCTGTGGTGGCCATGAACACCGTTTCCAGATCGTCTGCCAAGGAGCGGTTGGTGTGGGCGATCTGCAGTTCGTATTCGAAGTCACTCATCGCTCGCAGGCCCCTCAGGATCAGGTCGGCGCGATGGGTGACGGCACAGTTCACTGTGAGGCCATCAAAACTGATCACTTCAACGCCGGAGAGGTGGCGTGTCGCCGTGCGGATCTGTTCGATCCGCTCTTCGACACTGAACGCGGGTCGTTTGCTCGGATTGCTGAGCACCGCGACAACCACCTCTCCAAACAGGCTTACCGCCCGCTCGATCAGGTCCATATGACCATTGGTGAGAGGGTCGAAACTGCCGGGGTAGAGCGCCCGCATCGGGAATCAGCGATGGGCGGATCCTATGCAGTGGATCGCTGTTTAGATTTCAACCAACGCATCTGTGCCATGAGCCTCGACGCCGACGCCAAGAAGGTCCTGCTTCGCAAGATCCCCCATGGGCTCTTCATCTGCGGCGTTCGCAACGGCGATGAGGTCAACGGATTCACGGCCAGCTGGGTGACCCAGGGATCGTTCGAACCGCCCTTGGTGGTGATGGGTGTTCGGGCTGACAGCAGCAGTCACGCCATCATCGAGGCCACCGGCAAGTTCTCGCTCAACGTGCTGCGGGCCGATCAGAAAGATCTGGCAGCCGTGTTCTTCAAGCCCCAGAAGGCGCTCGGTGGTCGCTTTGAAGCGGCACCCTTCGAGGAGGGCGAACTTGGTCTTCCCCTGCTCACCGATGCCGTCGGTGGTGTGGAGTGCGAACTCGTGGGCTCGATCAAGCATGGTGACCACACCGTTTTTGTGGGCGAAGTGAAAACTGCGCGCCTGATCGCCGATGGCGAGGCCCTGAACCTGGCCAGCACCGGCTGGAATTACGGCGGCTGAGCTGGCCTGGTGGATGCCGCCTCCGGTGCACCGCTGCTGACGCAGCCCAAGCGTCTTGAACGCCGCCTCAAAGAGATCCCCGCTGAGCCGGGTTGCTATCTGATGCGGGACGGTGACGACCGGATCCTCTACGTCGGCAAGTCGAAAGCGTTGCGCAGCCGTGTGCGCAGCTATTTCCGCAGTCGGCATGATCTGTCGCCACGGATCCGGCTGATGACACGCCAGGTCTGTGAGATTGAGTTCATCGTCACCGACAGCGAGGCGGAGGCCCTCGTTCTCGAGTCGAACCTGATCAAGAACCATCAGCCCCACTTCAACGTGTTGCTGAAGGACGACAAGAAATACCCCTACCTCTGCATCACCTGGAGTGAGGCCTATCCGCGGATTTTCATCACCCGTCGCCGTCGCTTCCGCAGCCCCCTGGATCGCTTTTACGGGCCCTATGTCGATGTGGGGCTGCTGCGTCGCACCCTGTTTCTGGTGAAGCGGGTGTTCCCGCTGCGGCAACGACCCCGGCCGATGTACCCCGACCGCACCTGCCTCAACTACAGCATCGGGCGCTGTCCGGGGGTCTGCCAGGAAAAAATCAGCTCGGAGGACTATCACCGCACACTGCGCAAGGTGGCGATGGTGTTCCAGGGCCGCAGCGATGAACTGCAGCAGCTGCTTCAGGAGCAGATGGAGCGGTATGCCGAGCGAATGGACTACGAGTCGGCGGCCCGGGTTCGCGATCAACTTCAGGGGCTGGATCAGCTCACCGCCGATCAGAAGATGAGCCTTCCGGATTCCTCCGTGAGTCGCGATGTGCTGGCCCTTGCCTTCGATGAACGTTTGGCGGCCGTGCAGCTGTTTCAGATGCGCGCCGGGAAGTTGGTGGGACGTCTTGGCTACACCGCTGACGCCTCAGGTCTGGAACCTGGACTGATCCTGCAACGGGTGATCGAAGAGCACTACAGCCAGGTGGATTCGGTTGAGGTGCCCCCCGAGTTGTTGGTGCAGCACGCTCTGCCCCAGCAGAAACTGATGGAGGATTGGCTCTCGGAACAGCGCGAGCGTCGGGTGCAGATCCACTGCCCGCAGCGCCAGCAGAAAGCCGACCTGATCGAACTGGTGCAGCGCAACGCGGAGTTTGAGTTGCTCCGCGCCAAGCAAGGTCAGGAGAAGCAGTCGTTGGCCACGGAGGATCTGGCGCAACTGCTGGAGTTGCCCACCCCGCCGCGGCGGATCGAGGGCTACGACATCAGTCACATCCAGGGCAGCGATGCCGTGGCCTCCCAGGTGGTGTTCATCGACGGGCTGCCCGCCAAGCAGCACTACCGCAAGTACAAGATCCGCAGCAGCAGCATCCGAGCTGGCCACAGCGACGACTTCATGGCGATGGCGGAAATCATGCGCCGTCGTTTCCGGCGCTGGGCCCGGGCCAAGGCGGAAGGGGTGGATGTGGGTGCCCTGCGTCACAAAGGTGGCAGCGCTCTGCAGACAGACGGCCTCAACGACTGGCCCGATGTGGTGATGATCGACGGTGGCAAGGGCCAGCTGTCTGCCGTGATGGAGGCCCTGCGCGAGCTTGATCTGCACGAGGATCTCAACGTCTGCTCCCTCGCCAAGCAGCGCGAGGAGGTGTTTCTCCCCGGCGAAAGCCAGCCGCTGGAGAGTGAACCGGATCAGCTCGGAGTTGTGCTCCTTCGCCGCCTTCGCGACGAAGCCCACCGTTTCGCTGTCAGCTTCCATCGCCAACAGCGTGGTGAGCGGATGAAGCGTTCACGTCTCTCTGACATCCCTGGGGTTGGGCCCAAGCGGGTCAAGGATCTCTTGGCCCACTTCCATTCGATTGATGCCATTCAGCTGGCATCGGTTGAGACCCTGTCCAAGGCCCCTGGCGTTGGACAGGCGCTGGCCCGCGACATCCACGATTTCTTCCATCCTTCCGACGACGGAGCCGACGCTGATGCCAGGGCTGCTTTAGAAGAACAGCCTCAGGAACTCTCCGCATGATCCGTCATCTCTGCATGGCTCTGGCAGGAGTGTTTCTTCTTGCCACTCCGGTCTGGGCGTCTCCCGGGCTGTGCACGGGCCCTGTGTGTGCCGACGGCATCACCCGCAGCGCCAAGAACCACTGGCAGCTGGTGCTGCGGCTCAACGATCAGCAGGGCCATCGCGAAAAAGTGGTGATGAATTGCCGGGCTGGCCAGTTGAGCCCCATGGCCGGACCCGTGGATCGCGCCTATGCCACCGCGCTGGGTCGACGCGCCTGCCGTCTTGCTGGGGAGGACAGCTGACGGTGGATCTCAGTCTCGTTTTTCCCCATCAGCTGTTTGAGCACCATCCCGCGCTTCGGGCGGGACGGGCCGTGGCCCTGATCGAAGATCCGCTGCTGTTCGGCTCTGATCCCCGCTGGCCCATCCAGGTGCATCGGCAGCGCCTGCTCCTGCATCGGGCCTCGATGAATGCCTATGCCGAGATGCTTCAGGCCAAGGGCTTCACCGTGTTGCGGGTGCTCCAGGGGCAGGCGGCCAGCACCGCTGAGATCCTTGGTGATCTGCTCGATCAGGGCTACCGGGCCTTTCATCTGGCGGATCCGGTGGACGATGTTCTGAGCCAACGGATCTCCACCTTCGCCTCCCGTCACGGCTGCGGTCTGGAGATCGTCGCCACCCCGATGCTGCTCACTCCAGAGGCCTTCATCGAGGACCATTTCGCCTCCGGCAAGAAGCCCCTGATGGGTCGCTTCTACGAGATGCAGCGCAAGCGACTGGATCTGCTGATCGATCCTGATGGTGGTCCTGTTGGTGGCCGCTGGAGTTTCGATGCCGACAACCGCAAGAAGCTCCCCAAGGGAATCCTGGTTCCAGAGCCCCCGGCCGGTTGCTCCAGCGCAACGAACGCCATCGTTGAAACCGCCCGGCAGCAGCTCATCGGGGAGGGGGTGACTGGCATCGGCAGCTGGGACGGGTTCCATTACCCCGTCACCCATGGCGATGCAGCCCGTTGGCTGGATCAATTCCTCGAACAACGCCTGCGCCAGTTCGGGGCTTACGAGGATGCGATCAGCACTCAGCACCAGGTGATGTGGCACAGCGTGCTTACGCCGATGCTCAACATCGGTCTGCTCACGCCGCAGCAGGTGCTGGATCGAACGCTGGAGCGGGCTGAAGCCGGTGACATCCCCCTCAATTCATTGGAGGGATTTCTGCGTCAGATCGTCGGCTGGCGGGAGTTCATGGCGGCGATGTACCGGCGCCATGGCGTGGAGATGCGCAACGGCAATTTCTGGGGCTTCGACGATCGGCCGATTCCCTCCGCCTTCTACACCGCATCAACGGGTCTGCCCCCGATTGATGACGCCATCCGCCATGCCCTGGAGACCGGCTATTGCCATCACATCGAACGCCTGATGCTCCTGGGCAATGTGATGCTCCTCTGCGGATTCCATCCAACCCGGATCTACACCTGGTTCATGGAGCTGTTTGTGGATGCCTACGACTGGGTGATGGTTCCCAACGTCTATGGCATGAGTCAGTTCGCTGATGGTGGCATCTTCACCACCAAGCCCTATCTCTCCGGCTCGAACTACGTGCGCAAGATGTCGGATTACCGCAAAGGGGAGTGGTGTGACACCTGGGATGCCCTGTTCTGGACGTTCATCCATCGCCATCAAGACTTCTTTCGGCGCCAATACCGGCTAGCAATGATGGCCCGCAACCTGGATCGCATGGCTCCCGAGGTTCTGTTGGCCCATCAACGTCGAGCCGGCGATTTTCTTGACGCGCTCACCTGAACCCTGCGTAAGGTCGCTCCAGATCAGTTGTGTTGATGACGTTTTCGCCCGAGGCCTACCTCTGGTTCAAGACCCTGCACATCGTTGGGGTCGTGGTTTGGTTTGCGGGCCTCTTCTATCTGGTGCGCCTGTTCATCTATCACGTTGAAACGGAGGAACTGGCGCCGGAACTGCAGCAGCCGTTCCGCGATCAGTACGCCTTGATGGAGAAACGTCTCGCCAACATCATCACCACGCCGGGAATGGCTGTGGCGGTATCGATGGCCATCGGGTTGCTGCTGGCCCAGCCCTCTTGGCTTCAGCAGGGCTGGATGCACGCCAAGCTCGGTTTTGTGGCGGCCCTGCTGGCTTATCACGTGTTTTGTTACCGACTGATGGGCCAACTCCACGCCGGCACCTGTGCCTGGTCAGGCAAGCAGCTTCGCGCCCTGAATGAGCTGCCCACGCTGCTGCTGGTGATCGTGGTGATGCTGGTGGTGTTCAAAACGCAGTTCCCCACCAGCGCAGCGACCTGGTTCATCGTCGCCCTGGTGGTGTTCATGGCAGCGTCGATTCAGTTCTATGCCCGTTGGCGCCGCCTGCGGGCCGAAGCCTCCGCCAAAGCCTGAGATGAGGGTTGAGATGACCCACCCCCTCCAAGCCGTGCTCGAACAGGTGGGACCGTCGAGCTGTCCCACTACGCACAACTTCCACTGCCACACCATCTGCAGTGACGGCAGCCTCGAACCGCTCGAGCTCATCCAGCAGGCCACCGAGCGGGGGCTCAAGCACCTGGCGGTGACGGATCACCACAGCAGCCATGCCTACCGGGAGATTCACGTCTGGCTGGATCAGCAGCGTGCCAGCGGTGTTGAGGTCCCCACGGTGTGGAGCGGCATGGAAATCAGTGCACTGCTGAAGGGGTGCCTCGTTCATGTGCTCGCCCTTGGCTTCGAGCTCAACCACCCTGCGCTCCAGCCCTACAACCGTGGTGATGCCGTCGTCGGTGAACCGCTAAGGGCTGAGGCGGTGGTTAAAGCCATCCATGAAGCCGGTGGATTGGCAGTGTTGGCCCATCCCGCCCGTTACCGCCTGGGCCATGACGTGCTGATCGATGAGGCGGCCCGGCTTGGTTTCGATGGTGGTGAGGCCTGGTACGACTACGAGATGCAACCAACCTGGTCCGCCAGCCCGTTGATCTGCGAGGCCATCGATCGTCAGCTGAGCAACCTTGGCCTTTTGCGTACGTGTGGCACCGATACCCATGGAATTGACCTTTGCGGCCGCTAAGTTCATTCCATCTCAGTTCCGGTCGACATGGGCTTCTTGGATCGTCTGCTGAAAAAGGATTCCGCAGATTCCGACTCCACGATTCAGCCGCGCAAGCCGGCAAAGGAGAAGCCGGCCGAGTTCTTCCTTGATGCCGACGCTTCCTCCTCCCTCGGGGATGTGAACTACATGCGCGAGTCGAAGACGATTCGCCGCACCTTCCCCGGCACGGTCGACAGTCCCGGCACCAAGGAGCAGATCATGGAGGTGGCTGCCGAAACCGAGAAGCTTGAGAAGCGCAGCGAAGGCCTCGGCGGCGTTGTCAAGAAGGAAGAATCAATCAGCCTCAACGCGGGCATTCCCACCCCAGTGAAGAAAACCTTCGCTGAGCAGGTGAGCACCGAGGAGATGAGCAAGCGCCTCAAGGGCACGGCCATCACGGGTGTGAACACCCCTGCTCCAGCCGGTGCTGCTCCCCTCGGCCGTAAGGAAGAGCTGAACCCCAAGGAGGAACCAGTGGCCAAGGCTGGATCCACTGCGCCGTCCTCCAAGCCTGGATCGATCGATCCGTTCCGTCAGATGGTTCGCGACCTCAACAAATAGGGCTTCCCCGTTCAATTTGGGCTTCGCTGCTGATCACCAGCTGTTGCAGGTGAAGCAGCTGGTCTTTCGTTGTTGACGTCCAAAGGCCTCGATTCGAGGCCTCCAGCAGCCGTTCGGCCATGTCCCTCAGCACCCAGGGGTTGCTCCCCTTCAGGAAGTCGAGGATTTCCGGCTGGCTGAGCCACTGCTCACACAGCGCCCCGTAACACCAATCGGGAACGCGATCGGTGGAGGCGTCGTAGGCAAAGAGGTAGTCAAGGCTGGCCCCCATCTCGAAGGCACCCTTGTAGCCGTGCTGCATCATTCCCTCGATCCAGCGGGGGTTGAGCATCCGGCTCCGCATCACCTTGTCCAGTTCCTTTTCGAGCCGGTGCAGGCGAGGCCGTTCGGGGCGGGAATGGTCTCCGAACCACAGTTGCGGCCGTGCTCCTGACACCTCTTCCACCGCTGCACTAAGGCCCCCCTGGAACTGGTAGTAGTCGTCGGAATCGAGCAGATCGTGTTCGCGGTTGTCCTGGTTGTGGAGCACCACCTGCACCCTTCCCAGGGCCTGCTCGAGACCGGAACGATCAAGGCTGGGGGCAGCGGCACCGTCGTACGACCATTGGCTCCAACGGAGAAAGGCTTGGCCCAGGTCTGCTCGCGAGTCCCAGGCGCCACTGTCGATCAGGGCTTGCAGACCGGCTCCGTAGGCACCGGGGGCGGACCCATAAATGCGGCCCTGGGGCCCGCCTTGACGGGTGAGCTCAGCCAGGGGATTCAGTTCATCCGGTTCATCGAGGGCCGCCACCATCGACTGGGCCTGATGCACCCAGCCCACCAACTGGGGGAAGGCGTCGCGAAACAGCCCGGAGATGCGCAGCACCACATCCACCCGCGGTCGACCCAGCAAACGGGCTGGAATCACCTCCAGGTCCACCAACCTTCGGGTGGGGCCGTCCCAAACCGGTCGAACACCGATCAGGGCCAACAGCTGAGCAATGTCTTCTCCGCCATTGCGCATCGTTGCTGTTCCCCAGACCGATAACGCCAGATGGCGCAGCGGTTCCCCCTGCTCCAGCAGATGGAGATCCAGCAACTGCTCCGCCGAGCGTCGCCCCAGATCCCAGGCGGCTTCCGTAGGCAATCCCCGCAGATCCACGGAATAAAAATTGCGGCCGGTGGGCAACACATCGGGGCGACCACGACTCGGTGCTCCTGATGGTCCCGCAGCGATGCGCTGCCCCTGAATGCCCCGCAGGAAGGCCTCTTTTTCAGCTGAGGCACAAGCGTTCAAGCGGGGCCAGAGGTCGTCGTGCAGGCTCTGCAGGCAGGGATCCTTTCGGCTCCAGGTTCGGAACGGTTCCGCCAGTCCGTCCCCCTGTTCCCCATGGATGATCCATCGGATCAACAACTGGGCCTGCTGTTCCAGCCAGGCGCAACCATCCCCCACCCGTCGGCAGTTCGTGCCACCCAGCAGCCTCAGGCGGGTCTGATCCGCCTCCGAGAGCTTGTCGCCTTCGTCCTGCTGCCAGGGGTCAAAGCACAGTTCTGCCTGCAGGGCCATGGCCTGCAGCAAGCCGGGCTGCCCCTGCCGGGGGGGACGGGCCAGGGCGACCAGCAGCTCATCGGCGGCTTCTGTCGATGGCGCCACACCAAACCGATGCAAGCCGGTGCGGATCTGCGATTCCTTGAGCTCGCAGAGATAGGTCTCCGCCTGGTCCAGGCAGGTCTCCAGCAGCTCCGGTTGGCGGCGAATCTCCGCTTGGCTGGGGATTCCGGGCCAGTTGAGGGACAGCAGGCTGGAATGCACTGCCTGTTCCAGCACCCGGGCCCGCTGGCCGCCCAGCTGCCGCACCTCCACCAGTTCATCAAGCAGGCCCTCCAACCGTTGCAGTGGTCCGTGCAATCCAGCACGCCCCAAGGGCGGTGTGAGGTGGTCCAGCACCACGGCATGACCCCGTCGCTTGGCCTGAGATCCTTCGCCCGGGTCGTTGACGATGAAGGGGTAGAGGTGAGGGATCGGTCCCAGGGCCAGCTCGGGGCCGCAGGCATCGCTCAGCCCCACCGACTTGCCCGGCAGCCATTCCGCACTGCCGTGCTTGCCCACATGCAGCATCACCTGTGTCTGATGCACGCAGCGCAGCCAGAGGTACTGAGCCAGATACCGGTGCGGTGGCGGCAGATCCGGTGAGTGGAGATCGGCGATCTGATCGGCGTCATAGCCGCGATCCGGCTGGATCAGCACCACCACATGACCGAAGCGCAGGCCATGAATGGCAAACCCCTTGTTTGGATCCAGATCGCAGGCGGCTTCTGGAGGTCCCCAACGGGATTCGATCAAGCGTCGAGCCGATTCCGGAACGCCGGCCCACCACTTCTGATAGGTGGTGAGGGGCAGATGATCCAGCGCTGGGCGGTGCTGTCCGTCCGGTGCATTGGTGCGACCGGACAACAGCTGTTGCATCAGGCCATCGCCTGAATCCGGCAAGGCTCCCGAACCGAGGTCATGGCCGGCGTCAGCCAGCCAGCGGAGCATCCGCGCCGTGCTGTCTGGCGTATCAAGGCCCACGCCATTGGCTACACGACCGTCGCGAACGGGATAGTTGGCCAGCACCATCGCGATGCGCCTCTTGGCACAGGGGGTCTGTCTCAGCTCCACCCAGCGACGGCTGTGCTCTGCCAGCCACGCGAGTCCAGATGGATCCGGCTGCAGGCAGGGAATGGCTGTGGCCAGGGGGCCGGTGGTCTGCAGGTGGTCACGAAAACCGCAGGGCCGCGTGGTGATCCGAGCATCCAGCTCCGGCATCACCACCTGCAACGACAGATCCATCGGATTCAGCCCCTGGCTGCTCTCCAGCCACAAAGCCCGGCTGCGGCTGCTGCTGAGCAGTTGCAACACCGGTCGATCGAGCCGATCCCAGAGAGGGCTGCCAAGGCCGGCCTGTTCGGTCTGCACCGAGGCAAAGGACGTGCCAGCAATCACCAGCTCAGCATTTTGCTGATTCAACAGGTCGTGGACGCCGGCCTGCACCGCCGGGTTTCTCAGGCTGCTGACCCAGAGCAGGCAGGGCCGCAGTCCCTCCTTCCGAAGTGCGGCCGTCAGGGCATCCGCCAGGGCAAGGTCTCCGGCTTGAAACTGAGCCCGATAGAGAACAACTCCCACCGCAGCCCCGGCTTCGTCGCGCCAATCCCAGGGCATCGGATCGGGGCAAGGCACCACCGCAACGTTGTCGGGTGATGGGGGGTTGCCCTCCAGCAGAGCCTCGAGAGCTCTGAGGAACCGCCCCATGTTGTCGATGCCCCCTTCCCGCAGCAGTGCCGACAGCTGATCGGCCAGTTCAGCACTGCAGGAGCCCAGCCCATGCAGCTCGTTGCTCTGATCAGCCGTTCCGGCAAGGACGATCAGTTGTCGCTGTTTCGCTTCGCTGCACCAGCGCTGCAGTTGCTCCAGGCCGTAGCTCCAGTGCCCACGGCTGCCGAGCAGGCGCACCACGATCAAGTGCGCCGCCTTGGCGGTGGTGTTGAGGTAATGGTCCAGCTGCGCTGGGTGGTCCAGGCAGCTCAGGGGCAACGCCCGGATCCGCTCGTTCCAGGCCGGGTAGCTCGGCAGGCTGGCGTCCAGGCAGCTGATGTCAGTGCCTGCGCTGGTGAGGAACAGCACATCCGCGCCCGGCTGCTCCACGAGCACCACATCTTCCGGTGGGTCCAGACCCGGACAGGTGGCAAGGCGATGCATGCCCCCATTCTCCGTGTCGCGGTGCGCGGTGGTGAGAAGATTCAGCGATCGGATCCATCACGGTGATGCATCAGTTCCTGCCCTATGCCTGGTTCCAGGGCCAGTGCGTCCCCTTCGAGGAGGCCAGGATCTCCATTGCCACCCATGCCCTGCACTACGGCACCGGTGCCTTCGGCGGCATGCGCGCCATTCCCGATCCCCAGAACAGCAACACCATGCTGCTGTTCCGTGCTGATCGGCACGCCCGGCGTCTCAGCCAGAGCGCCCGGTTGTTGCTCACGGATCTGAGTGAGGACACGATCCTCTCGGCGCTCACGGCAATGCTGCAGGCCAACAAGCCTGATCAGCCGATCTATCTGCGGCCCTTTGTGTACACCAGCGATCTGGGCATCGCCCCGCGCCTGCACAACATCGAGACCGACTTCCTGATTTACGGACTCCC
This sequence comes from Synechococcus sp. M16.1, assembly GCF_014279895.1. NCBI lineage: Bacteria > Bacillati > Cyanobacteriota > Cyanophyceae > Synechococcales > Synechococcaceae > Synechococcus > Synechococcus sp. M16.1. The sequence continues at coordinate 1,089,335 of NZ_CP047954.1, read as the reverse complement.
CCTGGGTGATTACCTGTCTCCGGAGGGGGTGAGCTGCAGGATCAGCAGCTGGACCCGCCAGGAGGACCGCTCCCTGCCGCTACGCGGCAAGATCTCCGGCGCCTACATCACCAGTTCCCTGGCCAAGACGGAAGCCGTGCAGAGCGGTTTCGACGAAGCCTTGCTGTTGAACAGTCGCGGCAAGATCAGTGAAGCCAGCGGCATGAACCTGTTTCTGGTGCGTGATGGCCAACTGATCACGCCTGGAGTTGATCAGGACATCCTTGAGGGCATCACCCGCGCCAGCGTGATTGAGCTGGCCAAAGCGATGGACATCCCTGTAATTGAACGTCCGGTGGACAAAACCGAGTTGTTCATCGCCGACGAAGTGTTCCTGTCCGGCACGGCCGCCAAGGTGACGCCGATCCGTCAGATCGAATCAACGGTGCTGAACGCCAATCGTCCTGTGATGGATGCCCTGAAGGCCAAGCTCGTGGCGATCACCGAAGGACGGGATCCCGCCTATGAGCACTGGGTGACCCGTATTCCGATCTCCTAGATCAACAGCCTGAAGTTCGCCCTGAGCTTTTCTTAAGATCGGTGCTTCTAAGAGGGTGCATGGATGGTGGTGACGCAGGCAGATCGGCAAGCCACCACCTCTGCATTCCTTGAGTACCTGCATGGGCCACAGCGTCCCGTGCTCGTGTTCGACGGTGCCACTGGCACCAGCCTTCAGGGGCTTGGGCTTACGGCGGTTGATTTCGGTGGTCCTGACCTGGAGGGTTGCAACGAGAACCTGGCGGTCACCAAGCCGGATGCAGTCAAGGCAGTGCATCGCCAGTTCCTCGAGGTGGGCTGCGATGTCATCGAAACCGATACCTTCGGCGCTGCATCGATTGTGCTGGCGGAATACGGCCTGGAAGACAAGGCCTTTGAGCTGAACAAGCGGGCAGCCGAGCTGGCCCGGGAAATGGCTGATGAATTCAGCACCCCTGAGAAGCCACGTTTCGTGGCGGGCTCCATGGGGCCCACCACCAAGCTGCCCACCCTTGGCCACATCGATTTCGACACGATGCGGGATTCGTTCCGCGAGCAGGCTGAGGGACTGATCGCTGGCAACGTCGACCTGTTCATCGTCGAAACCTGTCAGGACGTGCTGCAAATCAAGGCAGCACTCCAGGGCATCGAAGCGGCCTTTGCCGCCACCGGTGAGCGGCGGGCCCTGATGGTCTCCGTCACGATGGAAACCACGGGCACCATGCTCGTCGGCACAGACATCGCCGCTGTGGTGTCGATCCTTGAGCCATTCCCGATCGACATCCTCGGCCTGAACTGCGCCACCGGTCCGGAGCAGATGAAGGAGCACATTCGCTACCTCTCTGAGCATTCCCCCTTCACCGTCAGCTGCATTCCCAACGCCGGACTGCCGGAAAACGTTGGCGGGGTGGCCCATTACCGCCTCACGCCGGTGGAGCTGAAGATGCAGCTGATGCACTTCGTTGAAGACCTCGGCGTGCAGGTGATCGGTGGATGCTGCGGCACCACTCCCGCCCACATCGGCAGCCTTGCGGAACTGGCGCAGGAGCTCAAGCCTGCTGAACGCCCCTCCCGCTGGGATCGCGCCAGCGCGGAGGATGTGCGCCCCAGCCTCAATTACGAGCCCGCAGCCTCATCGATCTATGGCGTCACGCCCTATCACCAGGACAACTCTTTCCTGATCATTGGTGAGCGGCTCAATGCCAGTGGCAGTCGCAAGGTGCGAGAACTTCTGGCGGAGGAAGACTGGGACGGGTTGGTGTCGGTGGCCCGCGGCCAAGTGAAGGAAAACGCCCACGTGCTCGACGTCAACGTCGACTACGTCGGTCGCGATGGCGAACGGGACATGCACGAGCTGGTGAGCCGTCTGGTCACCAATGTCAACCTGCCCCTGATGCTCGATTCCACCGAGTGGCAAAAGATGGAGGCGGGCCTGAAGGTGGCTGGGGGCAAATGCATTCTCAACTCCACCAACTACGAAGACGGTGACGAGCGCTTCTTCAAGGTCTTGGAGCTGGCCCGCCGCTACGGCGCCGCTGTGGTGGTCGGCACGATCGATGAAGACGGGATGGCCAGAACAGCCGAGAAGAAGTTCGCCATCGCCCAGCGGGCCTATCGCGATGCCCTCGAGTTCGGCATCCCTGCCCACGAGATCTTCTACGACCCCCTGGCCCTTCCCATCTCTACTGGCATTGAGGAAGACCGGCTGAATGGTCGCGCCACCGTGGATGCCATCCGGATGATCCGGGAGAACCTCCCCGGCGTGCACGTGGTGCTCGGGGTCAGCAATGTGAGTTTCGGCCTGTCACCGGCGGCCCGGATCACCCTCAATTCGGTCTTCCTTCACGACTGCTGTGAAGCCGGAATGGATTCAGCCATCGTCAGCCCCGCCAAGATCCTCCCGCTGATCAAAATCAGCGACGACCACCAGAAGGTGTGTCGTGATCTGATCAATGACAACCGCCGTTTCGAGGACGGCATCTGCGTGTACGACCCGCTCACCGAACTCACCAAGCTGTTTGAGGGAGTGAGCACCAAGGAAGCCCGTGCTTCAGGCCCCTCGCTGGCGGATCTGCCGATTGAGCAACGGCTCAAGCAGCACATCATTGATGGTGAGCGCATCGGTCTGGAGCCCTCCCTGGATGAGGCGTTGCAGACCTACCTCCCTCTGCAGATCATCAACACCTTCCTTCTGGATGGCATGAAGGTGGTGGGTGAATTGTTCGGCAGTGGCCAGATGCAGCTCCCCTTCGTGCTGCAAAGCGCCGAGACGATGAAATCCGCGGTGGCTCACCTCGAGCCGCACATGGAAAAAAGCGAGGGCGAGAGCACAAGCAAGGGCAAGTTCCTGATCGCCACGGTGAAGGGCGATGTCCACGACATCGGCAAGAACCTGGTGGACATCATCCTCACCAACAACGGTTATGAAGTGATCAATCTGGGCATCAAGCAGAGCTGTGAAGCCATCGTTGAGGCCCAACGTGAACATCAGGCCGATTGCATCGCCATGAGCGGTCTGCTGGTGAAGTCCACGGCCTTCATGAAGGACAACCTTCAGGCCTTCAACGATGCGGGCATTGATGTTCCTGTGATCCTCGGTGGTGCGGCACTGACCCCACGCTTCGTTCAGAAGGACTGCCGTGAGGTTTACGACGGCAAGGTGATCTACGGCCGTGATGCCTTCGCTGATCTGCGCTTCATGGATGCGTTGATGGATGCGAAGCGCAGCGACAACTGGACCAATACCAAGGGCTTCCTGGCTGATGCTCCCCAGGGGGTTGGCCTGGATGAAGAGTCGACAACCTCCGAGAATGCTGAGGAGACATCCAGCTCCGCATCGGATGCTCCGGCAGCGGCTCTGCCGCCGGTGAGCTCAGATCGATCCGACGCCGTTCCCGCTGAAACCACACCGGTGCCGCCCTTCCTCGGCTCTGCGGTGATCACTGAGGCCGACATCGACATCGCCGAGGTTTTCCACTACCTCGACCGCAATGCCCTCTTCGCCGGCCAGTGGATGCTCCGCAAAACCAAGGAGCAGAGTCGGGACGACTACGAGGCGATGCTTCAGGAGAAGGCAGAGCCGGTGTTGCAGGAGTGGATGCAGCGCTGCATCAACGAGTCACTGTTGACCCCCCGGGCGGTGTACGGCTATTTCCCTGCGGGACGCGATGGCAACAGCCTGCGGGTCTTCGATGCCGACGGCACGCAGGAACTTGGGTGTTTTGAGCTTCCTCGTCAACGGTCTGGCAACCGCTACTGCATTGCCGATTTCTTCAACGATATGGACGCTGAGGGACGCCCGACGGACGTGCTGCCGATGCAGGCCGTGACCATGGGCCAGAAGGCCTCTGTGGTGGCGCAGGAGCTGTTCAAGGGCGATCGCTACAGCGATTACCTGTACTTCCATGGCCTGGCGGTTCAGATGGCCGAAGCGATGGCCGAATGGGTGCACGCACGGATTCGGTCGGAACTCGGTTTCGCAGATCCAGCTGGGATGCCACTGCGGGATGTGCTGGCGCAGCGGTACCGCGGCAGCCGGTACTCCTTCGGCTACCCTGCCTGCCCAAATGTGGCCGACTCCAGGCAGCAGCTGGACTGGCTCGGAGCTGAGCGGATCGGCTTGAGCATGGACGCCAGTGACCAGCTCGAACCGGAGCAGAGCACCACAGCGTTGGTGGCTCTGCACTCGCAGGCCCGTTACTTCAGCGCCTGAGCCCTGAGTGGCGTCCCATAGCCTGAGGTGCCCTGTTTGCGTTCACCATGGCCATTGCCGGACCGGATGGTGTTGATGTCGCCATCAAAGCTGGTGTGGATCTTGATGGAAGTCCAATCCCTGAAGCGATGCTCGCCCTTTACAACCAGGTGATGGATCTGGAAAGTCAGCGCGCCCGCAGTGGTGTTCTGAAATCGATGCGCAACAGGGTGGTCAAGACCGGAGCCAAGCATTTCGACCAGGAAACGCTCAATCAAAGGCTCCTTGAGGCCGGATGGGACGGTCTGAAGGACAAGGAGATCGCTTTCTTCTACGGATGATCTCCTGCTGACGGAGAAGCACCCTTTGCCGGGCTCAGTCCTGGCAGAGCTTCTCCATCGTGTCGATCACCTCTTGCTGGAACGATTCCAGGGCACTGGACTCGCTCAGATCAAGGCCTTCGCCAGCGGCGTTCTGGGCCAGGTCCTGGAAATGAAAGGCTCCCTCTCCATTGGCAAGGAACTCGATCGCCGTGCTTTCACCGCTCTCGCGAAACGCATCGCAGAGCGCCAGAAAAGCAGCGTCTTCAGTGAACTCCCAATCCATCGAGTGGACATGACTGAATGACCTTTAACCCGCTCCCCCAGGGGTTCGTCAACCGTCTGAAGTCAAAATGTGCCAGTCCTTGGGCAGACTCCCCCTCAAACGAGCGCTCAGATGTCCAGCAGCAGCCCCGAATTTCCGCCGGCCAGGAACGTTCTTGGCGACCCACTGGAGAGTTGCAGTTGTGAACCGATGACGGGTTGGTATCGCAATGGTCTCTGCCAAACCGATCCATCGGATCTCGGCCAGCACAGCATCTGCTGCGTGATGACCGAGCAATTTCTCAGTTACAGCAAGGCCCAGGGCAATGACCTGAGCACACCGATGCCCACGTTTCAGTTCCCGGGCTTGAAACCAGGGGATCACTGGTGCGTCTGTGCACCGCGCTGGAAACAGGCCTACGACGATGGCGTCGCACCGCTGGTGCGCCTGGAAGCCACGGAAGACACAGCCCTGACGGTTGTCAGCCTTGACCAGCTGAAGCAGCACGCTCACCAATCGATCGACTGACCGTCCCAGGCGAGAAAAGCTCCTGATTGTTCCGGGGTCTGTTGCAGCAACACTTCAACCAACTGACGCGCAGCCCTTTCTGGAGTGAAAAGTTTGTCCGGAGCCACGAAGCTCTGGAACGGACGAGACAGGGCTGTGTCGGTCGTACCGGGATGCAACAGGCTCACGGTGGCCAATGGCCAGCGGCGGGCCCATTCAATGCTCAGGCAGCGCAGCAGCTGGTTCTGAGCCGCCTTGGCCGCCCTGTAGCCGTACCAGCCCCCAGTGCGGTTGTCACCGATGCTTCCCACACGAGCACTGAGGCTGGCGAAATGAAAGAGTTGATCCCTATGCAGCAAGGACTCGATCGCCTTGGCCAGCAAAATCGGTGCCATGGCGTTGATGCCGAATTGCTGCTCCAACTGAGATCGATCGATCTGCTGAAGACGTTTTTCCGGTTGAAGCCCAGGACCATGCAGACGGCCGCTGCAGTTGAACACCAAACGCAGGGGGAGCCCCTGGGCTCGCAGGCTTGAGCTCAGACCATCCAGATCACTGTCGTTTTGGAGGTCCAGTTGCAGTGAGGAGACCGGAGGTCCATGACGTCCAGCGGTCAGCACCTTCAGATCAGGGCAGGTGCGCTTCAGTTCTGCTGCCACCGCAGCTCCGATGCCGCCGGGGCCAACCACCAGAGCCAAGCCAGCCCAAGTGGTCGGAGCTTCTTCGACCATGTGAACTTGCTGCGAAGAGGAGACCGTCTAGCGGAAATCAGGCATCATCGGCTGGTGGCTCTGACAGCAGTACTGGTGCCGATGCGCTGTCATTTCTGGCTCCCGGCCGCGATCGGAAGTCTTTTCATGGCGGCTTTGATCGGCTGGTTGGCTCGGCCGCTCTCACAGCGGCCTGATCAGCTCAGATCAAGCTTGGCTGATCTGCTCAATCACGATTCAACTGTCGGTTCGAGCGTGGTTCCAAAGGTGCCGCCTGGTGCTGACCATGTGCCCCTGGAGATCCGCGTCGGTTTGGTCAGCCAGAGCCCTATCACCGCCTTCCGACCCGGACCCAACGTGCTCTGTCGCTACCAGCACGGCGATGTGATCCCTGCCCAAGAGCTGATGAAGAGGATCGCTTCCTCACCTCAGCATGAGATTCATTGCTCCGGTGGACCTGTTCAGATCAACCAGCAGCATTGTCAAGGTGATATATCACTGCTGAAAGGCCAAGGTGATTGGCTGCCGGTTGTCTCGCTTGATCTGGAGACCTACGTGGCCTCCGTGGTCGGCGCCGAAATGCCAAGCAGTTGGCATGGGGAAGCCCTCAAGGCGCAAGCCGTTGCAGCACGCTCCTATGCGATTGCCCATCTCGCCCGACCGGCAACGACGGCCTATCACCTGGGGGATACAACCCGTTGGCAGGTGTTTGCAGGGGAGCAAAGCACCACCCCGGCCAGTCGTTCAGCAACACGGGAAACCCGCGGGATCATCCTGAGTTACGGCGGCGGCATTGTGGAAAGCCTTTATGCGTCAAATGCGCAGGTGAGTGCTGAAGCCCATGGCCATCTCGGCGCCAGCATGAGTCAATCAGGGTCACAGCAACTTGCCCATCAGGGACTCCCCTTCAATGCCATTCTCGGCAGGTACTACGCAGGAGCCTCGCTGGCACGGTTGACATGGCATGACCAGTGAACTGCTTCGAAAAGCGATGGAGGTCACGGTTGCAGCGACCGCATCCGGAGCTCTTGTTCCGCTCGACACCTCATTGAGCCACCTGGTCGGGGAAAGAGGCTGTCGCTTTGAGTTGCGCCACCTCCTCAGCGCCACACCAAAACACCTTCGAGCATCGGGTCCAAAGCCAAATCCGTTTCTTCCCTGGGATCAACGTCTGGAGGTTGACCGGATCGGTGAATCCCACGTCGTAATCCTGAACAAATATCCCGTTCAGACCTCCCACATGTTGCTCATCACCCAGGACTGGCAACCCCAGACCGGTTGGTTGTCCTTGGAGGATTGGCACTCCCTCGCCAGGATTGATGCCACGACGACGGGGCTGTGGTTCTTCAACAGCGGGCCTGATGCCGGCGCCAGTCAGCCCCATCGACATCTGCAGTTGTTACCGCGGTTAGAAGGGGAGCGGATCTGTGCACGGGAAGATTGGTTCCGTTGCTGTGCGGCTGGCACAACCACGTCTGCTCAGGATCCTCTGTTGCGCAGTTCACGGGTCGCAGCGATCAGTTCAATCCTGACGGGTGAAATGCTTCAAGCGTTGTATCTCGCCCTAGCTGAAGATCTCGGTCTGGGGCACCCCAGCACCGATGAATGTCCTCGAGGGGCTTACAACCTGCTGATCACACGGCAGTGGATGGCCATGGTTCGCCGCAGCAGGGAGGGAATTCGCGGCTTCAGTGTCAACGCCCTCGGCTTCGCCGGATCCTTGTTGAGCACCGAAGTCTCCGATCTAGAGTGGATTCATCGTTCTGGACCGGAGGCCCTGCTTCAAGCTGTTGTTGACACGCAGGACTGAAAAGTTCGGTGATGGCACGGATGTCTTGACTTGCTTCTCTCTGCCAAGGCTGGAGATGCAACTCACAACCATCCATTGGACAAGACCTGCCTCAAGCGTCGGAACCGTCAAATTCAGGACAACCTGCATCTGGTTCAACCCATTGCCCGTCATTACGCCCAACAGACAGGCCTAGAAAGCGACGATCTCCTGCAAGTGGGATGTCTTGGCCTGATCAAGGCCTACAACCGCTACGACGCCCAGCGGGGGGTTCCCTTTCCAAGCTTCGCCAAGCCGCACATTCGCGGAGCCATTCTCCACTTCCTTCGCGACAGAGTCGGATTGATACGACTCCCCAGGGCCGTTGAAGAACGGGCCATGCAGATGGTGCGCAGTTCGGAGGGCTCTGCTCTGAGCCCAGCCGATGCCCTCGTGGTTGACCACTACCGCAGCAAACAGCACTGGGTGGAATTCAACGACGACCTTCTCGGCGACACGGCGCAAGCAATGGATCTGGTCGAACGCTCGGAGGCCTGGAGCAGGGTTAACAAGCTCTTCCGCAACCTTGAGAACGACGACCAATGTGCCCTGCAGATGGTCGCCATTGATGGAATGAGTCTGAGGCAGACAGCGCGACTGCTTGGGATTTCAGCAATGACAGTTCAGAGGCGTTTGAAACGCGGCCTCAACACCATCGCGAAGCAGTTGAACGCCGCTTAGCCGGACGTCTGAGCATCGCGATCCATCTGTTCCTGAAGAGTTTTGATGGCGGCATTCATAGCCGACAGCTGCCGTTCAGCACCATCACGCCAGAACCGCAGCATCGACAACTTCCGTTCCTGATGCTGGCGACGCAGGCTTGTGTGATCGGTGCTGGGGCTGCAGCAGAACGGAGGAAGCATTTCAGCGTCGACGCTGAGCTCATGCTGACCGATTTTCAGGCACAGTGTGACTCATCAATCTGTTGGTTGTCTCAGAAGGTGGAACTACGGTGTGAATTGAGAGCATCCACATCGTGGTGTCGACGTTGCTCCGAACACCACAACAGCAAGCCGCATGAGTCTCAGGCAAATCCCAATCTTGGTCTTGACCTGCGTCTCGCTTGCGGGCTTTGAGTGCATGCCTCAGCGCAACGCTGAGGCCTACGTCGCGCTCATGGCAGGTCAAAAGGCACGACCGCTCAACGGCACCTTCAACAACGTTCCGGTTCTTCATTCCAATCAACCGGAGATCGTCACCGGTCCAGGAATCATGGTGAACACGGCTGCGGGCTCAGCCATCGCTGCGGAGTCGAACCAGCCGCTTCGCAATGCCGCCCACACCTTCAACGGTGAGTTCGGCGTTCATATGCATCACAAGTACTACCCCAAAGACCAATCCAAGTTGGGGAGCCGTCGATCCAGAGGCTTGATGACCCTGGCTCTGATCGCGACGAATCCCGGGTCAAGCCCGATCACACTGAAGTTCGATCGAGGCTCTGTCAAAAACAGTTTTGAAGCGCCTTATCACCCGAATCGTTTGATGGGGGTCAAACCCCTTGGGAAGCGTCCTTGGAACACAGGGCCAGGCGATGCCACCGCCGTTCAACTGCTGCGCGGTGAACTGGACCGGAAAATACCCGAACAGGTCGTGATTCCGGCAGGAGGGCAGAGGGTTGTTGTGCGCACGGTGCTCCCTGCCCGTGGCATTGCCAACGGGCTGCTGAGAGGACGCAGCAACGGTCCTTTCACGATGGCTGTCGTTGCCGCCGAGCAATCAGCACAGGATGCCGATCTGTTCGCAGTGCTGCAGTCGGGACGACTGGCACCCGGAAGGATTTATCTCAACCGGATTCGCGAGATCCAACTGGGTCGTGTTTTTTCCAGGGTGGCCGGCGTTGCCCTGGGCGATGCCTACAAAGCTGAGATCAGCCATGACCTCAACCAGGGGCCACTCCACGTGCCCCTGACCAGCACGAAGCGGCATCACTTCGGCACCAGCGATGTTCAGGTCAATCCCTTGACCACACGGATGGTTGATTCCGCTCTGAACAACGTCGGCACCTATGGGGTTCGCTATGACGTGACCCTCAATGTTGCTGGTGAAGGGCCCCATCAACTGGTGCTCAGTCATCCGGTTGTGTCTGGCAAGAAGACGTTCACAGCCTTCCGTGGATCGCTGCAGATTCGTCAGGAACGAACCCTTCAAGAGGTTCACGTGGGCATGCGCTCAGGGGAGAGCCTGGCCCTGGCTGATTTCAACCTGGTCCCTGGAACGCGCAAGGCGGTGAAGGTGAGCTTGGTTTATCCGGCTGATGCCACCCCAGGCCATCTCCTCAGTGTGGTTCCCGTTCAGCAGCTGGCCATGCTTCATCACCGCAAGCAACAACAGCGGGACGCCCAGGTCAAAATCGCGGACAGTAAATCCCGCATGGTGGGGCCGAAGACCGCTCCTCCTCCACCTGAAGCCAAGCCTGTTGTTGTGAACCCTGCAGCTGCGAGGCCAGCATCTGTGAGGCCGGGTTCTGTGATTCCTGCTGTGGTGCCTGTCGCCCGACCCGGTTACGGCGATGTGATTCGATCTCAGCAGCAGTGGTTGCTCCAGCTTCAGGGTCGATAACCTGCCCAAAGGTGGATTGAACTTTTGAGCGGCGAGGACTCAAAACGTCAACGCATCTCTGTGGAGATGTCAGAGCCCATGGTCGCGTTGATTGACCAGCTCAAGGGTGAATACGGAGCCCGTTCCCGGGGCCGGGTGCTCGAAATGCTCCTCCAGGATCTGCTCGACCCTGGGGATGCAGCATCGGATCCTGAGGTCGATCCTCTCAAGGACGATGCTGAACCAGCGGTCGCCACTGGGCCCGATGAGGTCACCAGTCTCGTTCTGATCTCAACGGGGAACCAACAGCAAGGGGGTGAAGACGCTCCAGCCTCAGCCTCTGGGCTTCCTTCGGGAGGTGGCTCCTCAGGCATCGACCTGCCGGGGTTCGTCAGCAAGCGCACCAGTCAGCTGAAAGCGACGCTTCGCTCTCCGCAGCAACGCGATTCCCCTCAGAACGACCCCCTTGTCTCAACGGTGGACCTCACCGATCTAAGAGAGGCCAGTGCTGCCGCAGAAGAGCACTGGAGGTCCCTTTATGGCCAACCACCGGGCCCAACAGTGATTGAAGCGGCCATGACCTGGCTGGCCCGAGATGTCTGGTCCAGTACCGATGCCAGTGATGGGCGTCCATTCACCTGGTCGGCTGCCAATGCAGCCGTTGAGACACTCTGTGCCAGCTGGGAGTCAAGCGACCCATCGCTGGGTCGGGTGATGGTCGTGGCTGGCGCTCTAGAGGATCCCTTTGCAACATCCTCATTGGCGGAACGCATGCCGACCCTGATCCGCCGCTTCGTGAACCGTTTCCGCCGCAGCAGACAGGTCACCTCATTCGAAACCCTTGAGTCGACCATGACGGTGCATGGGGCTCTCAAACTGCTGGGGTTGTCAACCCAAGCAGGGACTTCGGTCACCCTGAGCTCCATCCGGGAGGCTTACAAGCAACGGGCGCTTGAGGAACATCCTGATGCAGGTGGGTCCACAGACGCGATGCGCCGACTCAATGAGGCCTATCGGCTCCTGCGTGAGCTGTACAGAAACCGTTGACCGCTTATCTCTACTGAGACGCAAGACAGGTCCAAGCGCATGTCTTGGTTGAGACGGCTGCGTTGTCATTCATGGACAGCTCCGTGGCCTCGAACAATCAACCAAGCACTGAGGGCCAACATGGCCACGGAGCCACACAGCACCAACAAATCAGCGGCGTTGTTCACCTCGAAGCCGATGGTCTTTTTGAATGCCGCAACCATCAGGCCCACAACAATCACATTGGACAGATTGTTCTTCAGGCTTTGGAGGCTGTTTACCGAGAGAATGTTGGTGTGCTGTTCTTCGCCACCCTCCAGGCGTGGATCGAGGTCCAATTTGTTCATCCGTTCGCAGTCTGCTCACAGAGTCTGTGGTCTTGCCTGCGACGCGCAGCGGGACCCATAAAGAGACTTGCCTGCGATGAGCGCTAATCCTCAAGATCCACAAAATTGGTGGTTTTTGTTTGCTGAGCAGTGGAGTATTGCGTCACCTTTCCTTCTCAAAAAACTCTGTGCTTGATTGTTCTGCCTGTAGTCCACGGCCAGTCCAGGGGATGCCCGTGAGCGATGAAACCCCTGTAAAAGCCGGTTTTCAGCCCTGCGTACCTGCTGTAGACACAGGTACGCAATGCATCCTCACTTTTTTGGGCCTCGAAACCTCGAATCGGGACCAGTGTCTGGCTGTTGATCCGGGGATCGCTCCACAGCTTCAATCACGCGCCTATCGATCATCTTTAAGCCAGAGATAAGTACCAAGCGGCTCAACATAGACCTGTTATGGGTCTTAATTGAAGTCTCGCCCGAGACGGATTGGCGCCTCGAAGCTTCGCCGGTCGGCTGCTTAAGAATGTCGGCCTATGGACAAGGCAGAGACCTGACGCCCTTGTGCGGCCGATTGAATTATCGAGAGGATGCCCTGCACGACTTCAACAGGTGATTGGCAGAAAATTAAAAAGCAGATCTCCATCTCGTAGGTCTCAACTGAGGCGCATTTCAGGTCTTGAAAGCTGTCTCAGTCAAGACAAGTAGAAAATAAAAAAACCGGGCTCGAGGGCCCGGCTCTTTTGAAAACGTTCAACCTTGAATCAGGTGGACGTCTGCATGCCCTGAATCAGGAAGTCGAAATAAGGAGACGTGAGCTTCACCTGCTGTTCCGACAACAACGACAGGGACGCTTCCTTCATGCACTTCATGGCTTCAACCATTCCGGGCATCGGAACACCCAGGCTGTTGTACATCTCGCGAGCCCCCACCAGACCGATCTCCTGGATCATTTCGGTGCTGCCGGCCAGAACTCCGTAGGTGATCAGACGGAGGTACCAGCTGTAGTCGCGGAGGCACTGGGCCCGCTGGCGCTGACCGTAGGCATTACCGCCAGGGGCGACGTACTCAGGTTTGCGACCAAACAGTTGCTTGGCGGATTCGTCGACGATCTTTTTTTCGTTCTCGGTCAGAACCTTGACCACAGACACGCGCATGGCGCCTTGGTCGAGGAAATCCACCATGGTGCGGAGTTCTCCGCTGGTGGGATACCGCAGATCGTCATCGGCCTGGAGGATGAGATCCCGGACAACGCTCATGGAACTGGTCAGGCTTCGTGGAGTTTAGTGGTCTCGACCCGTTCACCTGACCCATCACCGCCTGGGTGTTACGCCATTGCAATGGCAGGGAATCGAGAGCATGACCAAAGTCGACAGCCCGAACAGCAGTGAACCGCGGCCCGGGCTCACGATTGAGCTCGAAGCTGTTGACCTGGATCGCGACGGCAAGGGTCTGGCCCGTTGGAACAACTGGGTGATCGTCGTTCCTGATCTCTTGCCAGGGGAACGCGCCACGGTCCAGCTGCAGCAACGCCAGAAGTCGCGCTGGTTGAGCCGTCGGGTGGATCAGATCACGTTCTCCGCTGATCGGCGCCGCCCTCCCTGCATCCTTGCCGATGACTGCGGTGGTTGCACCCTGCAACGCCTGGATGACCCCGCCCAAACCCGTTGGAAAGCCCAGCAAATTCAACAGACCATGCAGCGCATCGGGGGGATTGACGTTGCCCCTGCGCCCACGCTTGTTGATGCGGAACGCTGCTTCGGTTACCGCAACAGGGCCTTGATCCCGCTGAAGCGTGACCAGAACGGACGCTTGAAGGCTGGCTACTTCCGACCGAAGACCCACAAGATCGTCAACCTGAACCACTGCCCGGTGCTCGATCCACGCCTGGACGCGTTGGTGGAACCTCTCAAGCAGGACCTGGATGCAGGGGGGTGGCCGGCCGACCATGACCTGCTCGAAGCCAAGGGGCTGCGCCATCTCGGGCTTCGTCTGGCCAGCGCCACCGGAGACGTGTTGATCACGCTGATCAGCAGCCATGCTCAGCTTCGAGGCCTTGAGGACCTCGCACAGAGCTGGGTGGAGCGTTGGCCCGCGGTGAAAGGGGTCTGCCTCAACCTTCAACCCAAGGCCAACAACCTGGTGCTCGGTCGCACCACCCATTGTCTCGCCGGTGTTCCCACCATTGAGGAACAGTTCTGCGGCATCAAGCTCGCCCTCAGCAGCACCACCTTTGTTCAGGTGAATACGCTGCAGGCGGAACGGATCGTTCAACGCCTCACAGACTGGCTTTTGACTCAGTGCGCCGGCGCACGGGTGGTCGACGCCTATTGCGGCGTCGGAACCATTGCCCTGCCCCTGGCCAAGGCCGGTTTTGATGTTCAAGGTCTGGAACTCAACCCCGACTCGGTGGAGCAGGCCCGGCTGAATGCCATGCACAACGGCCTTTCCTCGCGCTGTGCCTTTGATGCCGGCGATGTTGCCGATCTTCTCGCTGCTCAGCTGGACGACTGTCAGGCGCTGGTGTTGGATCCCCCGCGCCGGGGGCTCGATCGACGCGTGGTGGACAGCATCCTTGAGCGGCCACCTGCCGTGCTGACTTACCTCAGCTGTGACCCCGCCACGCAAGCACGGGATCTCAAAGCACTGCTCGCCCCATCAGGCCCCTACGAGCTGGAGATGCTCCAGCCCGTCGACTTCTTCCCCCAGACAACGCACCTCGAATCGTTGGCGCTGCTGAAACGGATCAGCTCCTGAGCTCAGCCTGAAACTGCTTGCTCAAGGCGGCACGCACCTTGTCGTGAACAGGCTGAATTTTGTCGTCTGTGAGGGTTTCGTTCTTGCCGCGGTAGCGCAAACGGAATGCCTGGCTCACTTTGTTGTCGCCCAGCTGTTCGCCCTCAAAGCGATCCACAAGTTCCACCTGCTCCAGAAGGGGTTTGCCCGCCTTGCGGATGGCTTGGATCAGATCAGCAGCTGCACTGGATCGGTCGACGATGACGGCAAGATCCCGCTCGCTGAAGGGCACGGTTGGGTAGGGCTTGAAGGCCGGCGTCCAACGGTTGCTGCGGGTAGCGGAATCCAGCAGTCGCGCAAGGTCGAGTTCGAACAGATACGTGGCTTCTGGGAGATCCAGCTCCTCAGCCATGGCTGGATGAAGCTGACCGAAGCAACCCAAGGGGCGTCCTTCCAACACCAGGGTGGCGGCACGACCCGGATGCAGTCGTGCGTCGTCCGTGAGGCGACGGTCAGACAGCTCCAGCTGCAAGGCCTCCATCACCCTGGTGAGAACGCCACGGGCCTGGAAATAGTCGGGCGCCTGCGGCTTGCCGCTGGTGGCCCAGGTGGAGAGTCGTCGATCTCCGCAGATCACGCCACCCAAAATGCCGGTCTGGCTGACGGCTTCCGGTGAACCGCTGTAGGTGTTGCCGATCTCGAAAACAGAGCAACCGCGCTGTGATGCCTTCAGATTGCGAACACAGATCTGCAGGTGCTCTTCCCAGAGGTTCGTGCGCAGATGGCTTGTGTCGGCCAACAACGGATTGCTGATGGCGATGCGCTGTTCCTGCTCCGAAGCCGGGACAAGGGACAGGGTGGTGACCTCCTGCAAACCTGTGGAACAGAACAGCTGCCGCAGGCGCCGTTCCGCCTGCTGGCGGGGGGTGAGGGCACCGGGCTCCAGCGGATCCGGCAGGTGAGCCTCAAACCGATCGAAGCCCACAAGACGCGCCACCTCCTCGATCAGATCAACTTCACGCTGAAGGTCTTGCCGTCTTGAGGGCGGTGCAATCACCTGCCATCCCTGCTCATGGGCTGAGAGCTGGCAACCGAGGGCTGTCAGGCAGGTTTCGATGCTGGTGTCATCGAGATCCTCCGGGCCATCGGCAGCATCGAGGGGGCCAAGCAGTTGATGGAGGGCACTGCGCCTCAACAGCACCGGTTCCGCTTCTGCGGGACCGTTACCGCCCACCCAACGGCCGCTCTCAGAGCAGGAAAACTCCTGAATCAACAAGGCCGAGGCACGGGCCGAACAGGGCAGGGTCATTTCCACAGGCAACCCTTTTTCGAAACGGCTGCTGGCATCCGTGCGCAAGCCCAGGGCCCGGGCCGACTGACGAACCCGCGGCGGAGTAAACAGAGCGGATTCGAGCCAAATGTTCCGGGTACCGGCAGTCACCCCACTCTCGCGACTCCCCATCACACCAGCAACGGCGACAGGCCGGTCATGGCAGGTGACGACCTGCACACGGCTGTCGAGGGTGCGCTTCTGGTCATCCAGACCCACGAAAATTTCCCCATCGCGAGCGGAACGGACGGCAAAACTCTTGGCGTCGATCGGTTGCCCGGTCAGTTGTTCCAGCGCATCGGCATCAAAGGCGTGGAGGGGCTGCCCCTGCTCCAGCATCACCAGATTGGTGACGTCAACCACCGCATTGACGCTGTTCACGCCACCACGCTCAAGGCGCTGCTGCAACCAGGTGGGTGAGGGCTTGGAGCCGTCCACACCCTCGATCCTGGTGATCGAGTAGAAGCAGCCATCCAGTTCTGCGTTCAGCGGAGTGGTGCTGGGATCCAGATCCAGCTCGGGCAGGCTCAAACTGCCACCGGTCAGGGCCGCCACCTCGCGGGCAATACCCACCATCGAGAGGCCGTCGGGGCGATTAGCGGTGATGGCCAGCTCCAGAACGGTGTCGTCGAGTCCCAGCAGGGGCGCCACGGGCGACCCGTTAGGCGGCAGGGATTCATCAAGTTCATCCAGGATGGCGATGCCGTCGGACTGCTCCGTCAGGCCCAGCTCCGTCAGGGAGCAGATCATTCCGTTGCTGGTCACACCCCGCAATTCACCGGCTTTGATCGTCAAGCCAACGGCGGGGAGGGTGGCTCCGACCATGGCCACCGGAACGTGGATCCCGGCACGCACGTTGCTGGCTCCACACACGATCTGGATGGGGTCCTGAGCTCCCACATCCACCGTGCAAACGCTGAGCTTGTCGGCGTTGGGGTGTTTCTCCCGTTCCAGCACATGGCCAACCACCACGCCCTGGGCTCGGGCGCTGAGGTCATCAACGTCTTCCACCTCAAAGCCCGCCATCGACAGGCGCTCGGAGAGATCGTCCACGGACTCATTCACCTGGACCAGCTGCTTCAGCCAGGAGATGGATACCCGCATCGGATCTAAGCCAGACAGCGCGCGATCTTAGGAAGTCCCCTCTGGGGGAGCTGCTCTGAACCTGTCGGGTCAGGGGGTAAGCTCGATGTTTGTCAATTCGCTTCGCACCTGCGGCGCAACGTCCTTTATGGCCAAGAACAAGGGCGTCCGGATCGTGATCACTCTCGAGTGCACCGAATGCCGGTCCAATCCCGCCAAGCGTTCACCCGGCGTGTCTCGCTACACGACGGAAAAGAACCGCCGGAACACCACCGAACGGCTGGAGATCAAAAAGTTCTGTCCCCACTGCAACAAGTCCACGCTCCATAAGGAGATCAAGTGACCTTGCAGGTCCGTCTTTCCTCCATCCGTTCCTGAGTCATGTCCAGCTCCTTCTTCAAGAAGCGTCTTTCGCCGATCAAGCCCGGTGATCCCATCGATTACAAGGATGTGGATCTTCTCAAGAAGTTCATCACCGAACGCGGCAAGATCCTTCCCCGTCGCCTCACCGGCCTCACCGCCAAGCAGCAGCGCGATCTCACCAACGCCGTCAAGCGTGCACGCATCGTTGCCCTTCTGCCGTTTGTGAACCCCGAAGGTTGATCCTCGGGCGTTGAACAATTCAATCCAACCCGGAGACACCGTCGCGGTTGTTCTCAAGGGTTCTCCTCTCTTCGGCCGTCTTCTGTCCATCAAGGGCAGCAAGGCGGTTCTTTCTTTTGGTGGTCAACGTCGTGACCAGGGCCTGCCCCTGCGCGATCTGATTGCCATCGATCCCGAGCATCTGTTCGATGGCAGTGAACTACCTGCCCCTGAGCAGGTGCAGGACAGCGCTCCATCAGCGCGGGCCGTTGTGGAGGCCTGGCAGCTGTTGGAAACGGATCAACCGGGTGGATTGGCTCGGCTGAGCCTCTGCGAGCTGGGCGAGTTGGTGTTGACCCCGCTCAACCTCGCTGGTCTGGCAGCGCTGTGGGCCTGGCTGCATGGGGACCAACAGTTGTTCCGCTGGCGTCGTGACCGTTTGATCCAGCCACTCTCCCGCGAAGAGAGGGCCAGCCTGCGGCGCCAACGCCGAGCTGAGCGGCAGGCGCAACAACATGAACAACGGCAGCTCGCATTGCTGCGGGCAGAGCGAGGCCTTAGCGACGATGAACGCCTGGAGCTGGACCCGGTTTGGGACGAGCGCTTCAACCACTGGATTCAGTTGCTGAAAGACAATCCCGCTGCGGTGGGTTCCGACCTGGATCTCCAGCAGTGGTCGGCAGCGTTGTCGATTGGATCAGATGCCGCTGATCTTCGGCAGTGGTTGATCGTGCGTGGGTTGCTCGATCCCAACGAGCCCATTGGCCTGAGGGGCAGCGTCTGGTCCCGCTGTTTTCCCTCTGATCTGGTGGAGGAAGCGAATCGTCTTGTTGCTCTTTCGAATGGAGAGCGACCTGGGGATGAGCAACGCATCGACCTCACTGACCTGGCCACCTACAGCCTGGACGATGCGGGCACTCGAGAAATTGATGACGCGCTCTCGCTGGAGCGTCGTGATGGCGTCGATTGGATCTGGATCCACATCGCTGATCCCAGCCGTCTGATCGACATTGACTCCCCCCTTGATCAGGAAGCCAGACGTCGAGCCACCAGTTTGTATCTGGCGGAGGGTGTGATGCCCATGCTGCCTCTGGAGCTGGCGGCCGGTCCCCTCAGTCTTCGGGCTGGACAGCGCTGTGCAGCCCTCAGTGTGGCCGTTCGCCTCGATGGGGATGGTGCTGTGGCGGAGCAACGGATTGCGCGCAGCTGGATCCGACCCCGCTATGGCCTCACCTACACCGATGGTGATGAGCTGATCGAGTTGGCACCCCCAGGGGATGAAGCCCTCTCGGATCTCTCGGGACTTCTGATGTTGCGCATGCGCTGGCGCCGTTCCAAAGGAGCCGTGATGTTTGACCGGCCTGAAGGACGCTTCCGCCTTAGCGATGGAGCCTTGACGCTGCAGGTGATTGACCCTTCACCTTCCCGCCTGATGGTGAGTGAAGCGATGCTGCTGATGGGAGCTGTTGTGGCCGGCTTTGGGCAGGAGCACAGCCTGCCGTTGCCCTTCCGCAGTCAGCCTGCGGCGGAGTTGCCCTCCAGCGATGAACTCGATCGAATCCCCGAGGGACCAGCCCGTGATGCGGCGATCAAGCGCTGCTTGAGCCGAGGCGTGCAGGGCACGCGAGCCATGCCCCATTTCAGCCTCGGGCTTGAGGCCTATGTGCAGGCGACGTCACCCATCCGACGCTACGCCGATCTCGTCGCCCACCGCCAGATCATTGCCCAACTCTCGGCGCTTGCACCGATGGATGAAGAGCGTCTGCGGGAAGTGATCGATGACCTCGATGATCCATTGCGCCAATCCATTCAGATCAGCCGTGAGGATCAGCGCCACTGGCAGCAGGTGTGGTTCGCTGAGCATCAGAACACCGTTTGGTCGGCCGTGTTCCTGCGCTGGCTGCGCCCGCAGGATCGCTTGGCCCTGGTTCATGTGAGCGAGCTGGCCATGGATCTGGTCGGTTGTGTGTCTGCAGCAGACCCTGCTCCTGGTGATGCTCTTGAACTCAGGGTGGGGCGGGCTGACCCGGTACGCGGTGAGCTGCAGCTTCAGTTGGCTTGATCCATAACCCCAGTGATCCGCACCCAGGGCCCCCAGGGATTCTTAATGCCGCGGAGGTTCAGGGTTCGGCCCGAATGATCCTCGTCGGATAGCCAGCGATGGATTGCCGGTTCAAGGGTGATCAGAGGCCAGATCTTTTCAGCGGTTTCCAAGTGGTAGCCCTCATGGAGGTTGCCGGTGAGCACGCCACTGAGGCCAACCTCATGGGGCTGATTTGGCGCCTGGTTCACGCCAGGGGGAAGCAGGCTGGACCTTGGGCCTGAAAGGCGGCCCATGGCGTCCAGGTGTTCAGGCTGAGCCAAGCCCTGCTCCTGTGCCTTAACCCAGTGCGGATGCCAGAGCGGCCAGTCCCAGATCGGGAGAACTGCTGCAGGGGCCTGCGGCTCGTGGATCAGGGCTGACTGGATGGCCTCAACTTGCAGATCAGCAGTGTCACAGCCCTGGCGAACCGCCATGGCCGCCGCCAGACCCGCCACCTGGCCCAGGTTGAGGATCAAAGGCTGCAGGCGCGTGGCCCCATTGGCCATGTGGCTGACGCTGAAGCCTTTCTCTGCCATCACAAGGTTGGGTATTGAGTCTGTGATCAGGGCATCGAAGGGGATGCAGAAGGGCGTACCGCTCCAACGTCCTCCCCAACGAACACTTTTTGGCGCGAGAGGCCAGTCCTCGCCCGGGTAGTGATGGTCATTGGCATAGGTACCCACAGCGATGCTGGTGCAGCGACCCTGGGCATCGATGGGGAGCGGTCCCCGCAGGGCTTGTTTGGAGACCGGCAAGAGGTCGCGTTCCGTGACCGTTGTGCGACCCATCAGCCGCCGGCCTTCTCGCCAGTACGGCATCAACGCCAGGCTGGGATCGGCTCCCGGGAAGGCGTTACCGGAAGTGATCCAACCACCGCTGCAGTCCTCCAGGGCCGCCAGGAAATCCTTGCTGTGCCGTTGCATCTCCTGGGCCAGCTCCGCACGAACCTCGCCATCAGCACTGAGGGCTCGATCGAGGCTGTGGTGCCAGTCGTTGCCCTCAAGGGGCCAATTGAGCATGACCAGGCCGCTGGGCAGACGGCCATAGGTGATGGTTTTCTCGAGGCCGAAGCTGGCGGTGCTCCGATCGAACGGAATCCGCGGGATCGCTGCGGCCTGGCGCGGATCGAGTTCCCCATGCAATTGGCCCATCACCACCCAGGTGGGTGACTGAATCGGTTGCTCTTGAAAAAACGCTTCGCTCTCAAGCCGGGACTGCTCGGGAGCGCTGGGTTCATCCCAGATCTCCTTGGCTTCCCACCCCCAGCGGAAGGGGGCGGACGACAGGGCAAGCAGATCACCCAGATCGCTGCCATCCACAAACACGTCGGCGGAATAGCTTTCGACGCCATTGGTGCTGTGGATCTCCACAGACTGGAGGCGACCCTGCTGGCCGTAAACCTGTTCCAGCCTGCAGTGGGGACGCCAGTCCAGCCTGGGCTCAGCCGCCACCCAGCGTTGCAGGATCCGTTCGGCTGTTTGCGGCCTGTATCCGAAACAACTCACCCAGTTGTGGTCGAGCCCACTCGGCTCCTCCAACTCCAACTGGCGCAGAAAGGCGCCCCAGATCCCGGTTTGCCAACAGGTGAGTTCATGGCCATCCGGGGCACAGACTCCTGCTGAACTCACCATGCCCCCCAGCCAGGGGCCAGGGGTGAACAGTGTCGTGTCTGCTCCTGATCTTGCGCTCTGCAGTGCAGCAGCAACGCCGCCGCAGCCACCACCCCAGACCACCACGTCGCGGTGCGTCATGAGGAGGGCTGTTTGGCGTGGAGCGAGATGGGCATGCTCGTTAGAGTCTGTCGTCGCTGCGGTGCAGCGGAGTTCGAACTTTTCTGATGCCTTACACCCTTACGACTCCGCTCTATTACGTCAACGATCGTCCCCATCTGGGCAGCACTTACACGACCCTGGCCTGTGATGCCTTGGCTCGCTTTGAGCGGCTGCAGCTGGAGAAGGTGACCTTCGTGACCGGTGTTGATGAGCACGGCCAGAAGATTCAGCGCACGGCAGAACGTCAGCAGCTGAGCCCCCAGGACCACTGCGACAAGGTCAGCAGCCGATACCGCGATCTCTGGAATCAGTGGGGGATTTCTGACGATCGCTTTGTGCGCACCACCAACCCGCGCCACCTGGAATTGGTGGAACAGTTCTACAAAAGGGTCAAGGCATCCGGCGACATCGTTGTCGGCAAGCAGACCGGCTGGTACTGCGTCGATTGCGAGGAATACAAGGATGATCCGGCCGAAGCGGAGTCGCCCTCCTGTTCGATCCACCGCAAGCCTCTCGAGTGGCGCGATGAGGAGAACCTGTTCTTTCGGCTCTCCCGCTATCAATCCGCCATTGAGGAGTTGGTGGCGCGCGATGACTTCATCGCCCCTGCCAGCCGACGACAGGAAGTGCGCAACTTCGTCGCTCAAGGTCTGCGCGACTTCTCCATTTCGCGGGTGAATGTGTCCTGGGGACTTCCGGTCCCCGACCATCCAGGCCACACCTTCTACGTCTGGTTTGATGCCCTGCTGGGTTATCTCACAGCGCTTCTTGATGATGGAGAAGCGGTATCGCTCGATCGGCTCGCCTCCTGCGGTTGGCCCGCCTCCGTGCACGTGATCGGCAAGGACATCCTCCGCTTCCACGCTGTGTTCTGGCCTGCCATGTGCATGTCTGCAGGACTGCCGCTGCCGCAAAAGGTTTTCGGCCATGGCTTCCTCACCCGTGAGGGCCAGAAGATGGGCAAATCCCTCGGCAATGTGCTGGACCCCGAACTGTTGCTGGAGCGATGCGGCAGTGATGCCGTTCGTTGGTACCTCCTGCGCGACATCCAATTCGGAGACGACGGCGATTTCCAACAGCAACGCTTTGTTGATCTGGTCAACAACGATCTGGCCAACACCATCGGCAACCTGCTGAATCGCACCTCGTCGATGGCGCGCAAATGGTTCGATGACGGCGTTCCCCCGGCAGGGGCAGCCTCAAGTGCTGACCATCCCCTGGCCCTCAAGGCTGCGGAAACCGTCAGCACGGTGATGGAGGCGATGCCGCAGCTCGCGTTCAAGACCGCGGCCGAGTCGATCCTTCAGTTGGCCATTGCCGCGAACGGTCATCTCAATGACACGGCTCCCTGGAGTCGCATGAAGGAACCCGGTCAAGAGCAGAGCGTGGCCGAGGATTTGTTTGCTGTGCTGGAAACCACCCGCATCGTTGGACTCCTGCTTGCCCCGCTGTTGCCCGACCTCAGCGAGCGGATCCTGTCTCAACTTGGGGAACGCCTGGATCCAGACAACTGGTCGAAACAGCTGAATTGGGGCAGGCTGTGCAGCGGTTCCGCGCTGCCGAATCCAACACCGGTGATGCAGCGGTTGGAGCTGGATGAACCGCTCTGAACAAAGCATGCTGGGTCGCTGGTCACGTTGTGGTCTGACAGCAGCCCTTGTGGCGAGTGCATGGCTCACCGGTTGCACAACGCGGCGGCAGATTGCGCTTGAACCCACGCCGTCCTTTGTCTTCCGGTCGCTGGATTTGAGCCAGCGGGCCGTTGATGGCAACCGTGACTGGGATCTCATCAGCCCCGAGGCGCGCTACGACCTGATCAGTCGAACCATCCGTGCGCGAGGTCCCGAGGGCGTTCTCTATCGAAATGATCAACCGCACTTCAGGATCACCGCCGATCTCGCCACGGTGTTGCGGGATGGTGAGCTCGTCGTTCTTGAAGGATCGGTCCAGCTGCGGCAGTTGAACCAACGGGGGCTGACGATTGAGGGAGACAATCTGATCTGGACGCCATCGCAGTCGCGGATGGTCATCAATCAACGGCCCAAGGCCAATGATGGTGAGACGCAAATTCGTTCACGCGAGCTGGTGTTCCAGCAGGACACCGAGGTACTGGAGTTCAGCGGCCCAACCCAGCTCAACCGTGTTGATGAAATCAGTTCTGCTTCCACGGTGGTGAAAGGTGGTAACGGCACCTGGAATCTGAAGAGTGGTTTGTTGCAGGCGCCTGGCCCTGTGCAGGCCATCCGCAGCGATGGACGCATACTCAGCGCTTCAGGCCTCGATGGCAACACCCTCCAGGGTTACCTCGACCTGCAAGAACCGGTCACGCTGGTGCTGGAGAACGACCGCGGTCAGATCAATGCCGGTCAAACACGTTGGTTATTTACAGCGAAGCAATTTCAATCCGATCAACCCGTGCAGGCTGATTTGAAAAACAGCAAGGTGCAGGGCAGGGGATTCAAGCTGGATCAGACTTCCGGCACCGTGATCATTGCCAATGATTGTCGCGTTGAGCAGACGTCGGAAACATTGACGGCCCGGCGCTGCGCATGGAACTGGCGCAGTGAACGGGTTGTGGCCGATGGCGATGTGGTTCTTGAGCGGACCAAACCAGAGCAGATCACGCGGGCCTCACGCATGGAGGCCAGGATTTCGGAGAATGGCGAGGTCCGCTTCGGCCAGGCCGGAGCGAGGGTTCAATCAACGATCAAGCTGAGTCCGGCGGCACAGGAGAAGCCTCGCCGGCCCCAAGTGTCGTTCTGAGCCGCTGGGTCCAGCCCTCAATCCATCGCTCATCGGAGCGGGTGAAGCAACGGGGCGACCAACCCCCCACGATCACGGCCCCCTCGGTTCCCATCGGGCAAACAACGATGGCAGGAAGTGACGGCAGCATGGCGTCGAATTCCGCTCGGCCCGGAAACAGCGTTGTGTTGACCAAGGAGATCGTTTGCTCACGCTCCATGGCCCGTTGGGTGATTGCTCCTGGCTCGAAAGCCTCCTGACTGATCAGGCCCCGACGCAGCACAACCTGATGGCGCCATATCACGAGCACGGATGCCGCTGGCGTCGCCGTCAACAGCATGTGGCTGCCCCAGGCCAGCTCCTGTTGTTGGTTTTCGCTGAACTGATCCGTCATCAAAAGTCCCTGTTCCCCCTGCAACGGAACTTTCGCTGCTGACTTGGGGTTCGCCCGAGTCCACAGCACAGCCACCAGCATCAGGCCCACCGCTGCCATCCCCGCCAGAACTTCGGCCCGTTGAAATTCCGGTGTCACGGTCTGCGCTACCCCTGCATTGGTCACGGTCAGACCCAGCAACAGAAGCGCACAGATCAGAACAGCTCGGGCGGGACCTGGCATCAACAGAGGGTGCTGTCAGAACGCAATCATCCTGCTCAAATACGGACATGTGCGTCTCTGCCATGACGACTCCCGAGGCTTTTGCTGCTGTTGCCCTTGCCGCTGTTGCCTGCGATGGAAGGCTGGGGCGGGATGAGGCCCATGCTCTGCGCCGTCAGCTGGAGAACCGATCGCTTTACAGCGACAGCTCTGAAGCGGCCATGGGTGAATTGTTTGACCGCCTGCTGTTGTTGTTGCGGGAGCAGGGCGTTCAGGGCTTGATCACGTCCGCCTTGCCTCAGCTCAATCGAATTCAGCAGCAGTCCGCCCTGGCTGTGGCAGCGCATCTGGTGCATGCCGACCGCAAGATCACAGCGGAGGAAACCGATCTCCTCGACCAGCTCACCCGTCAAATGACTCTGCCCGACAACGAAGCCCGCATGGTTGTTGAGGCAATTGCAGCTTTGAACCGCGACATGCTGGACAGCTAACGGCAGACTGAGACAGTCATGACGCTTGAAGGGATGCCCCGTTCCGCCCGACGCCTGTTGGCCAGCCTGCTCAGTTTCGGGGTCTGTCTTCTCCTCTGGGCACCAGCCAGTCTGGCGATCTCACCTGCTGCCCTGGGTGAAAGCCTGCCGGATGCGTTGGTGATCGACGATGCCGACGTGTTCAGCCGCGCCAGCCGTGGTGAATTGGAAGCGAAATTACGCAGCTTTGAAGATCAACGGGTCGATGCCCGCCTGATCACGCTGCGGCGTTTGGATTACGGCATCACCTTGAACAGCTTCGGTGAGGAACTCCTCGAGACGTGGAGCTCACCCAGCGGCAATCCCTTGCTGCTGATGTTGATCGAAGCCTCGAACAAGCGCTCCGCTGTTGTGGCCAATCTGGAGCTTGAGGCACAGCTTCCTCCCAGCCTGCTGAAGAGCACCGCCCGTACAACGATGACTGTGCCCCTGAGGGAGGGCGATCGTTATCGCCAGGCATCAGTTGATGGACTCACCCGACTTTCAACCGTCCTCTCGGGTGGCGAGGATCCCGGCCCGCCGAAGGAGATCGAACGGGTCACCCTTCCCACCAACATTCCCACCAAGGCGGAAACCGCTGAAAGCGATGCCACCAAGTGGGTGATCATCCTGTTGGTGCTTGGCACCATCATTCCGATGGCCACCTGGTGGGTGTTCTCGCGCTGATGACCCGACTGCGATGAGCTGACTGCGATGAGCTGACTGCAATGAGCCGCCGTAACTGGATCAACCTGTTCAGCAACAGCCAAGCGATCGAGCTCTCCAGTGATCTTGAGCGTGGCTACGAGGCGGCTCTGCTCATCCAAAGCCTTGAGTTGGAGTACTACGGCGACCGGCAGATTCGTCCGGAGCTCAAGCTCTCCGTGCCGCGCTCTGTTCAGGCCACGATTCTTCGCCGCTTCAAAACCGCGCTGGCCATCTGCCGCAATACAGCAGCAACTCTCTCGAAACAACGGGGCCAACTGGATTCCCAAGAGTTGCGTCAACTTCAACTGATTGAATCCGTCGTGAGCCGCTATGGATCGAGACGATCCAGCAGTTCGCCGTCGATCAGCCGCTCACCGGATGCCCTCCCCCGATCGCTTCTGGGTGTCTTCGACAGCATTCGCCTCCAGTTGGATCCCTCAACGGAAGACAGCGTCGTGGCGGGGTATCGACGCCGGCGGGACAGCACGCTGATTTCCCTGAGGGTTCTGCTTCTGCTCATTCTGGTTCCCCTTCTTGTTCAGCAGATTGCCGGTACCTATCTGATCTCGCCTGCGGTCAATCAGTTTTCCCCCGAACTCCCTTTCCTGAGCTACCCCAAGCCTCAGCTGGAAGAGAAGGCGGCTGAAAAACTTCGGCTCTACAAGCAAGAACTGGAATTCGATGCCTTCCTCAAGGGCGTGCAGCCCCTTGATGATGGTGCGCTGCGCGACAAGCTCACCAAAAAGGCGACTGAGCTCAAGCACGATGCCGATCAGGAAAGTCTCAAGGCGATCAAGAATGTGTTTGCGGATCTGGCGGGCCTGATCGCTTTCGCCGTGGTGTGTTTTCTGAGCCGTGATGAACTGCGTGTTCTGCGTGGATTTGTTGATGAGGCGGTTTACGGGCTGAGTGATTCCGCCAAGGCCTTCGCCATCATCCTGTTCACCGACATCTTCGTCGGATACCACAGCCCGGAAGGTTGGCAGGTCTTGCTGGAAGGGATTGCCGAGCATTTCGGTCTTCCCTCCAGCCAAAGTTTCGTCAACCTCTTCATCGCGACATTCCCGGTGGTGTTGGCGACGATCTTCAAGTATTGGATTTTCAGGTACCTCAACCGTGTGTCTCCGTCTTCCGTCGCGACGCTGAAGGGAATGAATGGCAGTGGTTGACCCCTCCTCCACAGTGGAGCCCCCCGTTGCCGGCCAGACCAGCCGGCTGATCCTGGTGAGTGGGCCAACCCGCAGTGGGAAGAGCCGCTGGGCTGAGCACCTGTTGAAACACCACCCGTTTGTCACCTACATCGCCACGGCGGCCGCCCGGCCGGATGACCGAGATTGGCAAAAGCGTTTGGAGGCCCACCGGCAGCGTCGGCCCGACCATTGGAGCGTTTCTGAATGTGGGGCAGAGCTGGTGAGCGTGATCAACGGCCTGGCTCCCGGGCAATCTGTTCTGATTGATGCCCTTGGTGGCTTTGTTGCCCACCACCTGGACCTCACTGCCCAGGAGTGGGATCAGCTCTGTGAACAGTTGATCGCCTCGATTAGGGCATCGCACTGCACGTTTGTTCTGGTGATCGAAGAGACAGGATGGGGCGTCGTTCCTCCAACACGCATCGGAGGATTGTTCCGTGATCGCCTCGGAACCCTCGCGCAGGCACTTGACCCCGTTGCTGACGCTGCCTGGCTTGTTCTCCAGGGTCGTGCACTTGATCTTCATGCCCTTGGCCAGGTGGTGCCATGACTGAGATCGCCCCCCTGCGGATTGCCCTGTTCGAACCTCAGATCCCTCCGAACACAGGCAACATCGCCCGCACCTCGGCGGCCTTCAGGGTGCCGTTGACCCTGATTGAACCCCTCGGCTTCAAAGTGGATGATCGGAGCGTTCGTCGTGCCGGACTTGATTACTGGCCCCACGTTCAGCTTTCCATCGCTTCGAACTTTGCCGAGTTTCAAGCTGAGCTTCGTCCTGAACAGAGGTTGATCGGCTGCAGTCGTCGTGGTGGTTCATCGCTCTCCTCGTTCACGTTTCAACGGGGAGATGTTCTGCTCTTCGGCCGGGAAGATACGGGGCTACCGGAACCGGTTCGCGAAGCCTGCGACAGCATCCTCACGATCCCCATGCCTGGAGCTGCTGATGACGCAGGCCAGGGAGGTGTTCGCAGCCTCAATCTTTCCGTGGCCTGCGCCCTGGTGACCTACGTGGCTGGACAACAGTTGCGGTTGTGGTGATCCCACCACTGCTCCAAACCCCCTTGCGCGGGGATGTTCGGCTCGTTACCTTCAACGCGTCTCAGTGGTTTCATGCGCGCAACGCTTGCTCTGGCAGCTGCTGTAACCCCTGTTCTGTCCCTGGGTCTGTGGAGTTCTCTTCCCGGGATTGCCGATAACGCCACTTTTGATCTTGCCGAGCTGCCCCCTCTGCCAGCTCTCTCCCCGAACAATCCCGTTGCTGTTGTCAGCAAAGTCGATTCCAACAGTTCTGTCTCGTTCCAAGTTGTTCGTGCCACGTCCCTGCGGCGTTTCGCTGAGCTGTTGAAGCTCGATCGTGAGCAGCTGGCCTCGTTGAACAACGTGCCAAGCTCCCACGTTTTTGAAAAAGAGAGTTGGCTTTCCCTGCCGGACTCTGCACGGGTTGTTGCCGTGACGTTGTCGTCACTCAACCGCTCCAGTGAACTTGAGACGCTTCCGATGGTTGCCCCACCTCCGTTTAGCGCCACGGCCAAAATCAAAACCGGAGACTCTCTTGCGTCATTCCTCGAACGCCACGGCGTGACGCAACAGCAGCTGTTGAGTTGGAATCCAGGCCTTCAGCTCAGTGCTTTGACGATTGGCCAGGAACTGCAGATCGCTGAAGCCACTTCGGGTCAGTCAATCCTGGCTGTTCGCCCCCTCAGCAGTGGAGGTGCTGCATGGCCTGATCGCCCCCTGACGTCTTCAGCCGATCAGCCCGACAGCCTGAAGCCACCGATTGTTGGTTACCAGTGGCCCACCAAGGGGGTTTTCACCTCCGGTTATGGGTGGCGCTGGGGACGCATGCACAAAGGCATTGATATCGCCAACAACACTGGCACGCCCGTTGTTGCGGCCCGTGATGGGATCGTTTCATTTTCCGGCTGGAGAGGCGCCTACGGCTATCTGGTTGAAATCGCCCACAGTGATGGCGAATTCACGCGTTATGCCCACAACAGCCGTCTTTTGGTCAAAAAAGGGCAGATTGTTCCCCGTGGGTCTCGCATTTCACTGATGGGAAGCACCGGACGAAGCACCGGACCTCACCTTCACTTTGAAATCCGTCGGGCCGGTGGCGCTGCTCTCAATCCCTTGGTGAAACTACCGGCACGCAAGGCCTGAATCAGGCATGCTCGAACCCAACAAGGGTTCGAACGAGCTGATTAACAGCAAGGGTCAAAGAATGTCAGAGGGGAGACTTGAACTCCCGACCTCAGGGTTATGAATCCTGTGCTCTAACCAGCTGAGCTACTCTGACGCAGGCCCTTCAGGCCAGTCCCCATCATACATCTCAGGGGTTCAGCCTCAGCGCATGTCGATCGCATTGAGGCGATCGCGGAAGGATTTCGGTTGGTCGTCCCTGGTGAGTGGGAGTGCCGTCTCAACAACCGGTGTTGGAGCTGGAGCTGGGGCCGGCTCGATGCTCCGCGTTGGCGTTGAACGTCGGCTTGTGCCGCGATTCCCACCCAGACTCTTCAGCTGGCCAGTGCGCTGGTCTCGGTCCAGGGGTTTCTTGCGCAGATCTCCCTTCAGCTGGTTCAACAGACGGAAATGTCCGGTGGAACTGAACTTGCGCAGGAGCGCAGGATCCCAGCTCGTGAGTTGGTCATTCATGACCTGAGTTTATGGCGATGGATGGCTAGGGTCGTGATAGGTTCAATCCTGAAACTGGAAGTCGGATCGACTACGTGTTACGTCGTCTGCGGCCTTCAGCTCACTCATTCACCTCCCGAACATGACCGACACCGGTTGCTTGCGTGTGGGCCATCAAGCCCCCGATTTCACTGCCACTGCAGTGGTGGACCAGGAGTTCAAGGAAATCTCCCTGTCCCAGTACCGCGGCAAGTATGTGGTGCTGTTCTTCTACCCCCTCGATTTCACCTTCGTCTGCCCGACGGAAATCACCGCATTCAGCGATCGCTACACCGACTTCTCCAGCAAGAACTGCGAGATCCTCGGTGTGTCCGTCGACAGCAAGTTCAGCCACTTGGCCTGGATTCAGACCCCCCGTAACCAGGGTGGCATCGGTGATATCAACTACCCCCTCGTTGCCGACCTGAACAAGGAAATCGGCAATGCTTTCAACATCCTCGATGACGAAGGCAAGGCACTGCGTGGCCTGTACTTGATCGACCCCGACGGTGTGATCGTTCATGCCACCATCAACAACCTGCCTGTCGGCCGCAACGTGGATGAAACCCTGCGCTTGCTGCAGGCCTTCCAGTACGTGCAGTCCAACCCCGACGAGGTTTGCCCCGCCAACTGGACTCCTGGCGCCGCCACCATGCTGGAAGATCCCAAGGGTTCCAAGGAGTACTTCTCCGCCATCGGCTGATCGTTCGATCAACCCGATCGGTCACTTCGTTTTGCCCTGCCCGTCAAACGGGTGGGGCTTTTTTTCATGAGTTGATCCAAAGCAAGATTGAGGTCGCGGTCCATGGCAACCAATCGGCCGTCACTCACAACAATCCTGGCCAGAGAAGGCAGCCCTACCTTCTTGGTGCGCAGATACACCGGTTCCACATAGAGAAGTCCGGAGCCCACGGGAAGCACAAGAAGATTTCCCTGCAGGAGTTCCAGATCTTCCTGATCCCATAGACCGAACTGCTCGCTCACATCTGGATCCTGATGGATCAGAGCCTGAACCTGTTCCGGCCCGGGAATGTATTTGTCTTTGGGAAAGTCGATCAGTTTCAGTTCACCGTAGTGATCACCATCATTCCGAGCCACCAACCACGCCGTGAGATTTGGCCTTGACAAAGGGGTCAGTGGTTGGAGCAGCAGAAATTCAGAATTGTCGTTGCTTTGAAGCTGAGCCGTGATGTGATACGGAGCAACATCAACTTTGCGGCCGCCGTAGATCTCGCTTGGCACCTGCCAAACATCATCACCGTTGTAGAAAATCCTCGGATTCGAAACGTGGTACCGCTTCAATTGGTTGACCTGGGCATTGAAGAAGTCCTCAGGAACTCTGCGGTGATCAAGAAAAGGCTTTGGCATTGCCTCCATCGGCTCCATCAAGCCTGGAAAAGCGTGAGCCCAGGCCATCACAATTGGATCCTCAGGCTCCGAGATGAAAAAGCGAATGCTGCCGTTATAAGCATCAACGATGGCCTTCACTGAGTTTCTTAAATACCGATCCGGATCATCTGCTGAGACCGCAGCGCTGTAGGGCAGGGTTGAACTATGGGTGTAACCCTCGACAACCCAATACTGATGTTGGCTGCGTTGTTCTGAAGTTGCCTTGGTGGTGTTGGAGCTGTCTTGCTCAGGGTTTGGAATGGAGATCAGGTAGGGCTCACCACGAAAATCAATAAAGGGAGCGATGGCCTTAACCCGACTGCGCACATCACGCCGGATCAAAAGCTTGGAATCAGCATTGATCGTTGTGGTGATCAGCAATCGAGGGTCACGCAGATAAACAGCCGCTGCGAATCGTTGAAGCCAGGATCCAATCGGTACTCCGCCAGAACCCTGATAGTGCGTCATCACATTGATGTCGCCTTCGGGGTAGTCGAATTCTTCAATCTGCGTTGGAGCGATGGCATAGGGCGAAGGAAGCATCCCGTAATAGATCGCTGCATCACCAACGGGGATGGCCTTCTGCACCTCCGATCGTTCAATCCCCAGTTCTGGATTTCCCTCAATGAGTGTTTCTGGGCCAAGACCTTTAATGAAATACGAGGGAAGGCCATCACTGCTTCGGTCATTCACCGGACTGACGGTGAATCCATAGCCATGAGTGAAGATGAAGTGACGGTTCTGCCAGGTTCTGGATTGACGCGGTAAGGCAGATTGATCCAATTCGCGGGCCGAGAGGATCACTTGCTGCGAGGAATCGCTGTTTTCATTCAGCGGGTATCGATCAACAGCGGCATTGGAAAAGCGGTAGTACACCCTCAGTTGCTGCAGTTGCCGGTTGGCTTCCAGCAGAGGGCTGCTGTCCCAGAGACGCACATTTTCGAGCGTGCTAACACCTTGCTCGCGATCAGCGGCGCTGAACCTTGTCGGGTCGACGACTTGACTCTTGATCTGATCCAACTGGAAGCCCCATTGCGTGGCCTCAATGGCATTGTTCAGATAGCGCTCTTGCAGTGCAAATTCCCTTGGCCGCACCACCAGCCAGCGCGTTACCGGAGTTGCCACCGTTTCCAACACCACAAGAGACACCAACACCAGTGCAAGGCCCTGACGGAGGCGTCGCCGGCACGGGACAAGAAGTGCACATGCGATCAGCACCAGCAGCAGTGTGGCGAAGCCTCGCAACGGAAGGGTCATGTGGGCCTGGAGCCAGCCCGCCCCTGCTACCAGGCCGTGTTGGGTCCACAGCAGCTGATGCCTCGATAACCACACCTGCCCCGCCGCTCCGAACAGCAGAAGCGCCGAAAGCAACCTGATCAGTTGAATCTGTCGCGCAGAAAAGGCTGGACTGGCCCAGTCAGAAATCGATTTTGAGCTCGCCAGCACCCGCCAGAGTTCAAAGGTGAGGGTGAACGCGGCAGCCAAGAGCAGCAGGTCCAGGGCCAGATGCAATCCGGCAAAACGCCCCAAGCCGAAGCTGAGATCCGCTCCCAGCAAGGGGTCTCTCGTGGATTCATCGGGAATCCATAGCGCCAGCGACCAGATGCCCCACGCCCGGCTGACGACAGCCACCAGCGAACCCGCCACGATCCGTGCCAGCCACAGCCTCAACCGCGGCCAGGCCATCGCAAGCCCTATCGCCCCTGCCTGAACGAGTCCTGCAGCTGAGCTGATGCGGTGCTGGAGCCCCGCAACTGGCTGCCATTCCCCAAGCTGAAACGGATCGTGTATGGCCAACGCCAACATATCCAGCGTCAGCAAGGCACTGATCAGCACAGCACCACCACTGATCAACAGCGTGAATCCAAAGGACCATCCCGTCAGGCTCATCGCCTTGGATGAACTCGAGCTGTGTTTCCTGAATTGCCTTGACCAGGCCTGGGCTGACAGCAGCGGCAGCATCGCCACTCCCGCGAAGAGAAGCTGCAGAAGCCAGCGCTTGAGAAGAACGTCGCTCCAGGTGAACTGATCGAACCAGAGCCACTCGATCTGCATCCGGGCTGCAACAACAACCAGCGGCAGCAGAAGGAGGAGGCGTCTCATGGGAGGCCAGCGATGTCTCTGAATCGATCACCGTTGATCGTTTCCTCGGCAATCAAAACGTCCACCAGTTGATCCATCAACTCTCGGCGGGGTTCCAGCAGGGCGATGGCCTGCGTCAGAGCACTCTTGGCGAGCTGGCGGATTTGAGCGTCAATGGCCTGGCCAGTGGATTCGGCGTATCCCGGCCGTTGGTTGAACCAGTCGCGCCCCAGAAAAACCTCCGTACCCGGACCCTCGAGGGCCATCGGTCCGAGGCTGGAAAAGCCAAAGCGCGTGACCATCTCCCGTGCGAGTTGCGCCACCATCTGGAGGTCTCCACTGGCTCCCTGGGTGATCTCGAGCGACCCGAAAACCACTTGCTCAGCTGCTCGTCCCCCCAGGGCCACCACCAGATCAGCGAGGCAGGAGGAGCGGGTGATCAACCCGGAATCAAGCACCTCCTCGTCAGGCATGAAGCGGGTGTAACCACCGGCTCCTCCCCGGGGAAGAATCGTGACCTTGTCCACCGCGTTGGCCGCTGGAAGAAGACTGGCCACCAGGGCATGACCCACCTCGTGATAAGCGATGAGCCGTTTTTTAGCGCTGTCCTGCAAGGGACGATTGCTCAGCCCCATGGTGATCCGCTCCAAGGCCCCCTCCAGCTGGAACTGACCGATGCGGAGCATGTTCTGGCGGGCCGTAAGGATGGCCGCTTCGTTGAGAAGATTGGCGAGGTCAGCCCCGGAAAAACCCGGCGTGCGGCTCGCCCAATCCGATAGCGAGACCGCGTCATCGAGGGGACGAGTTCTCGCATGAACGGCGAGAATTGCCTCGCGACCTCGGCGATCGGGAAGGCCCACATCAATGCGCCGGTCGAAGCGTCCTGGACGCAACAGTGCGGCGTCGAGCACGTCGGCACGGTTTGTGGCCGCCAGCAGAATCACACCGGAGTTCTCCTCAAAGCCGTCCATCTCTGTCAGGAGTTGGTTGAGGGTCTGCTCCCGTTCATCGTTGCCGCCACCGATACCAGCACCCCGCTGGCGACCCACAGCGTCGATTTCGTCAATGAAAACGATGCAGGGGGACTTTTCCTTGGCTTGGCGGAACAGATCGCGAACCCTGCTCGCACCAACACCAACGAACAGCTCAACAAACTCAGAGGCCGCGATGGAGAAGAACGGCACGCCCGCCTCGCCTGCAATCGCCTTGGCAAGAAGCGTTTTCCCGGTTCCAGGGGGGCCGACCAGCAGCACTCCCCGCGGAATCTTCGCGCCCAAGCGGATGAAGGCCTCGGGCTGCTTGAGAAAGGTGACCACCTCCTCAAGTTCCAGCCGCGCATCGTTGATGCCGGCAACATCCTCAAAACGAAGCTGAAGGTCTTCCTGGGGTTTCAACCGAGGTTGACTGCGCCCAAACCCAAGAGCTCTGTTCGCCATTTGAGCTGACCGCTTCAACAGAAACGACAAGCCGACCACCACCAGCAGAACCAACATCAGGGTTCCCGCCAGTTCGCGTCCTGCTTGTTCGCGGCGGATGTCAACAACCGTCAGGGGCGTGCCAGAGCTTTCAGCGGCCCGAAGAATTTGGTTGTCGTTGGCGAAAACAGGAACGGTGACCCGTCGGCCATCGTTGTATTGGACTCTTACCTCCCGACGACCGGGCACAAGATCCAACTGTTTGATCTCTTTCGCATCGATATCTCTCAGCAGGGTGGAGTAACTCACCGTGTCCTGCTTCGTCCAAAAACCCTGAATCGAAGAAGGTTGAGCCTTCTGAGGGGCCGCGGAACCACTGGAGTCGTCCGAACCTGGTGCCACGTCTTCATTGCGCTGCACGGAGCCTAGCGATTTGACGCAAGGGGGTTCCAAACGAGACAATCTCGGTTTGGAAATTCACCAGGCGCAATGGCCGTCCCGAAGAAGAAAACATCCAAGGCCAAGCGCAACCAGCGCAGCGCCACCTGGAAGGCCAAGGCAGCCGTTGCCGCCCAGCGCGCCATGTCCATCGGCAAGTCTGTGCTGAGTGGCCGCGCCCAGGGTTTTGTTTATCCGGTGAGTGAGTCCGAAGACGGCGAATCCTGAGTCGAACTCGGGAGGTGGATCCGCCGCAGAGTTCGATCCGGATCCACCTCCACAACAACATCCGCTCGCATGGTGTGAAAACTGCTCGATGGAAGCGAGCAGAGAATCATGCGGATAAAACGATCCAAGTCGGCATTCGACAGCGACGCACCGCGTTCCGCTTCAAGGGTGGCTTCCTGTTGGCGCTTCCATCGCCAAGGCGCGTTGAAGTCGGTTGCTCGCAGTTGCCAGAGTTGATCGAAACACCTCCAGGTGGGTTCGTAGTGGGCGAGCACGGGTTGCAGCTTCAGGCGCCACTCCAACTCCTGCGCCGTTAGGGGGCTCTCGAGATGGGGCTCATCCGCAGTTGCGTCGGCATTTGGGCTGCAGCCCACAAACCACCCCTCAAAAATCAGCAAGTCGGCATCGCAGCGGCGCCAACCGCTTCGATCTCCTCGGCCATGGCGTTTGGCTTTGTCGAAGCAGGGCATCAGAACGTTCTCACCCTGTCGCCATTTCTGAAGACACTCCTGCAGGAGCTCCAGGTCATGGCTGCCAGGAAGCGCACGAGGCACACCCCAGGGGTTGCCCTGCATCGCCGCATCAAGCCGTTCCGCCTCGAAATAAAAGTCATCGAGCGAAACCACCTGGATCGAGAGGTGAAGTGCCCGTGCGGCAGCTTCAATCCACTGCCCCAGGGTGGTTTTCCCGCAACCCGGCAAAGCACTGAATCCGAGCAGTCGGCGTTGTCCCTGCCATTGCTGGCCCAGGTTCAGAAGCGGCAGACCAACAGACCAGAGCCAATCCGGTGTCGCCTGAGGATGCCAGTGATCGATGGCGACCCGATGCCACCCAGAGTTGCGCTGCAGTGCAGACCAACTCGGAAGGTCGCCCAACTCGAGATGCTGCAGCAACCGCTGCTGATCCTTGCTGGGGATGACGCGTTGGCCCTCAGGATCCAACTTTGAACGCCTCCAGAACAACGGCGTAAACAAATCCAAGCCGGAGGTTGTCCAGCCAGGGAAGACGACGGCGCCCAAGAACCATCAATTCACAGGCGATGAGGGCATAGAACGCCGTGTACGTCCTGAGTTCAACAGCATCCAGGATGTAGACGGGAAGGTTGCTGCCGATGAAAAATCCGAACAGCAGCAGCAGCAACGAAGCGCTGCGACGCCACCAGGGGCCAGACCAGTACCGCCGGATCCCAGCGCCCCACGCGTTCTGAAGCCCCGCCAGACGTGTGCGCTGGATTGAGCTCATCGATCCGGCACCGACAGCAGGTACTCCAGATACTTCAGCGTTACTGCCCCCTCCTGGCAAGAGGCACCGGAAAGCACGGTTGCTGGCTGTCCAGGGTCCCCCAGGTGATTCAACACCGCAGCAGCCTCGCCTCCGGACTCACGCAGAGCATCGGCATCCCAGGGGGAAGGGGTCAGCAGACAACGCAGACCTGCGGCTCTTGCCGCCGAAAGACCTGCTGCAGAATCTTCGACGGCAAGGCTGGCAGCACTGTTGGCCCCACTGCGTTCGAGAGCGAGTCGGTAGCCGTCCGGTGCTGGCTTTCCCGAAGCAACGTCATCCGATGTCACCACCCCATCGAAGCTGGGGATTTGCTTCTGGATCTGTTCCAGCAGAGCCATCACCGAGGCCGATCCGCTGGAGGTGACGATCCACTGCTGCACGCCGGCCCTGTTCAACTCCTGCAAAAGCCTCTTCACTCCGGGACGGAGATGCACATGTCCTTGGCGGACCCGTTCCAGGTAATGGACGCGTTTGCGATCACGCACCTGGTCCAGTTGGTTCTGGCTGAGATGCACCCCGCATGTTTCAGCGTGGAGTTTCACCCTGCGCAGCCCGCCAGGAATCGCCAGCAGCCTGTTGTAGAGCGCTTCATCCCAAACAAAGGGAAGATCCAGTTCCTGGAAGGCCATGTTGAAGGCCGGTCGATGACCGTCCATTTCCGTGTCGGCCAAGGTGCCATCCACATCCCAGAAGACCGCTGAAAGCCTGTTCACCTTGAGGAGCAGCAACGGCACAATGCTGGGACATCACCGCCTGTTGCGTTCCCTTGCCGGCTGTTCCGCTGCATTGGTCTTGGTCCCTTCCAGCCGTGGTGGAACCATCGCCATTGCAAGGGCTTAATTTGCCGCTGTCGCTGCGCTGTGTGCTGCGGCGCAGGGGATTCAGCTCCACATCCGAGGCAGAGAGCTTTCTCTCCCCTGGTGATCTACCGCCCACACGTGATCATTTCCCCGATCTCGAGCAGGCCTGTACGCGCTTGGTAGCGGCCTGCCGTTCCCGTGAACGCATTGCCATCTGTGGTGATTACGACGCCGATGGGATGACGAGCACAGCCTTGCTGTTGCGGGCGTTGGCCCCGTTGGGTGCTGAGCCGGAACCCGCCATCCCCTCGCGGATGGAGGAGGGATATGGCCTCAATCCCGCCATGGTGCAGCGGCTCTTCGACGATGGCGTGCGGCTGCTGGTCACCGTTGATAACGGTGTTGCCGCGAGGGAAGCCCTCGAACTGGCCGCAACTTTGTCGATGCAGGTGATCGTGACCGATCACCACACGATCCCGGCGCAACGGCCGCCCATGACCGCGCTCATTCACCCGGCCACCACCCCGGACGGCTCGCCTTACCGCGGACTCGCCGGAGTGGGGCTGGCCTATGTGCTGGCCCATGCCGTTGCCGATGTGCTGAACAAACCAGAAGCGATCCGCGTGGCCCGGGATCTGTTTTGCATCGGCACGGTGGCCGATATGGCTCCTCTGGTGGGGGCCAACCGCAGTTGGTTGCTGGAGGGGCTGAACCACCTGCATCGTTCCGAGTGCAAGGGCGTGCAAGCGCTTCAGCGCCTGGCGGGTCTCGGGGAACGTCCGCTGACGGCAGAAGACATCGGGTTTCAGCTTGCACCGCGCATCAATGCAGTGGGCCGCCTTGGGGAACCGAGGCTTGTGGTGGATCTGCTCACGGCTGAAGATCCTGATTCAGCGATGGCCCTCGCACGCCGTTGTGATGATTACAACCGCCAGCGACGGGATCTCTGCGACGCGATTGAAGCGGAGGCCGTGGCGCTGGTGGAAGCGGAGTCCAGTGACGCTCTCCCCTCATTCCTGCTGTTGGCGCAAAGCCACTGGCACCACGGGGTGATTGGCATTGTTGCTGCGCGGCTGATGGAGCGCTATCACCGCCCAACCGCTCTTCTGGCCGGAGATGGAGATGGAAGTCTGCGGGCTTCGGTACGGGGACCCATCGGCTTCGCGGTGGATCGTGCCCTCTCCCATTGCAGTGATCTGCTAACCCGCTTTGGAGGCCATCCCGCTGCCGGGGGATTCACCGTTAAAGCGGAATTCGTGCATGCCCTGCATGAGCGCCTCTGCGCCGAAGCCGATGGCTGGTTGATGACCCAGGCCCAGGGGCGTCCCGTGCAACCCGACGCTCTGCTGCAGTTGCAGGATGTGAACTGGGATCTGTGGCGCCACCTGCAATCCCTGGCCCCCTTCGGCATCGGTCATCCCAAACCGCTGTTCTGGTCACGGGGGGTGAGCGTTGAGGATCGGCGCGACCTCAAAGGAGGACACCTGGCCCTGACGCTGCGCCAGGGTGAAAGTGAGCGTCGCGCCATCGCCTGGCGATGGGATCCAGCGGCGCCTGTTCCCGCATGTTGTGACGTGGCTTACAGCATTTCGATCAACCGTTGGCAGGGTGAACAGCGTCTGCAGCTGGAGCTCAAGGCCATCCGTGCCCATACGGCGTTGGTGTTGATCGACCGCGGCACACGGCAGTACACCGCCCAGTTGACGGAAACCTCAGGGCTGAAGCTCACCAATGGCGAGGGTGAGACGATTCAGGCGAACATTCAACAAGAACAATCCCTCACCAGCGACAACGATCTGGCGAGGGATCAGCGGGTGATTCAGTTGATCGAGGAAGCCTGCCTCGGGTTGGGGCTACGTCCTTAAAACGAGGCGATCAGAGTGCGCCGCGGCGGTAGAAGAGGATGAAGATGACAGCGGGACCGGCAATGGTGATCATCGCCAGGGCGGCAAAGTTGGCGATCAGGTGAATGTCAAAGCCCATGGCGATGCAGCGCTGTCCAAAATCGTTACGCCTCCCAGGCTACGGGGCTCTGTCCCAAGAGCGACGGATTGGTTCTGATCTCTGTGATGGCTTGTCACAGCTTCAATCATGAGCCGAGAAACGCCGCAATGGTCCTGCATCAAACACTGTGGAGCCTGTTGCCGACTCGCTCCGGAGGAACGGGCTGATGCCCTGGCGGCCTTGAACGAAGAGCAACAACGCACCTATCTGGCCATGGTTGGCCCTGACGGCTGGTGCATCCACTACGACACGGGCAGTCAGCGCTGCACGATTTATGAGGAGCGTCCTGATTTTTGTCGTGTCAGTGGTCTAGGCCGTCTTTTTGACGTTCCCGATGATCAGTTCGATGCCTTCGCCATCACCTGTTGCCAACAACAGATCCGTAGCACCTATGGCGGCCGCAGTGGCGTGATGCGTAGGTTCAAGCACGCTCAGACCGCGGGAGGTTCTGTTGACGAGAGAGCAAACAAGCCCTGAGTCGCGCAGCTTTGCTGCCGTGCTGTTCAGCACCTTCACCACAGTGTTTGTGGCTGAACTGGGCGACAAAACCCAGTTGGCAACGCTGTTGCTCTCGGCCCAGTCCGGCTCTCCTGTTCTGGTGTTCATCGGTGCCGCGCTGGCGTTGATTTCATCCAGCCTTGTGGGCGTTCTCGTCGGTCAATGGTTGGCCAAAACCCTTCCGCCTGAGCGTCTTGAACTGATGGCTGGGGTGCTGATGGTGGCGCTCGGCATCTGGCTCGGTCTTCAGGCCGCCAGCTCCCTTTGGCTCAATGCAGCGAGCTGACGATGGATTTTCCCCTTCTGATCTCCACGTTCTTGACCGTGTTCCTGGCCGAACTCGG
Organism: Synechococcus sp. M16.1; assembly: GCF_014279895.1. NCBI lineage: Bacteria > Bacillati > Cyanobacteriota > Cyanophyceae > Synechococcales > Synechococcaceae > Synechococcus > Synechococcus sp. M16.1. The sequence continues at coordinate 1,049,129 of NZ_CP047954.1, read as the reverse complement.
TGACAAGACCCAACTCGCCACTGTTGCAATCAGTGGCACGTCCAATCGCCCCCTGGCCGTGTTTCTCGGCTCATCATCGGCGTTGGTTCTGGCCAGTTTGCTGGGGGCCTTCGCCGGTGGTTCCGTTGCAACCGTGATTCCCAGCGATCTGCTTCAACTGCTGGCTTCCGTTGGTTTCCTCGTGATCGGTGGCCGCTTGCTGGTTCCTCTCGTCCGTGATGGTGAAGCCAACTCGGACGGGGATCAAACTTCTGAGTCCTAAAGTGATCTTTGAAGGGCTGACTCTGCACGGCCTGCTGAAGAGCGTCGACCACCCCTTCCCTCTCTCCCGGCCCTGATGGTCGGTTTCTGCGCACGCCACGATGAAATTTACGGTTGCCGATCTGCTGGATCAGCTCTCAACGGAGCACTTCTCTGAGCCCGACCAACTGGCCAAGATCCTCAAGCTCAGCAACAAGACGGATAAAGCGGCGCTTGAGCTTGCCGTTTCATCACTGATGAAAATCGGTGTGATCGAAAAGACCAGTGAGGGTGGTCTCACACGGCCCCAGGAGAGTGATCTGATTGATGCTCGCCTGCGTTGCAGCAGCAAAGGCTTCTGCTTCGCCATTCGCGATGACAGCGGCGAGGACATCTACATCCGTGACCATCAGCTGAACCACGCCTGGAATGGCGATCGTGTGCTGGTGCGGGTGACGCGGGAGGGCGGACGCCGCCGCTCTCCTGAAGGAGGTGTGCAATGCATCCTGGAACGGGCCACGCAATCTCTCCTGGCTCAGGTGGAGCAGCAGAGCGACCAGCTGCTCGCCTCCCCCTTGGACGACAGAGTGCTTGCCGGCATTGAGCTGCCAGCTGAAGATTCCAAGCATCTGCCCGGTGATGAGGTCTCCAGCGTTGTTGAGGTGCGCATCGATCGCTATCCCGTGGCTCAGCATCCTGCGGCCGGCCACGTTGTGCGATCTCTCCCGCTCAATGGCGGACCAGCAGCCGACCGGGACCTGCTGCTGACCAAGGTTGGTCTCCAGGACCGTCCAACGGCACCCAGGAGCTCTGGCAAAACCCCTGCGTCCAAAGGCCGGATCGATCTCACCGCACAACCGTCGCTGCTTCTCAAAGGATGGAGTCAGGACGATGCACCGGGGTTACCTGCCGTGCACGTTGAAGCGAGGGACGGCGGTTGTCGCCTCTGGGTCCATGCGCCAAGCGTGGGCGAGCGGATCGGTCTGGGCAACAGCCTCGATGCCTGCCTGCGCGACCGCGGTGAAGCCCTTTGCCTCGGTGAAGTCTGGCAACCTCTTCTCACTCCGGCCCTCCACAAGGCCACCAGCTTCTCGGCCGGGTCCGAGGCTGATGCCATCAGCGTTCGGCTCGACGTCTCTGCCAACGGTGAGGTGAGCGACTGGGAGTTCATGCTCAGCACAGTGCGCCCCGTCGCCGAGGTGAGCGCCGATCAGTTGGTCGCCCTGGCGGAACGCAAACCCAAGGCGCGCAGCGTCCCGACCGCCCTCAAGCCGATCAAAGACCAACTCGGTCAGCTGGAGACCCTGCGCTTCTGCAGCACGCTGTTGTTGGAGCAGGAGCGTGCCAACGGGGTTGTGCAACTCGATCTCTGCCCTCCACAGCTGGAGGCCCTTGGTGACCTCTGCAGCGCAGATCCCTGCGGGTTGCGGCATCGCTGGGTTGATGCGTTCAACCCGGTCGACCCCCATGCGTTCCTTCAGCCTCTGTTGAGGGCCGCCGACCGTGCGTGGACCGCACAACGACTCGAGCTCCAACTGCCGGGCATCACCGTTGAGGCGGATGAACCCGATGGCAGCGTGCTCACCGATGTGGCAAAGACAGCCATTGCCCTGGATCTTCCCCTTGAACTGGATGACGACGGCTGTCCATCAGCTTCGGAGCTGGTTCAGGTGTTCAAAGACAGCAGTCAGCGCCGTGTGCTGGAACAACAACTCAGTCACGCTCTGCCACCTCTCACCCTTGTGGCATCCACAGAGGCCCCCCCTGCGGCAGCAGATTCCGATGGGGACGAGGTTGCTGCGTCAAGCCGGAACAGCTCACTGACCCCATGGACCTGTGCCACCCAGCACTACGCCCACCTGGTGAACCAACAGGTGATCGTTGCGCTGCTGACCGATGCCAAGGATCGTCCAACCGTCCGTCACAAGACCCGTCTGAAGCTTGGCCTCAAGGGTGCCGGTGCTGATCTCACGTGGCCCCTGTTCACCGCATCCCAGGACGAGAAGTTGAACGGATTGGTGAACGAGCGCACCGTGCAGCGGCTCAACACGCGACGGCGTCAGGTGTTGGAACTGGAAAAGGATCTGCTTTCGATGATCCAGGCCCGTTCAGCCCAACCCCTGATCGGCGAACAGGTGGAAGGGCGCATCAGTGGTGTGCAGAGCTATGGCTTTTTCGTGGAAGTTGGTGAAAGTCGCGTTGAAGGGCTGGTGCATGTGAGCTCCCTCAACGATGACTGGTACGAATACAGATCACGCCAGAATCGCTTGGTCGGGCGCAAGAACCGTCAGACCTATCAACTTGGCGACGCCGTACAGGTGCGCGTGATCAATGTGGATGTTCTGCGCAACCAGATCGACCTTGAGGTCATCAGCCAGGGTTCCAATGGCTCCACGGAACCTGAATCCTCAGCGCCTGAATCCTCGGAGCCGCTGCCCGTTGCCCTCAGCGAGCGCTGAGTGATGCATCCCTACGTTCTGGCAGTCACCGGTGCATCCGCTCAACCCCTGGCCGAGCGTGCCCTACAGCTGCTGCTGCAGCGCGGGCGCTCGGTGCATCTTGTGCTCAGCCATGGTGCCCATGAGGTGTTTCGTGCGGAACAGGGCCTGACGATTCCTGTTGATCCCCTGAAACAACGTGCGTTCTGGCGAGAGAGGCTGTCGGTGGAGGATGGCGAGCTCACCTGTCATCGCTGGAATGATCAGGCTGCCTGCATTGCCAGTGGCAGCTACAGAACCCGGGCGATGGTCATCGTTCCCTGCAGCATGGGAACCGTCGGGCGGATCCATGCCGGTATCGCCGCAGATCTGATCGAACGTTGTGCGGATGTGCATCTCAAGGAGCGTCGGCCCCTGGTGATTGCTCCCCGGGAGATGCCTTTCAACCTGATTCACCTCCGCAACCTCACCGGCCTCGCTGAAGCTGGAGCCACCATTGCCGCTCCCATTCCGGCCTGGTATACCCGGCCCGATTCCTTGGAGGAGATGGTGGACTTCCTGGTGGTGCGCCTGTTCGACGGCCTGGAGGAGGACCTTGCACCCCTGAAGCGCTGGCAGGGCCCCCTGGAATGAGCATGTTTCAGCGGTTGCTGCTGATTCCCTGCCTGGCGCCACTGCTGGTGTTGCTGGTTCTTTCGGCCACCAATGTCGGAGACAAGACCCGGATCCGTCTGCTGGTTTGGACAACACCTCCGCTCCCCGTTGGGGCGTGGACAGCGCTGGCTGGCGTTGGTGGTGCGGCCGCAGCCGCTGTCGCAGCGGTTTTGCTCTCCCCAGTGGAGCGTCCTCTGAGTCGCCAGAGGCGTTCCCCTGTTCAACCGGAGTTTGAGGAGAGGGGCTACACCAACTACGAACCGACACCCAGATCCAGCACAAACCCAGGCCCCGAAAGAGATGTGAGAGAACCGGCTCCAACGGTGTCTGTGGCCTACCGCGTGATTCAACGCCGTTCGTCAGTCCCCCCGCAGTCGGACACTTCATCAGGCACTTCAGCCGTGGGCTCTCCTTCTCAGGAGTTAAGTGATTGGGGAGATGATCCGGAGGCGAACTGGTAAGCAACGCACCAAGCTGCTTACAGTTGCGCCAGCAATGCTGGATCGGTGAGCGAAACCCCAGTCGAGAAGCAGTCTTCAGGTCAAGAGGCCCCTGCCAAAGCGGCGCCGAAAGCGAAGCCGCCCAAGCCGGAGGACAAGCCCTTCCCTGAATTCATCGACACACTGTTTTTGCCGGCCGTCGCCAAACAGTTGGCCGAACATGACATCACCGCTGATCGGCTCGAGCGAGTGGATGGGCAGCGTCCCGTCGTCGGTGGTGAATGTCCAATGGTGGTTGGTGAGCTTCCAGGGGGGCGCCGCTTCTGGGTCTGCTTCTCCAAGGCCGACATCAACAGCGCCAAAGTGATTGCCCTGGCTGATGCCGGCAGCGAGCCAACGCTGCTGGAGAGCTTTCTGATCGATGAGAAGCGGATGTCTTTGGCCCTTCTCGTTTCCCGTCTCTTGCAACGGCTCAACGGCCAAAAGTGGCTGGGAGGTAACTAACCGCCCGCATTGGCCTCGGGGGTTGGGCTGACACGCCTACATTGGCAGGATCGTGAACCGCAACTGATGGTCCCTCCCACCGCCGTGGCCGAAGGCAGCGCTGTAGCCATCAAGGATCCTGTCAAGGACACAATCCTGACCCCTCGCTTCTACACCACCGATTTCGAAGCGATGGCGGCAATGGACCTTCAGCCCAATGAGGCTGAACTTGAAGCCATCTGTGAAGAGTTCAGGAAGGATTACAACCGCCACCACTTCGTTCGTAACGAGGAGTTCGAGGGTGCTGCGGACAAGCTGGATCCTGAAACCCGCAAGGTGTTTATCGAATTCCTTGAGCAGAGCTGCACATCGGAATTTTCAGGATTCCTGCTCTACAAGGAACTGAGCCGCCGCATTAAGGCGAAGAACCCTCTTCTGGCCGAGTGCTTTGCTCACATGGCTCGGGATGAAGCTCGCCACGCCGGCTTCCTCAACAAGTCGATGAGTGATTTCGGCATGCAGCTGGATCTCGGCTTCCTGACCGCGAACAAGGACTACACGTTCTTCAAGCCGAAATTCATCTTCTACGCCACCTACCTGTCTGAAAAGATCGGCTACTGGCGTTACATCGCCATTTACCGCCACCTCGAAAAGAACCCCGACAGCAAGATCTTCCCGATCTTCAACTTCTTTGAGAACTGGTGTCAGGACGAAAACCGACATGGTGATTTCTTTGATGCCCTGATGAAGGCCCAACCGGACACGGTTCGTGGGCCCATCGCCAAACTCTGGTGCCGCTTCTTCCTGTTGGCGGTGTTCGCCACCATGTATGTGCGCGACGTGGCCCGCAAAGAGTTCTACGAGGCTCTCGGATTGGATGCTCGCACCTACGACAAGATGGTGATCGAGAAGACCAACGAAACGTCTGCGCGCGTTTTCCCCGTTGTTCTTGATGTGAACAACGACAAGTTCTGGACACGCCTCGAACGGCTGGTGGCCAACAACGCCGCATTGGAAAAGGCTGATGCAAGCGATTCCATCGCTCCTCTGAAAGTGCTTCGCAAGCTGCCCTTCTGGATCGGAAACGGTGCCGAGATGGCCAAGTTGTTCCTGATGCCAGCGATCGACAGCGATCGTTTCCAGCCAGCTGTGCGCTGAGGGGACTCCCCCGGCCCAATCGAGGAGATTTCTTGACCAACGCCTTTTCGAATCAGTGGCAAGGACTCTTGGAGTCCTTGCTGCACCGTGGCAGCTCCGCAGGAGCCGACCTGGTGGAGGTGTTTCTTGAGCGCACCGACCACATCGGTTTGCTTGCCGAACAAGATCGGATCACCAGTGTGAATCCGTCGTTCGCCCGTGGAGCTGGCCTGAGGGTGTTCCGTGATGGCCGTGATGGCTTCGTCAGCACCAACGATCTCAGCGAAGCCGGCCTCCAGCGCGCCCTCGATCAGGCCCTCGCCATGCTCGGTCTCGAGGCGCAACATCTCACGTCCCCTTCAGCTTTTGAAGGGTTGAAGAAGCTGACCGACCACGGCTTGAACAAAGCCGACTGGTTGGAACGCTGCCCCTCCCTGGATCAGGCCAGCCAGTGCCTGCTCAAAGGCACAGACCATCTCAATCGTCTTGGTCAGCACTTGCAGGTGCGCCGTGGCAGTTACGCCCGCGACTGGCAGGAAGTGCTGGTGGCTGCATCCGATGGCACTTTTGCCCGCGACATCCGCCTGCATCAGTCGACCGGTCTCTCCGTTCTTGCCGCCGACGGCGATCACCGATCCAGCATTGGCCGCCGCTATGGCAGTTCCGATCGTCCGGACGATCTTCGCGACTGGGATGCCGAAGCCAGTGCAGCTGAAGTGTGCAACAGCGCTGGAACGATGTTGCGGGCCGACTACGTGGATGCCGGACAGATGCCGGCTGTTCTCGCCAACCGGTTTGGTGGCGTGATTTTCCACGAGGCCTGTGGTCACCTGCTCGAAACAACCCAGATTGAACGAGGCACCACGCCCTTCGCGGATCGGGTTGGTGAACTGATCGCTCACCCTGCAGTCACCGCCATCGATGAAGGGCTGAGTGGTGGATCCTTCGGTTCCATCTCGATGGATGACGAAGGGATGGAACCTGAGCGCACCGTGCTGATCAAAGACGGGGTGCTCCAACGCTTCATCAGTGACCGGGCCGGTGAACTGCGCACGGGCCACAAACGCACCGGAAGCGGCCGGCGTCAGAGCCATGCCTTTGCAGCTGCGAGCCGGATGCGAAACACCTTCATCGACGCCGGTCCGCATACCCCTGAACAGTTGATTGAATCCGTCGATCAAGGCCTGTACTGCAAGGCCATGGGTGGGGGAAGCGTCGGCCCGACAGGTCAGTTCAATTTCTCCGTAGAAGAGGGGTATCTGATTGAGAACGGCAAACTCACCAAACCGGTGAAAGGGGCGACGTTGATCGGTGATGCCAAGGAGGTGATGCCACGCATTTCGATGTGCGCCAACGATCTGGAACTGGCTGCCGGGTTCTGCGGATCCGTGAGTGGAAGTGTTTTCGTCACAGTGGGCCAACCCCACATCAAAGTTGATTCGATCACGGTGGGGGGCCGTTGATGATGAGCAGCAACAACAGCCTCAACGCATCGGATCTCAGGGATCGCCTTCAGACCCTCGCCTCGCGTGAAGGCATTCGTCGTTGGGATCTTGGTGCCGCCTGCAGTGACGATTGCTCCGTTCAGGTGGATCGTGGTGAAGCCAAACAACTCAAGGCTTCGCAGCGGAGCTCCATCACCGTCCGGGTTTGGAACAGCGATGGCCTGGTAGGCATCACCAGCACCACCGACCTCTCCGATAGCGGCTTGGAACAAGCCCTGGTTGGAGCCCATACGGCCAGCCGTTTTGGCAATCCCGAGGACATCCCTGAGTTCTCCCCCCTGGCCACAGCTCCACTCCCCGAGCTCGATCGCCCGCTTCAACCACGCCAAGGAATCCTCCCCCTGCTGGACACCCTTCGGGATGCGGAAGCCGATCTGTTGGGTCGTCACCCTGCGATCCAGACCGTCCCCTACAACGGACTGGCGGAATCCCTGTCCCAGAGCCTCTATCTCAACAGTGAGGGAGCACTGCGCCAAATGGAGCGCACCCAAGCCAGCCTGTATCTCTACGCGAGGGCGGAAGAAACAGGTCGTAAGCCCCGCAGTGGAGGAGCTGTTCGTTTGGGTCTTGGCAGCAGCGAACTGGATGTTCAAGGCTGCATCAGCGAGGCTGTTGATCGCACCGTCAGCCATCTGGATTATCGACCGATCGAAACCGGGAGCTACCGGGTTTGCTTCACCCCCGAGGCCTTTCTCTCACTGCTTGGTGCCTTCAGCAGCATGTTCAATGCGCGTTCGGTGCTCGATGGGGTGAGCTTGAGCCAGCGTGATTCGATTGGATCCGATGTGGCGGTTCCCTTCTTCAACCTCCACGATGACGGCCTCCACCCCGGACACATCAGTGCGGCAGCCTTCGATGGCGAGGGAACACCAACCCGACGTCTCTCCTTGATTGAGGGCGGAACCCTGCGGAATTTCCTTCACTCGGAAGCCACGGCTCGAGCCTTCGGTGTTCAACCCACCGGCCACGCTGGACTTGGAGCCAAGGTTTCGGTGGGTCCAGACTGGTTCGTGGTTGGTTCCAACCCGCAGGTGAGCAGCGGTAACAGCCTCAACCACCGCACCGAGTCAGGCCCCTTCGTGCTGATTGAGGATCTGTCAGCGCTTCACGCCGGTGTGAAAGCCACCCAGGGATCCTTCTCCTTGCCCTTCGATGGATGGTTGGTGAACAACGGCGAACGGGTCTCCGTTGAAGCAGCAACGGTTGCCGGTGACATCCGCTCTGTTCTCAACGGCATTGCTCATCTGGAAGCTGATTCTGAAATCACCCACCGAGGCGTTTCCCCTCATGTTTGGGTGGATGGACTCTCCATCACCGGCGAAGCCTGACGTTGAAGATTCTGTTCTGGGGGACACCGGTCTATGCGGTGCCAACCCTTAATGCACTGCATGATGCGGGCCACACCATCGTTGGGGTCGTCACGCAGCCGGATCGTCGGCGGGGTCGAGGCAAACAGCTTGTTCCATCACCGGTGAAGGCGAGGGCGGAAGAACTCGGTCTTCCTGTGTTCACACCTGAACGGATCCGACGGGATGACGATTGCAAAGCCAAGATCGCTGCACTCGGTGCTGATGCCTCTGTGGTCGTGGCCTTCGGACAGATCCTTCCCAAGGATGTGTTGGAGCAGCCTCCCCTGGGCTGCTGGAACGGCCACGGATCACTACTACCGCGTTGGCGCGGTGCTGGTCCCATCCAGTGGTCCCTGCTCGAAGGGGATCAGGAAACGGGTGTTGGGATCATGGCCATGGAAGAAGGGCTCGATACTGGTCCGGTTCTGCTCGAGCAACGCACCCCGATCCAGCTGCTGGAACCTTCCGTCGCCTTGGCCGAACGGCTCAGTGCTCTCACTGCAGAGCTGATGGTTCAGGCGATGCCACTGATTGAAGCGGCGGGACCGGGTCCAGAAGTCGAGAGATTGGCAAGGCTCAACGTGCGGGTTCAGGCCGAGGGGTCGACCTATGCCCGCATGCTGGAGAAGCAGGATTTCCAATTGGATTGGTCTGCCCCTGCTCTCAGCATTCATCGCAAGGTGATGGGGCTTCATCCCGGAGCGTTCACCCAGTGGCAGAGCAAACGCCTGAAGGTGTTGCGCACGGAGCCGTTGATCGAGCGCCTGCAGGATCAACTCAGTCCTGAGGGACGCAACCTCGTGGGCCAATGGCCCACCGGCGGGCATCCCCCAGGGACGATCCTTGCAGTGATTGAAGATCTGGGGCTTGTGGTGAGCAGTTCAGGCTGCCCCCTTCTGATCCGGGAGGCACAGCTGGAAGGGAAAGCACGCAGCACAGCCCCCGTTCTGTTGCAGCAACTCAACGCCACTCCCGGAGATCGATTGGGCGAAGGTTGATTCAGGATTCCGTGTACAACATCCGCGCTTGTGACCAAACCCGATCGAGATCCTGCTCGGAAAGCTGAAGAGCTTCCGGGAACATCGTCGAAAGCCATTGTTGGCGCTTCAACAGGGTGTCGGCTTCAAAAAATGTTTGCTGCGAAGCCAGAACTCTGAATTTGAGAAATTCCAGCAACCTTGCGCGCAAGCGAACCGTATCGATGAGTTTGATCCGTTGGCCTTGATCACAGAGATGAATGGTGCCGCCTGTTTCCACTCCGCATAATCGAGGTGCAAGCAATTCCAACGTTGTCGGCGGTTGCCAATGACGCAACTTGGTTTCGGGGTGGGGGTAATAAATCCAGCCGTTCACAACCTCACTTTGGGGCGACTTGATCTGAACACTCCAGAACGAGAACGTTTCGGGGGGGTGGAGGTCGGTCCATCGCACCTTTTCAAACAGGTGATCTGGATTTGAAAGTGAAACCTCGAGGGGGGCAAAGTCGAGATTTAGCGTGCCGAAGTAACAGCCCGAAAGGTCCAGCCCTAAGGACTGGAACACGGGGAATTGCATTCGAATTGTGCCATCCGGATACGGTGAATCGTTGCTTGTTCCGGAGGCGACGCCATGGCCAGCACAGAGTCGCCCAGTGAGCCAGTCCGGTTTCATCAATCAGCGAAGTTCACGGTGGCTGCAGTTCTCGCAGGGGCCTTCCGGCCACACAGCACAGCGGAGCAAAGGACTACGGGCATTGAAACGACAATTGGGATCACCGATCACCCAGCCATTTCTCCAGGGTGTTGCATCGGCGGGACGCGTCTGGGGTTTCACCAACAAGGCCACTGAGGCCATCACATAGCGACCGTTGCGAAGGGCGTAACGGTGACGACGTTGCATCACAAGGAAGGATTGCTGTTCCACAACAAGCCATCGCCCCGGTTGTGGCGGATCCTCAAGATCAACGCGATGGAGCAAACGGTCTCCACTGATATGGCGAAGTTCAACAAGCATGGCCTTCGTCCTGATCGAGTTCCTTGCTGCGGATCGACATTCCCCAGGCAAACAGCAACAGCACCACCACCAAGGTGAGCCAATCGGGTTGATTGAGGCTGGGCACGACAACATGAACAATCAAGCGCAGCGCCACGAAAGCAACGGCGAGAAACCCAGCCGTTTCAAGCCGTGGATACAGATCAAGCCAGCGGATGAACAGGGCGGATGTAAAACGCAGTGCCACGATGCCGATGAAGGCACCTGTGCTGATCAACACAATCTGATCACTGATGGCCACGGCTGCGGCGACGCTATCGATGGAGAAGGCCAGATCTGTGAAAGCCAGCAGCAAAACCGTGTTCAGAAACGGGCGAGACAGACCGTTTGATTCATGTCCTTCGCTGGACTCGGCATCATCGCCTGATCGGTTGTTGAAGTGATCAACCACGAGCCAAACCAGATAGGCCGCAGCGAGGAGTTGCACCCAGGCGTTTTGCAACACCCACTGGGCCACAACGATCAAGGCGATCCGCAAGACCAGTGCAATGCCAATGCCCAGGTTGAGGGCAAGGCCTTCCCGCTCCGGTTGGCGGCTGCTGCGGGCGATGGCCGCGAGGGCCACGGCATTGTCAGCCGACAGGATCAGCTCCAGCAGTACCAGAACAGGCAGCAGGGCCAAAACCTCACCCCATTGATCGGCACCTTCGAAGAAATCCGACAGTGAGGGAAGCGAAGTGATGTCCATCGCGGCAGCCTAGAAAGTGCAAGCGCTGTTCCATTGCGATGCAGATCCGGGCCGAGCTGTGTCACGTCGACACCCTGAGATGCATCGTGCGGGTCGAGGCCTGGCTCGACGGTTCTCTGCAGGGCAGCGCCCTGGGTGAAGCCGCCACTGCTGAAGAGGCTGAGGAGAGAGCATTGCGACGCCTGAACTCCAGGCTGGGGTCCACTGAGGGGCCACAACAGCCCCTGAATTCAGCTCGCCCTGAAGCCCCCCGGGTGGATGAGCCAAATCCGAAGCAGGTGCCCGTGGAGCGGCCGAGAAAACTTGAGCAGCCCCAGCCCTCGTCTGCTCCACCCACCCCTGCCACCGATCAGGTCCCAGCCACCCCTGCTGACAATGCCCCCTCTGAAACACCAACGGATCCTGACGACTGGAGTGATGAGCTGACCGCCATCGATATGGAAATCAGACGCATTGGTTGGTCTCGAGAGCAGGAGCAGGAGTATTTGACCCGGGCCTTCGCGCTCGGCAGCCGCCACAAGCTCACGCGCTATGCCGATCTGGTGGCCTATCTGCGTCAGTTGAAGTTGATCCAAGCCAACGACGACGCGTCCACCGCACCAGCACCCATCCGTCGTGGTGATCTGCTTCAACAAGGAGATGCAATGTTGAAGCAGCTTGGTTGGAGCTCCGATCAAGCCAGGACCTTTCTCCAACAACAACTGGGGGCGACCAGTCGTCAACAACTCAGTGATGAACAGCTACTGCAGTTCAACATGCTGCTGGAGGAGCAGACACTCAGCCAGGCCAAATAGGCATTAAAACTCAGGAATGGTCGGGGCTAGTGGCCTACAACGGGTTTGCGGCAGGGACTGATACGGCGTCCATGCCGATTGCAGCAGGGTGAATCGTCTACACACTCTGCGCAGCCAGGTCGTTCCCTCCGCTTCTTTCCTGAAGGGGGGAATGGCCCCTATGGGGCGGTAATGAGATCAGAGCTCTGTCGCGAGGAGTGGATCAGCTGATAACTCAACTGCGGAAGTTGAACTCCAGCTTTGTTTTGGGCTTTTGGTACTTGATCACATTCATCACCTGAAGACCAGTATTTTCAGACTTCCTCTCCTCGGCAAGCGCTTTGAGGATCATGGAGCCCGAAGCCTGCCAGTCTTGATCGACTTCGATCAATTGCTTTGCTCGTGAGTAGTACTCCGCAGCTTTAGCCAAATAATCAGATTTCTGGCTTGATGCCTTTGAAGATATTGCCGTTGTGATGGACTTCACTTCCGCTGCATTTATTGTACAGCATGCTTTTCAGTGCAGATAAATTACTTGAGGTCTGCAATCCCGTGAACGCGTTTTAGACCAAGGCGATTGAGCAAACCGCGAGGAATCGATAACCAGCTGAGGCGGATGCTCCTAGCGAGCGTTTTTGGCCTGAATGCCACTTGATATATCAACGTTTTGAATCTTTAACCTGCCTAATTCACCAGCTGCACTTGCGATAAGGTCAGTCATGGATGACCCGACCTTTGTTGTACGGCAACTGATCAATGAGCTTCGGGATGACATGTCCGAAGCGGGCCGTGAACTCAGAAATCGCAGCACTTGGGATCTCCAATGCCCCGTCGTCATCATTGATGCACGTACCGAACCCAACCGGGTAGTTCGTACCTCAGTTCGCGGCATCACTGGTGCCATCGCCACCAGCAACGTGATCGATGATCCCTTGATGCGGTCTTTTCTGGATCGCTTCCGTGAAGTTGGTGCTGATGAAGCCCTCGGTGAATTTCTGCAGGGACCGGAGGCAGATCGCTTCTCCGAGCTCTGGGACATCTACAACGACGAAGCCCAACAACAGGGTCTAGCGGTCTGGTCCCACAGTGACGCCGCCAAATTTGTGCTCAAGTCGAAAACTTGTTTTGAGGATGGTCAGCTGGCCTGTGTTGCCATTACGTCGGGAGACCATCGTGATGCCCACGACGTGCTCACCTTTTCTGTGGATGCCTGCTGATTGTCTTGAGCGCCGGTTCGGCCTTAAACGCACCGGCATTCAGGGGCGGATCAGTTGAACAACAACAAAAAGTGCTGAAGCTGCCAGGGGCCAAAGCAACCAGGTCAACTGAGGAATGGTGAGGGCGAGCACAAGCCCGATCACGAAGAAAATAAGAAAACGGCCGAGGGTCATGAAGGCACCAATACCGACGTATTGAACCGAAAACCCCGCCTTAGGCCAGTTTTTCGCGCCTTGAGCTGGGGGCTGGTTCGGGGGTGAACAGGATGGGGATCGAGGAAGCAACCAGCACGCCGCCCACAGTCAGCAACACCAGCAGCGGAATGGGCCGGACCAGGGGCTGACGCTGCAACGGTGTCGCACAGCTGGAGCAGAGCGGAACAACCCCCTTGGGTAGATGCAACACCAAGGCCGGGCCGCAACAGCAGGAGGGGCAGCGGTAGCGCGGCATCGACCGGTGAAACGCAGCTGCTGGCACCTTATTGCGAAGATCATGGATTGCCGACGCCTGCTCCATGCCGCTCCGTTCCCTGGTGACCAAGTTGCAGGAAACTGCACTCACCGGTGAGCTTGATGAGCGCTCAAGCCGCCCCGAACGTTTGTTGATGCGCGGGGCTGGTCGTTGCAGCCGAGCTCTGGTGGCCAGCGCGCTCTCACAGCGGCGGGGCGCACCTCTGCTCGTGGTGGTGCCAACGCTTGAGGAAGCGGGACGCTGGACAGCGCTGTTGGAATTAATGGGATGGAGCCAGGCCAGCCTGTACCCCACCAGCGAAGGCTCTCCCTATGAACCCTTCGATCCCACAAGTGAAATCACCTGGGGGCAACTTCAGGTTCTGAGTGACCTGCTGGGGGAACCCAACGCGGCGTCCTGGGCCATCGTTGCCACGGAACGTTGTTTGCAGCCCCATCTCCCCCCGCCGGATGTTCTGATAACAAAAACGCGCACCTTGCGCAAAGGGGATGAGGTTGATCTAGGGGCACTGGGCGAGACGCTGTCCCAACTTGGCTACGAGCGGGTCACCACCATTGAGCAGGAGGGGAGCTGGAGCCGTCGCGGCGACATCGTCGACATCTTCCCGGTGAGCAGTGAGCTGCCTGTTCGACTCGAATTCTTCGGAGAGGAGCTCGACAAGCTGCGGGAATTCGATCCCGCCAGCCAACGCTCACTGGACCCCGTCGATGCGCTTCGACTCACACCAACAGGGTTTGGGCCTCTGATTGCGGACCAGCTCAGGGAGACGATGCCCGATGGACTGGAGCAATTGCTTGGTAGCGAGGGCACAGAGCAGCTTTTGAACGGCGGGACCCCGGAAGGCATGCGCCGGCTGATGGGGCTCGCCTGGGAGCAACCCGCCTCGCTTCTCGACTACCTGCCGGACTCCACAACAGTGGTGATCGATGAGCGACGCCAGGGCTTGGCCCACGGACAACAGTGGCTCAGCCATGTGGAGGAACATCACCACGACATGGCTGCTGAGGCGGGTCTGGACGAGGGCGATCGTGATCGGCTCTGGCCAGCGGTTCTGCACCGTGAGATTGAAGCCGCCTATGCCCTGACGGAGGTCTTCCATGGCTTTGATATGGCAGAACTGCTCGAAGTCGACCAGCACCCCAACAGCTTTGACCTCGCCAGCCGCCCTGTTGCGGCCTACCCCAACCAATTCGGAAAACTCGGGGAACTGATCAAGGGATTTCAAACCGAACGCACGGCGGTTTGGTTGGTGTCTGCACAACCCAGCCGAGCGGTTGCGCTGCTGGAGGAGCACGACTGCATCAGTCGGTTTGTGCCGAACGCGGGAGACAGCAATGCCATTTCCCGTCTGATTGAGCAGAACACCCCCGTCGCCCTGAAGGTGAGGGGCACGGCCGAACTTGAGGGTTTGCAGCTGCCGGCTTGGCGGATTGCTCTGGTCACCGACCGTGAATTCTTTGGCCAGCAGAGCCTCAGTTCCAGTGGCTATGTGCGCCGTCGCCGCAAGGCCGCCAGCCGCACGGTGGATCCCAACAAGATGCGCCCGGGCGATTTCGTGGTGCATCGGAACCATGGCATCGGCCGCTTCAAAGCCATGGAAAAACTCGCGATGTCAGGCGACATCCGCGACTACCTCGTGGTGCAGTACGCCGATGGAATCCTTCGGGTTGCCGCCGATCAACTCGGCAGCCTTGGGCGTTATCGGGCCACGAGTGAAACACCCCCGCAGCTCAACCGTATGGGTGGCATGGCCTGGAACAAGGCCAAGGAACGGGCCAAGAAGGCGGTTCGCAAGGTTGCCCTTGATCTGGTGAAGCTGTACGCAGAACGGCAACAGGCCGCAGGCTTTGCCTTCCCCTCCGACGGCCCCTGGCAGGTGGAAATGGAGGAGTCGTTCCCCTATGACCCGACGCCGGATCAACTGAAGGCCACGGCCGACGTGAAGCGGGACATGGAACGACAGGAGCCGATGGACCGACTGGTGTGCGGGGACGTTGGCTTCGGCAAGACCGAAGTTGCGATCCGCGCCATCTTCAAAGCCATCACCGCTGGGAAGCAAGTGGCGATGCTGGCCCCAACCACGGTGTTGGCTCAGCAGCACTGGCGCACGCTCTCGGAACGCTTCGCGCCATATCCGATCAAGGTGGCTCTGCTGAATCGTTTCCGGACGGCGTCGGAACGCAAATCCATTCTCGATGGACTGAAGCAGGGAACCATCGACGCCGTGGTGGGAACCCACCAGCTGCTCAGCAAAGGAGCGTCGTTCCAAGAGCTTGGTCTGTTGGTGGTGGATGAAGAACAGCGCTTCGGTGTGAAGCAGAAGGAAAAGATCAAAGTGCTGCGGAAGGACGTCGACGTGCTGACCCTGTCGGCAACGCCGATTCCCAGAACGCTCTACATGAGCCTTTCGGGGGTGCGGGAGATGAGCCTGATCACCACACCACCGCCACTGCGCCGTCCGATCAAGACGCACCTGGCTTCTCTGGATCCGGAGGCGGTGCGCAGCGCCATCCGCCAGGAACTGGATCGTGGGGGCCAGGTGTTTTATGTGGTTCCCCGGGTGGAAGGAATCGAGGAGGTGGCTGCAGGCCTACGGGAAATGCTGCCAGGCCTGAAGCTTTTGGTGGCTCACGGTCAGATGGCCGAGGGCGAACTGGAGAACGCCATGGTGGCGTTCAACGCCGGTGAAGCCGACGTGATGCTCTGCACCACGATTGTGGAAAGCGGCCTGGACATTCCTCGTGTCAACACGATCCTGATTGAGGACGCCCACCGCTTTGGCCTGGCCCAGCTGTACCAATTGCGGGGACGGGTCGGTCGCAGTGGGATTCAGGCCCATGCCTGGTTGTTCTATCCGGGCAACGCATCGCTGAGCGACACCGCCCGTCAGCGGCTGCGCGCCATTCAGGAGTTCGCCCAACTGGGCAGTGGATACCAGCTCGCCATGCGGGATATGGAGATCCGTGGAGTGGGCAATCTCCTCGGCGTGCAGCAGAGCGGCCAGATGGAAACCATCGGCTTTGACCTCTACATGGAGATGCTGCAGGAATCCCTGGCGGAAATTCAGGGTCAAGACATCCCCAGCGTTGAAGACACCCAGGTGGACCTCCCCGTCACGGCCTTCGTGCCTGCGGACTGGATCACTGATCCGGATGAGAAGATCGCGGCCTACCGGGCTGCCGCCGACTGCCTCACCGCCGAGGCCCTGGTGGAGCTGGCTGCGGGTTGGGCCGATCGCTACGGAGCGCTGCCCGCTGCCGTGGTGTCGCTTCTGCAGCTGATGGAACTCAAACTGCTGGCGAAGCGGTGCGGCTTCTCCAGGATCAAGCCGGAGAAGCCCAACATCGTGCTTGAAACTCCCATGGAGGAACCGGCGTTCCGTTTGCTGCGCCAGGGGTTGCCCCAGCATCTGCATGGCCGTTTGGTGTATCAGGCCGGCAGCGGCATCCAGCACAAGGTGATGGCCCGCGGTCTTGGTGTTCTCCCCATGGAGAAGCAACTGGAACAGCTGATGGAATGGCTGCGTTTGATGGCAGCCCAGATTCCCGATGCCGATGGCAAAACGGAGGCACAGCGCCAGGAAGAGCTGCGTGCCAAGAATGCAGAGGTTGTTCAGGTCTGAAGCCTGAAACCAATTCTGAGAAAAACGTTACCAACCACGCAATTCTTCGTTACATTGGTTCCAGCGAAATCCGTTGGTCATGGGTGAATTCGTCGAGATCGGTG
The DNA here is from genome assembly GCF_014279895.1 of Synechococcus sp. M16.1. NCBI lineage: Bacteria > Bacillati > Cyanobacteriota > Cyanophyceae > Synechococcales > Synechococcaceae > Synechococcus > Synechococcus sp. M16.1. The sequence continues at coordinate 1,031,976 of NZ_CP047954.1, read as the reverse complement.
CTAGTGGCGTCTCTCTGGAACTGATCAGCGGCGTTTTCTGTGCCACCGCGCTTGGTGTGTATGCCCTGTTCCAGCCCGGCGCTTCAGACGATGACGACTCCAACGGTGGTGGTGGCGGCGGACTGATGCAGCCGATCTCCTGAGTTACTGCAGCGCGTAGCTGAGATTGGCCCGGCCGGGTTGATAGGTCGTGCCTGCCTGAATCTTCCTCAATTTGTTCATCAGGGTCCCCTCAGCAGTCAGGTACTGACTGTCTTTCTGGGTTCCCAGGTCTTCAACCAAGAAGTTTTTGATCTCCTGCTTCGACATCGCAGCTTCGATGTCCGGTTGGATTCCGTTCTTGTGAATATCGGTTCCCTTGGGTGTCAGATACTTCGCGATGGTGACCGTCAGACCGGATCCATCGGCCAATCCGCGAACGGCCTGGACAAGCCCTTTGCCGAAGGTCTTCTGTCCAACGAGTTGGGCACGGGAATTGTCCTGAAGTGCCCCTGAAAGTATTTCGCTGGCACTGGCGGATCCCTGATCAATCAGCACGACCAGAGGTTTATCGGTGATTGCACTACCCGTGGCGCGCCTCACATCGCGGATTCCTGCGCGGGTTCGGGTGCTGACGATGGTGCCCTCGTTGAGCCATTGGCGGGCGATGTCCACACTGGCCTCAAGCAAGCCGCCGGGATTGCTGCGTAGATCCAGCACATAGCCCTCAGCAGCCTGTGATTCCAGATCCTTGATGGCCGCACGCATCTCACGCGTGGCGTTGGCATTGAATTGCTTGAGACGGATGTAGCCCACCTTGCGGCCATTGGGCGCCGTGTTGAGCATCGCCTTCACGGCATGAATCTCAATGCGCGCCCGTTTCAAGGGCACATCCAGCACCTGACCCTGGCGCCTGAGTCCCAGCACCACATCGGTGCCTTCCGGACCACGGATCAACTTGACGGCGTCCTCGGTGGTCATGCCTTTGGTCGAGGCACCATCGATGGAAACGATCACATCCTTGGGCTGAACGCCCGCACGGGATGCAGGGGTGCCCTCAATCGGAGAGACAACAATCAGCTCTTTCGTGTCTTTGTCGAGACTGAGCTGGATCCCCACGCCCATCAACTCCCCGGAGGTGTCGATCTGCATCTCCTTGAACTCCTTCGGATCAAGGAAACGCGTGTAGGGGTCATCAAGGCTGGCCAGCATGCCCCGGATCGCCTCGTAGGACTCGGCGCTGCCCCCGTAGGACTTGCGCAGCAGATTGCTCCGCAACTGGCGCCACGTTCTTTCGTCGTAGGAGCCCGTGGAATCCAGGTAATCGCGATAAACGATCTGCCAGACCTGATCAATCACCTCCTTGGGGCTGTCGTGAATCGATCCGCCGGAAGCCGATGGCAGGGAAAGACCTGGCGAGCTGATGCCCAGGGCGGTGACCACACCACCAACCCCCAGCATCAACAGCAACGGAGTCGACCCAACCAAAGAACGCAGGCGCTGACTCCGAACCATGGCCCTTCAGGACTGATTCTTCAGACTAACGAGATCAGGCGGGCTCCACCCAGCGACCGTCCTCTTTGATCAACTGGATTAAGGCTTCAACACCCTCAGCTTCAGGCACCTTGCGGATTTCATCACGGCCGCGATACAGCGAAATCACGCCCGGGGTTTTACCGACGTAGCCGTAATCGGCGTCAGCCATCTCGCCGGGACCATTGACGATGCACCCCATCACGGCAATGTCCAGACCCGTGAGGTGGGATGTGGCGTTGCGCACCTTATGCAACACCTCCTCGAGATTGAACAGGGTGCGACCGCAGCTGGGGCAGGCGACGTACTCGACCATGGTCTTGCGCAGACCCAGGGATTGAAGAATCGAGTAGCAGACGGGGATTTCCTTTTCGGGGGCCTCCGTCAGTGAGACCCGGAGGGTGTCTCCCAATCCATCGGCCAGCAGAGTGGCGATGCCAGCGGTGCTCTTGATCCGGCCGTAATCACCATCACCGGCTTCGGTGACGCCCAGGTGGAGTGGGTAATTGAAACCTTCCTTGTCCATGGTGTCCGCCATCAGGCGGTAGGCCGCGAGCATCACCGGAGCCCGCGAGGCCTTCATCGAAATCACGATGTTGTGGAAATCAAGCTCATGGCAGATGCGCACGAATTCCATCGCTGACTCGACCATCCCCTCAGGGGTGTCGCCGTAGGTGAACAGCATCCGCTCCGCCAGGGAGCCATGGTTCACACCGATTCGAAGCGCCTTGTTCTGATCTCGTAGCAGGGTCACCAAGGGCTCGAACGTCTCACGGATGCGCTGACCGATGGCGGCAAATTCCTCGGGGCTGAATTCCTGGCGGTTCGGATCTGGCTTATCAAAAATGAAGAGGCCGGGATTAATCCGGACTTTGTCGACGTGCTGGGCGACCTCCAGGGCGATCCTGACGCCGTTGTGGTGAACATCCGCCACCAGGGGAACGGTGCAGCCGCGCTGACGAAGCTCCTGACGGATCTGTCCCATCGCTTTGGCGTGGGCCATCGATGGGGTCGTCACCCGCACGATCTCACTGCCCGCTTCCGCCAGGCGGATGATGCCGGCTACAGCAGCCTCGATATCGAGGGTGTCCTCGTTGATCATCGACTGCACCACGATCGGGTGCTCGCTGCCCACGGGCACATCACCCACCATCACAGTGCGGGTCACTCGGCGGTGGATCTGGGTGTCGTAGCGCCGATCCAGGGCAGTCATGGGGCCGGTGGTGAAGCGCGTCAACGTTCGCACAGCCTGCGCCGAACCGCGTCGAGATCCTGCCGTGTCAGATCCAGGGGCGCGCCGGCTGCTTTGGAGGGATTGCGCAGCAGATAGGAGGGGTGAAAAATCGGCATCACCGCCCGTCCATTCCAGCTCTGCCACTGACCACGAAGCTGGGTCATGCCCCCCTTGATGCCAAGGATGGCCTCCACAGCGGTGGCTCCCGTGAGCACGATCACCGTGGGATCAACGGTCTCCAGTTGCAGGTCAAGCCAGGCCCGGCAGGCGGCCAACTCAGCCTTTTTCGGCCGTCGGTTGTTGGGCGGCCGGCATTTGATCGCGTTGCAGATGTAGAGGTCATGCTCGGGATCCAGATCCACATCCCGCAGCAGTTGGTCGAGGGCACGTCCTGAACGCCCGACAAACGGGACGCCCTGAGCATCTTCCTGAGCTCCGGGTGCTTCACCGATCAGCATCAGATCCGCCTTGGGGTTGCCGCGGCTGATCACGACGGTCTGGCGCGTGCTGGCCAGATCACAGGCAGCGCAAGAACTGCAGGCCTCCAGGCTGGAGAGGTTCATGACGTCGGAGCAACGGAAGCCAGGGGAGCCAGGAGCAACAGGGGATTGCCCTCCGGATCGTGGATCCAGGCCTCAGCACCAAAGGGCTCAAGCCGCGCCTCCTCGAGGAGCGATCCACCACGCTGCAGGGCGTTGCTGAGCAGCCGTTGCAGTTCAGGCAGGGGTTGCTGCGATGGGGAGAGCCGCAAGCAGGGCGCCAGCGCTCGCCCTCGGGCTGGAAAAGAGCGCCGGCGTGAGGGCCTGTAGATCTCCAGCTGGGTGCCATCGCTGAATTGAAGGATGCAGTGGTGCTCCGCCAGCCCAGGCTTCAACGTGGCTTGAAACAGCTCGCTGTAGAACGTCGCCAATCTGGCGCTGTCCTCTGCGGCCAAGACCCAGCTGATCTGTATCGCATTCATGGGCGCTGAGAAATCAAGGTTGTCTGCGACACCATCTGAGGCAGGATGATGAAGTTTTAAACGCACCGCGGGGAGGTGCGTTACCGATGCCGCGCCCGCCAGAACTTTCCGACCGGGCTGTCGCCCTCAAACCGTCGCTGACGCTGGAGATCAGCGCCAAGGCCAAAGCACTGCGCGACAGCGGTAAGGACATCTGCAGCCTCAGTGCCGGTGAGCCGGACTTTGCGACGCCTGCATTCATCGTTGAAGCGGCTCAGCATGCTCTGGGATCCGGCTTCACCCGCTACGGCCCCGCCGCGGGGGACCCCGATCTTCGTGCGGCTCTGGCCCACAAACTGAGCGTCGAAAACGGGATTCCAACTCAGCCCGAGCAGGTGCTGGTCACCAACGGTGGCAAGCAAGCCATCTACAACCTGTTCCAGGTGCTGCTCAATCCCGGCGACGAAGTTCTCGTGCCGGCGCCCTACTGGCTGAGCTATCCCGAGATGGCGGCCCTGGCCGGGGCGAGCACGAGGATCATCCCCACCAAAGCGGAGGAAGGCTTCCGTCTCGACCTCGATCTGCTGGAGCAGCAGATCACCCCACGCAGCCGACTGCTGGTGATCAATTCCCCTGGCAACCCCAGCGGCCAGGTGATGTCACGGGCCGAAATGGAAGCCCTGGCCGCGCTGGTGGCCCGTAACCCCCAGCTGATGGTGATGAGCGATGAGATCTATGAATATCTCCTGGCCGATGGTCAGCAGCACTGCAGCTTTGCGGCCATTGCCGAAGAGATCCGCTCGCGCTGCTTCACCGTGAACGGCTTTGCCAAAGGCTGGGCGATGACCGGCTGGCGCCTCGGTTATCTGGCTGGAGATGCTGGCGTGATCAAGGCTGCTTCAGCCCTGCAGAGCCAGAGCACCAGCAATGTGTGCAGCTTTGCTCAACGGGGTGCTCTGGCGGCGATCGAAGCGCCTCGAGATTGCGTGCGCGAGATGGCCATCAGCTACAACCGCCGCCGAACTCTGCTCACTGAAGGGCTGCAGGCTCTGGAGGGCATCACCCTGACGCCCCCTCAAGGGGCCTTCTACGCCTTTCCCCGCCTGCCGGACGGCTTGCCCGATTCGATGGAGTTCTGCCGGCAAGCCCTGGAACAGGAAGGCCTGGCCGTGGTTCCGGGCCTGGCCTTCGGCGATGACCGCTGCATTCGACTCTCCTGTGCCGTGGCGGATGAGACGATCAACGATGGACTGATGCGACTTAAGCGGCTGCTTCGTTCCTTCTGATCCGTTCTCATCACTCTCTTTTTCTGAATGTCTGTACGAGAACGCAGGGCCGTGGTGGCCACCGGTTTGATTGCCGGACTCGCACTCACGGCCACTGTTTCCAGTTGCGGCGCACCCCAGAACGACGCCAAACAGGCCGTTCTGCAGATCAGTGCCATCCCCGACCAGAACCCCGAGAAACTCAATCGCCTCTACGGCACGCTCTCTGCGGAACTCAGCGAAAAGCTGGATGTTCCCGTGCGGTATGCGCCGGTGAGCAATTACGCGGCTGCGGTGAGTGCCTTCCGCACCGGCAGCCTTGATCTGGTGTGGTTCGGTGGACTCACCGGTGTGCAGGCCCGGCTGCAGACGCCTGGAGCCCGGGTGCTGGCGCAACGGGACATCGATGCAGAGTTCACCAGTGTGTTCATCGCCAATGGCGCCAGTGGTTTGCGCCCCTTCACCAGTGCCGACCAACTGGTTGAGCTGAAGGGACGCCGACTGGCCTTCGGTTCGGAGAGTTCCACCTCCGGCCGCCTGATGCCCCAGTTCTTTATGGGCGAAAACGGCGTGAAACCTGAGGATCTGGCGGGGGGCGGCCCTGGCTTCAGCGGAAGCCACGACGCCACCGTTGCTGTGGTGAAGAGCGGTGCCTACGAGGTGGGCGCCTTGAACGAGCAGGTCTGGCGCAGCAATGTGGCGGACGGCCGCGTGGATCCCGACAAGGTGTCGGTGATCTGGAGGACACCGCCCTACGTGGATTACCACTGGGTTGTACGACCCGGTCTGGATGATCGCTTTGGCGATGGTTTCACCGACAAGCTCCAGAGCGCGTTGCTGGACCTTTCGGCAGACACGGAAAACGGCGCCACGATTCTCGAGTTGTTCGGTGCCGAACGCTTCATCCCCGCCAAGGACGAGGACTACGTGATGATCGAAACGGTGGGTCGCCAACTCGGAAAGATCCGTTGACGGCGCTGCTGGAGCTGCACCAGGTCTGCCTGGGGCAACGGCTCCAACCGATCACCCTCACCCTTCGTGCGGACCAGCGTGTGGTTTTGCTCGGTGCCAGTGGCGCCGGCAAAACCACATTGTTGAAGCTCTGCAACGGGGCTTTAACCCCCGATGCAGGAACCGTGAACTGGTGTGGTCGCCCCCATCAGCAGCTCACCCGCCGGCAACGTCGCCAGATCGGCACGCTTTGGCAGGACCTGCGCCTGGTGGAGGAACTGAGTGTGATCCAGAACATCAACAGCGGTGCCCTGGGACGCCATGGGCTGCTCTGGGCGATTCGAAACCTGTTGGGTCCGCTGGACCCAAACACCTGCCTGGAGCTGATGCACCAGGTGAAACTGGAGGCGGATCTGCTTGAACAGCCCGTGCGTGAGCTCTCCGGAGGGCAGCGCCAACGGGTGGCTCTGGGCCGTCTGTTGCATCAGCGGCCTGAACTCGTGCTGGCGGACGAACCACTCTCCGCCCTTGATCCCAGCCTCGCCGAAGACGTTCTCAACACCCTGCTTCTCTTGCCGGGCTGTCTGATCAGCCTGCATCGGCCGGATCTGATTCATCGGTTTGATCGGGTTCTGGGGCTCCGTGGTGGTGCCCTGGTGATCGATGCGGCTCCAAACACCATTCACCGGGATCAGCTGGAATGGCTCTACGCATCGGCCTGAAGCCAGCCCTGCCGCTGATCCCATTGCTGCCGGGCCTCAGCCTGCTCGGCGTTCTTGGGGTGCTGTTGCGCGATGGTCACGGCGGCGGACTTTCACTTCTTCAACAGTTCGCGGCTGGGGCCGTAAAGCCCTCCATCGACCCCATCGTTTTGGGTAGCTTGCTTAATGGGCTCCAGATCACCCTGGTGATCGCCGTGATGTCCTGGGGCATCAGCAGTGTTCTCGGCGTGGGTCTCGGACTCCTGAGCTCAAGCACCTTCTGGGAAATCCAGGCGGGCGTGCGTTGGCCTGCCGTGATCTTGCGCCGTTGGCTGGCGCCCCTGCGCGCTGTGCATGAACTGATCTGGGGGCTGTTGCTGCTGCAGGTGTTCGGGCTGAATGGCTGGGTTGCGATCTGCGCCATCGCGATTCCCTACACGGTTCTAATGGCGCGGGTGATCGCCGATCAGGTGGATTGCCACGTTTCACCGGCCATTCCCGTCCTCAAGGGAGCCGGCGCCACACCATGGGCCGTGATGCTCACCGGGCTGGTCCCACCGCTGGCAGAGCCGATCAGCGACCACATCGGCCACCGCCTCGATTGCGCACTTCGTTCAGCCTTGATTCTGGGCGTTTTCGGCCTCGGAGGACTGGGGACAGACCTCAGCCTCAGCCTGCGATCACTCCAATTTCAGGAGCTGTGGAGTGGCCTGTGGTTGCTGGCCATCGCCATGGTGGTGCTCGACCGACTGCTGCGAACGCTGCGCAACTGGTCACGCATGCTGATTCTTCCCGTGGCCATGGCCGGCCCCTGGCTAGCCCTCGGCTGGGGAACACAGCTGGATCTGCAGCTGACCTGGCCAGTGGCTGAGTGGTCGATGGTTATGGGCAACCTCATCGACGGATCCCAGGGATTCAATGCTGCCCTTGAGATCTCCTGGCCCGGGGTGATTGGAGCCACGGTGTGGATCACCCTGATCGCCGTTTGTGTTGCCACCGGCCTTCCACCGCTGTTGCTGCTGGTTTGGCCCAGCCAGGCCAGCCTGCGTTTGCAGGGAGTGGTGTGGGGGGCGTTGCGACTGATCCCGGCCCCTCTCACCGCACTCCTGCTGCTGATGCTGGCCAAACCAAGCCTGGCCCTGGCGGGGCTGGCCCTGGGGCTGCACCACGGCGGTGTGATGGGTCGGGTGCTGATCGACGACATCCGCAGCACGGGAGTGCGTTCCGCCCAGACCATGAAGGCCTGCGGCGCCCCCAACCGGGTGAGCTGGCTTTACGGCCCCCTAGCGGATGTGAGTCGCGCTTACCTCACCTATGCGACCTACCGATTGGATGTGATCCTTCGCGACACCGCGATCATCGGCATGGTGGGGGGAGCTGGTCTGGGCTGGCAGCTGATGGAAGCCCTCAGCTCGTTTCATTGGTGGTTGGTGCTCTGGATCGTGCTGATCTCCGCAGTGCTCACACTCCTGGGTGAGAGCCTGGGGGAACGACTTCAGGGGAGCTGGAACAGCCGGGCCATGGCCTTATGAGCGGTGCGAACGACGCCCCCCGTCAGCTGATCGTGCTCGGGGACAGTGGCGTGCATGGTTGGGGTGACCGTGAAGCGGGTGGCTGGTGCCAGCGACTGCGCCTGCGCTGGATGAACCTGCCCAGCGCTCCAGTGGTGTACCCCCTGGGCATCCGCGGGGATGGCCTGGAACGCGTGGCCGCCCGCTGGCGCAGCGAATGGAGCTGCCGCGGCGAACTGCGTCGCCAAACGCCGGGCGGACTTCTGCTCAGTGTCGGGCTGAATGACACCGCCCGCGTTGGTCGGACCGACGGCAGACCCCAACTGGATGTGGAGGCCTTTTCGTTCGGCCTGGGACAACTTCTCAATGAGATGACCCAGGAGGTGCAGGTGTTTGTGCTGGGCCTCACTGCGGTGGATGAGCACGTGATGCCCTTTGCCGGCTGCCTCTGGTACGGGAACAGCCAGATCGCGGCCACGGAGGCCGTGATGGCCGAACAGTGCCGTGAGGCTGATGTGCCCTTCCTGTCCATGCATCAGGAGATGCAGGAGGAGCCCGACTGGTTGACCTGGATGGAACCCGATGGGATCCATCTCAATGCCGACGGCCACCGCTGGCTCGACCAGCGCTTAGGCCAATGGGCGCCTCTGCAGGAGTGGGCCGGACTCGCTGCGCTTAACACATCAACACCTATCAGCATGTAAACGAGACCCGCAGCGGCGACTAATGTGTGGCTCTCCTGACATTGGTGATCGGACTTGGGACCTGACCGCTCTGCACAACGCGCTGCCGGCCACCCCCCTGCCCAGCGCAAAACCACGCTCAAGTGGGACGAAAACGGTGAACTCACAGCCCTGGATATGGCACGCATCGTTGACCGCTTGACCCAGCCGGAACTGCAGCGCTGCGATCTCGACCCCTCCTGAGGATCAGCTCGGGGCCATGGCCTGCTTGGCGGATTTGTAGAAATCCAGGTCGATGTCGGAACGTCCGTCTGAATCCGCCATCGCCTCAACCCGTTTACGAACAGCAGGCCGTACGAAGAACGGAACATCTTTCTTGAGTGCTGCCAGTGCTTCTGGTTGCCAGTCCATCCATCCAAAACCGTTGCACCCATGATCCGGCACGAAAGTGCCGATCTGCGGCACCAAAGGGCCAACCGCTTCGGGGCTGAGGGTTGAACCGTTGGATCAGTTGCACTGATCCCTTGATTTCTCAACGTCACCTGCACCAGGAGTCCCGGCGTGGACTGCCGCCCTGCGTTGCACGACGCAATCAGCAGGCTCTCAAGCACCTGGGCCTGGCGCACTGCGCGGCCCGTCGCCAACAGCAGCGCGGCCCCGAAGAGTTCGACGACCTTCTGCAGGAGTCCAGGGTTGGATTGATCCGTGGCCTTGAACGGTTTGATCAACAACGAGGCCTCCGCCCCAGCAGCTATCTGCTCTCGCGAGCCACCGGCCAAATCCTCCACTACCGCCGCGATCGATCACGCACCATTCGGATTCCCTGGCGACTGCGTGATCTTTAGGCAGCCGGAATGAAGATCCAGCGGGAACGCGAACAGAACCGGCAACCGCTTCTCAGCGATCAGGATCTTGCTACCGAACTCTCGGTTCGACCAGAGCGCTGGGCTGCCGCCGTTCAGAGCCATGGAGCCAGCCAGGTCGTCGACCTGTCTGCCAGCCCTGGGGAGCCAGCAAGCTCGAGTGTGGAGGATGAACACCTGGACTGGCTGAAGAGCGTGCTGCACCAGGTGGATGGCCTGGCCGGAACGGTGCTGCAAGCCCACTTGATCGAAGGCCAGACCCTCAAGGATCTGGCTCAGGCCATGAATTGCAGCCGTTCATCCCTGCGCCTTCATCTCCATGAGGGCGTTCAACTGCTGCAGCAATTGGCCCAGCGCGATGGTCTGATGCCCATCCAAACCAGCTGATCAAAGCACCATCAGCAGCATCGCCAGAACTGCGGCCAAAAGGGTCTGGAGAGCATTGACCAACTCATTGCTCAACCACGCCACGCGATCCTGCACCAGAGCACCGAGCAGGCTTTCGCCGAGGGTCGCCACCAGGCCAACCAGCATCACCAGGACTGCCACAGGCCATGAAGGAACCAGCTGCAGGGCCAGCATCACCAGGGTCATGGCGATGCTGCCGGCGGCACTGGCCAGGGTTCCCTCAAGGCTGATGGCCCCTTCGGTTCCTGGTGGAACCACCCGAAGGCTGGTGATCAACACCGTGGTACGCCCGAATCGTTTGCCGATCTCACTGCCGAAGGTGTCGGCCAACTTGGCGGCAAAACTCGCCGCAAAACCAACCAACATCAGCTCACGGGGCTCGACACCGGCACCGATGAGCAGTGCCAGGAATGCTCCAACAGCCGCAGAACCCCAGACGTTTTCAGGGCCGCGCTGCCCACCGCGGGCTTCGGCAAGTCCTCGGCTCTGCTTGTTTTGAAAGCCGATCTTGGTGACCAGACTTCCCAGAGAGAGATAGGCGACCACGGCCAACCAGCCCGACCACCCCAAACACCCCCAGAGGATCGTGCCCAAGGCAGCTGCATGGACCCAACCACTGCGGGTGAGAACAGATGTCCGCTGCGCCAGGGCAATCAAAACCGTGTTCACCAGCAGGGCCTGAATCCAGAGTGCGGACATCACACCGTGTTGCAGTGCCCTAAGCATCTCCTGCCTGCGGCCATTGCAGAGGGAGAATCGGGTGCGTTCGTTCTCTGGTCGACCGGATGGTGTTCAACAGCAACAAGGGCTTTTTCCTCACCCTGGATGACGCCGCCGCTCCGGCCACCCTCGAGCTGCCTCAACAAGAGGCTCCAGCAACCGAAGATGCACCGGTCGAGTCAGCTGTCGTCGAAGCCTCAGAGCCTTCAGTTGTTGCCAAGCCTTCAGCCCCAGACGCTGTTGAAGAGACCGTTGCAGAAACCAGTGCTGCATCCAGCGCTCAGCCCGCAGCCTCACTCACCACAGCAGAAGCGATCGCCGCTGAACTGGCTGCAGCAGAGGCATCCCGCCCGGCGGTGACCTACTCCACCTTTGCCCCCAGCAACCTCATGCCTGGTGGCGGACTGCGCCAGCGCAGCCGCCGGCCTGGAGCAGCTCTGAAATCCTTCCGGGGGATCGCTCAGGATCTGTTCAAGAGCTGATCAGCCGATCACGCCAACGAACCAGTTCCACGGCACCAGCCACCGCGGCCGTCGAACTGCGCAGGATGGTTGATCCCATCTGGACGGGTTGAATCTGGGCTTGGGTGAACTGCTTCAGTTCCTCTTCGGTCCAGCCCCCTTCCGGGCCGACCATGAGCCATGTGAGCTGAACAGGATCGGCCTGATGACGCAACCATTGATCCAAGGCCGGTGGTGCCGTCTCGCGGGTCACCCCCACCAGACGCTGGCCACGCTCATCTCCCATCCATTGAGATAGGTCTTTGAGATCGAGCAGCTGTGGCGTCCACAACCGTTCGCACTGCTCCACCGCTTCACGAATGATCGTGGCCCAGCGCTCGGGTCGGTGGTCGGCCTGGGGAACACAGCGATCGCAGCGCAGGGGCTGAATCCGATCAATCCCGAGCTCACAGGCCATCCGGACGACCTCATCCATCCCACGCCGCATCAAGGCCACGGCCAGACCCAGCTGAGGTTGGGCCTGGGGCTCAATCAGTTGCGCTGGCCGATCGAGCTCGAGCAGCTTGGCTTCCATCAGGGTTGCGGTCGTGAGCCGGCCGCAACCATCGATCAGATCCACCTGCTCGCCACAGCGCAGACGCAACACTCTCCGCAGATAGTGCTGCTCTTCGGAGTTGAGCAGAACCGATCCACCCTGCTCCAGGCGATCCGACGACAGAAGCAAGCGCCGGCGTTCAGCCACCTGCAGGGAAAACACTGTCGGGATGGTCTTCAACCGGCCAATTCTCATTGACCCCACCAACGACCAGCTCTTCGATCTGGACCACGTCGGAGTCCAGTTGACGCAAGGCATTGATCAGAACATCGATGGCAACTCCATCCGACGTACCGAGATCAACCCAGCAACGTCCCCAGTCGTTCTGGTATTCGAGCTGCCCCATGTTGTGCATCAGGGCTGGCATCGCCGACTCAGCCCCATCGTTGTCGTAGGTCATCCAACTGAGATCGGAGCCCGCGTCATGCACCTGCAGGTTTTCTGCGTTGAAGCCGCCCAAACGCCCGATCACATACCAGCTGTCGAAGACACCATCGACGTAATTCCGTTCCCCCTGACTGGGGGGTTCCGAAAAACGGATCCACAACCAGCAATTGAAGGGATCGACTTCACGAAAACGAATGTCCATGGGGCCATCGCGACACCGTCATCATCGTTCAAGCTGAACGCATGCTCGAGCTCTCAGGAATCACCTATGCACCTGCGACTGCCGGTGCCCCCATCCTCGACGGCGTCGGTTTTCAGACGCAGAAAGGACGGCCGCTGCTGATTGCTGGCGCCAGTGGATCCGGAAAGACATCGCTACTGGAAATCATCAGTGGCCTGGCATCAGCCACATCCGGCAGCATCCGCTGGAACGGCAGCGCAGTGAAACGACGGCAGCTGCGCTGGCTTTGCGGCATCGTTTTCCAGTTTCCTGAGCGCCACTTCCTCGGGCTGAGCGTGGCTCAGGAACTGCGGCTGGGGCATCGGCGGCTCGGTCATGAGCGCGAACAGAGCGTGCTCGAACGGGTTGGCCTCGACACCATCGCCTCCACAACGGCGCCAGAACGGCTGAGCGGCGGGCAGCAACGGCGGCTTGCCCTCGCCGTGCAAATGCTCCGCGGCGCTGAAGTGCTCCTCCTGGATGAACCCACCGCAGGTTTGGATTGGTCGGTGCGACGGGACGTGCTTGATCTGCTCGCCGGCCTCGCCCGTGAGCAGGTGTTGATCGTGGTCACCCATGAACCCGAGCTGTTTCAGGACTGGGACTGCCAAAGACTGCGCTTGCAGGGCGGGCGGCTCGAACCGATGACTACATTGCCCTGAACTTCCGAGGGGATATGGCCGACCGGCTGGTGCGTGCAACAGCCGCTGAGGGCGGCATCCGATTGGTGGCGGTATCAACAACCAACATCGTGCGTGAGGCGAGGGAGCGCCATGGTCTGTCGTTCCTCACCAGCGTGATGCTCGGACGAGCCATGGCCGCTGGATTGATGCTGGCCAGTTCGATGAAGGTGCGGCACGGCCGGGTGAACCTGCGCCTCGGTTCCGACGGACCAATCAAGAACTTGATGGTGGATGCCGGCCGTAACGGAACCGTTCGTGGCTACGTGGGCGAGCCGGGCCTGGAACTTGACCCGATTCAGGATGAAGCAGGCCATTTCAGCTTCAACTTCAAGGAGGCCGCTGGCACCGGCTACCTCCACGTGATGCGTGATGACGGCAAGGGTGAGCCCTTCAACAGCACCGTTGAACTCGTCAGTGGAGGCATTGGTGAGGATGTGGCCTCCTATCTGCTCCACTCCGAACAGACTCCTTCAGCCGTGTTTGTGGGTGAGCAAGTGAACAGCGCCGGCATCCATGCCAGCGGTGGCCTCCTGGTTCAAATCCTTCCAAAAGCAGCGGAAGAACCGGCCCTGGTGGAGCTGATTGAACAGCGTTGCCGCGAGATCACTGGATTCAGTCAGCGGCTGGCGGCAAGTGGAGACCAGCTGGAGGATCTGCTTCGGGACGTCTTCCCCGACCTTGATCCCAAACCCCTCGACGATGCCGAGGCCAGTCAGGAACTTCGTTTTTTCTGTCCTTGCAGCCGTGAACGCAGTAAAGCGGCACTGCTCCTGCTGGGAAGGGACGAACTCACCGACATGCGTGACAAGGACGGTGGCGCGGAACTGACCTGCCACTTCTGCAACGACAGTTATGACGTGAGCGCTGCGGAGCTGCAGGAGCTGATTGACGGCCTACCGACGGCGGCCTGATGCTCAGGCCAGGAACAGGGCTGCAGCCCACAGCAGCAGAGCTGCAGGCAGAGCCTGGATCTGCAGAGGATTGAGAGCCAGCTGTTCAACAGCAGTGGGGGAGAGCGCCAGGTTCAGCAAAGAGCCTGCCGCCAAGCCCAGGATGAGCACCAGCAACGTCCAGCCCAGGGATGCAAGTGGGCGGCGACCACGGCGAACCTGACTGAGAAAAACGCCGATGGTTGCCAGGGCCAGCACCAACTGAATGCTCCCGGCCGAGATCAGCAACAGAGCAACGCCGACGATCCCTGCAATCAGGCGAACGGAACGCCCCTGCCCTTCCACCAGCGCCCAGTCGGGCTTGAGGCCGGAGAGGGTCGGGGAGGGATCGGGCAGCCTGTTGCGGAGATTCGCCAACACGTTGCCCATCGGTGCCTGAGCTGGCGAAGAAGGCATGGATCCCGCCATGGCCTCCCGCTCCGATGCCGTCGCTGCAGCAGCACTCACCTGACCCTGTTGCCGGTCCCGCAGGCGAGCCATCAGGACGGCGTCGTAGGCCGCTTCGATCTTTGCTCGAGCCTGATCATCACCGGAAACCTCGGCGAGACAGCGTGCTTTGGCCGCCTGAACCTGATCAAAGCCCGCATCACGGCTCAGGCCTAGACGGGCAAATGGATCATCTGCGTTTGCATCGGGACCTGATTCACCCAGGGCTGCCATTGCGTCGATCGGGTTCCTTTTGATGAGCGTATCGGGGCCTGTTCAGAAGAGGGGCGCACCGTGACGAAAACCCTCGCTGCGTTCCAGCCTGCTTCGGCAGCTGAGGGCATCCACCCGGTTCATCCAGGAGCGGCGCTTGATCAACGGCATCTGCGGAGGAAGGTGGTAGCCCTCCAGCATTTCCACCGATTCGTCATCCCCACGGAAACACACGTATTCGGTGCCGCCGTCAGCGTTGTTCCTCAGCAGCCAGAACGTACTCACGGAAGATGAAGGCGCGTCACGATTCTGGCGAGAGAGCCGTGGAGGTGTGGATGGGGTGATCGGCGCGGTTCAGAGACTGATCGGCTCCACTCCACTCACCACCGGGGCAACACTGCTGAGTTCAAGGTCGGGGTGGTCTTCCCGAAGCTGGTTGAGATTCCACTCGTTCTTGAACAACAGCACAGGCCTATTCCAGGCATCACGCACAGTCTTGCAATTGAAAATCCGGCCCACCTTTTCGAGTTCAGCCCAACCGCCGTTGATCCAACGGGCAACCTGGAAACCCATGGGCTCAAGGCGGGTTTCCACGCCGTATTCGTTCTCAAGCCGGTGCTGCACCACCTCAAGCTGGAGTTGTCCAACGGCCGCCAGAATTGGATCCCGCTTGCTCTCGTCGGTGTCATAAAGGATCTGCACAGCTCCCTCTTCCCGCAATTCGTTCACCCCTTTGCGGAAGTTCTTGAAGGCTGAAGGGTTGGGGTTGCGCAGCCAACTGAAAATCTCCGGGCTGAAACAGGGAATGCCTTCGTATTCCACTTTCGAACCCACATAAAGGGTGTCGCCAATGGAAAACATGCCGGGGTTGTTGAGACCGATCACATCACCCGGATAGGCGTCTTCCACCACGGCTCGGTCCTGACCGAACAGCTTTTGAGGGCGGGAGAGACGGATCGCTTTGCCCGTGCGGGCGTGCTTCACCGTCATGTCTTTTTCGAAGCGGCCGCTGCAGACACGGACGAAGGCCACCCTGTCGCGGTGCCTGGGGTCCATGTTGGCCTGAAGCTTGAACACGAAGCCGCTGAAGCCTTCACGCAACGGGTCCACCAGCCCTTCGCTGCTGGATCGGGCGATGGGCCGTTGCGCCATCTCCAGGAAGGCATCGAGGAAGGGACGGACCCCGAAGTTGGTCATGGCCGAGCCGAAGAACACCGGGGTGAGCTCACCGGCATGGACCATCTCGATGTCCAGCTCGGCGCCAGCCGCCTCCAGGAACTCCATTTCTTCAATGGCCAGATCCAGCAGGTCCTCTTCCACCAACTCGCGCAGGGCAGGGTCGTCCAGCGAGAGGCGTTGCTCACTGGCCTGCTTGCCGCGTTCAGCACGGCTAAACAGAACCACCTCCTTGCTGCGGCGATCGATCACACCTCGGAATTGCTCGCCACTGCCGATCGGCCAGTTCACCGCCCAGGGGGTGAGGCCTAGTTCCGACTCGATTTCATCGAGCAGGGTGAGCGGTTCCCGCCCCGGGCGGTCCATCTTGTTGATGAAGGTGAAGATCGGGATCTGACGCATACGGCAGACCTCGAACAGCTTCCGGGTCTGAGGCTCCAGGCCCTTGGCGGCATCCTCCAGCATCACGGCGTTGTCCGCCGCTGCCAGCGTTCGATAGGTGTCTTCGGAAAAATCCTGGTGACCTGGGGTGTCCAGGAGGTTGATCGTGGTGGCGTCGTAATCGAACTGCAGCACCGTGGAGGTGATTGAAATGCCCCGCTGCTTTTCAAGCTCCATCCAGTCGGAGGTCACCTTGCGCTGCTCACCCCGGGCTTTCACCGCACCGGCCTGCTGAATGGCGCCGCCGTAGAGCAGCAACTTCTCGGTGAGGGTTGTTTTTCCCGCGTCCGGGTGGGAAATGATCGCAAAGTTGCGACGGCGATCCACCGCCGAGGCCAAAACCTGGGCCAGATCACCATCAGTGGTCGCTTGACTGCCGCTCATCGGATTTCAGGACTTCACCAAGCCTGACACCACCAGATAACGGTCGTCCTCCGCCGACACCGTCAACTGGTTGAGATCAAGCCGGTGGAGCTCTGCGGTCACCTCCTGAGGTTCGAAGGCCGCCGCCAGCGAGGCCGCGAAATCGTGCTGCAACACCTCTGGCGCCGATGGCAGGTGTTTGAGCAGCAGCTGTTGAATCTCAGCGTCGGAAGCAGGACGCCGCAGATCCCGGTGCAAGGTGCGACAACCCGGTGCTGCCAAGTCTCTGGTGACCATCCAGAGCAGATCAGGCTGGTGCAGATGATGCAAAAGGCTGTTGCTGACGATCAGATCAGCCTGCCCAAGCAGAGCACCTCGAAGCACCTCCTGAAGGGTCTGACAAAGGAACGAGATCTCCAGCTGATGCTGCTGGGCCCGCTCCCGTGCAACAGCCAGCATCGATTCGGCACCGTCAATGCCGATGATCCGAGCCTTGGGGAAGAGGCCGGCCAACCGAAGCGTGATGTTTCCCGGGCCACAACCCAGGTCCACCACCAGTGGATCAGGCGGCAAAGGCAATGTGCGTGAGAGGAGACGCTGAATCGCTTCGATGGTGGCTTGATCGCCGGAACTGAAGTCAGCAGCGGCATAGGCCTGCACCTGCGTATCGCCGTTCATCAACTCAGGCTCCAGCCGCCGCTGCATCATTTGCTGCCGATTCCGAGCGCAGTTTGATCGGGACACTGTTGATGGTGGCAAAGAGACCTTGCTACCCCCATCTGTGGCGTTAGGGTTTCGATACTTGTCCTTCGCCCCAGCACCGCACGTGACCCTCACTCCAAATCGTGTGGAGACCTCTGCGGGAGCTGTCGCCG
Source organism: Synechococcus sp. M16.1 (assembly GCF_014279895.1). NCBI lineage: Bacteria > Bacillati > Cyanobacteriota > Cyanophyceae > Synechococcales > Synechococcaceae > Synechococcus > Synechococcus sp. M16.1. Next base: position 1,014,398 of record NZ_CP047954.1, on the reverse strand, counting down.
GGTTCGGCGACTTCCCCGCAACCGCTCCTGCTGCCAACCCGGTCTTCTATCGCACCTACAGCCGCAAAACCCCCAGCGGCCGTGAGAGCTGGAGTCAGGTGGGCGCGCGAAACCTGGAAGGCCTGCGTCAATTGGGCAACCTCAACGATGCGGAAGTTGCCCTGCTGGCTCGCATGCAGGCCGAGAAAAAAGCTCTTCCCTCCGGCCGCTGGCTCTGGATCGGTGGCACCCGCTGGATCGAGCAGCCCGAAAACTTCTCGGGTTCCTACAACTGCACATCCACCAACCTGGTGGATTGGCAAGCCTTTGGTCTGATGATGGACCTGGCGATGATGGGCTGTGGCACCGGCGCCATCATCGAGCCGCACCTGATCGACCGGCTTCCGGTGGTGCGCAACAGCTTTGAAGTTCTCAGCGTCAGCGAAATCGGCATCACTCCTGCCGCAGAGCGCCAGGACGACTGCACCCACAGCATTGATGGCAACAAGGTGACCATCAAGGTGGGTGACACCCGTCGCGGCTGGGTGGACAGCTACCAGCTGATGCTCGAGCTCAGCAGCGATGAACGGTTCAACGGAGGTCCGATTCAGATCGAGGTGGACCTCAGCGATGTGCGGCCTGTTGGGGAAACGCTGAAGGGTTTCGGCGGCATGGCCAACCCCGTCAAGCTGAAGGATCTCTACGGGCGCGTTGCTCGGCTGCTGAACAAGGCCCAGGGCCGTCGGCTCACCTCAGTCGAGTGCTGCCTTCTGATCGACGAAGCCGCCGTCACGATCGTGGCTGGAAACATCCGCCGCAGCGCCGGCATGCGCCAGTTCGCTTCGGACGACCAGGCGGCTGCGTCCTCCAAGGACAACCTCTGGCAGCAAGACGAGGAGGGCAACTGGAGGATCGACCCCGAGCGTGATGCATTGCGGATGGCCAACCACACCCGCGTTTATCACACCCGTCCCAGCAAGGACGTTGTGCACGCAGCGGTGACCAAGCAGTTTCACTCCGGCGAAGGCGCGATCCAGTTCGCTCCCGAAGCGATCGCTCGCTCCAATGCCGATCTGCTCACCACCCCTGAGCTGCGAACGGAATTCATTGAGATCTACTGCGACCAGGGTCGTGAGGAAGCGGGGCGTTGGCTGTCCGACAACCATGGCCCCATTGGCGCCGACGAGCTTGAGCACCGCCTCAGCCGTTACGGCTTGAATCCCTGCGGCGAGATCCTGGGCGCCGATTTCCACTGCAATCTGGCCGAGGTGCACCTCAACCAGATCGACCCCAGCGACGAGGAAGGACAGGCCGATGCCTTCCGTGCAGGTGCCCTCTCGGTTGCTTGCCTGCTCAACCATCGTTTTGAGGTGGAGCGGTACCGCCAGAGCCGTGAATGGGACCCAATCGTTGGCGTCAGCTTCACCGGTCTGTTCGACTTCTTCGTCCATGCCTTCGGCTCGGAATGGCTGAGCTGGTGGGAAGCCGGTCGCCCGGAAACCGAGGAGGGTCTTCGCTTCAAGGAGCAGGAAGCCGCTTACCTGAGCCGCTGGAAGGAGATCGTCAATCAAACGGTCTGGGACTACTGCGACCGCCATGGTCTGCGTCGCCCCAACCGCTGCACCACCGTTCAGCCTGCAGGCACCAAGAGCCTGCTCACCGGTGCCGCCCCCGGCTGGCATCCCCCCAAAGCCCAGCGCTTCATCCGCCGGATCACCTTCCGCAAGAACGACCCCGTGGCCATGGCCTGCATGGACTACGGCTACACCATCGTTCCCTCCCAGTCCGACAAGGATGAGGAAGGCCGTCTGCTGAATGACCCCTTCGATCCCCGCTGCACCGAATGGCTGGTGGAGATTCCCACCGAGGTGAGCTGGGCCAACCTGCCCGGTGCTGATGCTGTTGACATCAACGGCTTCAGTGCGATGGCACAATTCGATTTCTACATGCAAGTGCAGCGGCATTACACCGCCCACAACACCTCCGCCACCATCGAATTCCGCGAGCACGAAATCGAACCCTTGGCTGATGCTCTGCATCAAGCCATGGAGAAGGGCGAGGGCTACATCTCAGCAGCTCTTCTGGCCCGTTTCGATGCCAATGCCACCTTCCCCCGCCTGCCCTTTGAGCCAATCGATGCAGCCACCTACGAGGAGCTGCAATCGGCTGTGGTGAAGCGACGCGTCAGCAGTGATTTCTTCGAAGCACTGCAGCGTTACGACCAGGGTGAGCTGACGGAAGCAGGCCCGGCCGGATGTGATTCCGATAAGTGTCTGCTGCCTCTGGCCAAGCCGGAAAACTGAGCTGGGAGCACGTCCCGATACAGTTGTCGGGTGTCCCGCGGGGCACCTGACACCCTCTGGAGAGGTGGTCGAGTGGTTTATGGCTCTGGTCTTGAAAACCAGCGTGTCTTCACGGGCACCGTGGGTTCGAATCCCACCCTCTCCGTTTTGAACGACCTGAACCAATGATCTAGACGATCGTTGGTCTTGAAATGAATCAGGACATGTTGTGTGGCCGACGGTGATGCATCACCGGAGCGATTCGACCACGTCGATACATTGACGGACAAATCTGTTCGCGGGGCTACACAACCAGATTTCTTAAGAAACAAATGGATTTGACTCCTGCCGAAGCAGGAGTCAAACACCAGGGCGTCGGACATCGCTCTGTCCGGCTTCCAAGCCCGATTAGCGACTTGGCTGGATCACTATGAGCCGAATCGTCCGCATTTTTGAAGGGGTTGTGCTCGGATTTCTCGACATCCACAAATTGCAACCAAGACTCGAAGTGATTCCTGCCAGGACCGCCTCAATCGAACTCTTGATGTGAAGGCTGGTGCGTCTGTGGGTGAAGTGACTGGCGGGTCGAAATCGATCACCCCGGTTGGTCCGGGGCCTCGATGCTGCTGCCATCAAAGTCGAAGATATAGGCCGCTTCCTCAGAAACGAGTTCACGTATCTCCTGGCGGGGGATATAAAGCAATTCAGTTTCACCAGCCATGCAGGCCTCAGCATGGCGGCAGTAATAACAGGCATAACCAAAACAGGGCTTACGAACTCTGGGGTCTTGCTCGATCCCATGTTCATCCATCAGAGAGCGCACAAGGCGGCAACAAAAGCGTTGCTTCTGGATTTGCATTAACGCGAAATCACGAAGCACGTCTTGCATGCTCCGGTTCAACGAAGCGCAGTAGGCCTTCAACAGAGTGTGCTCCGATTCAGACATTCTGACGTTGACGACCTTGTCAGCCTGAACCGAAGTTGCACTCATCTGCTCCCAAGAATCCACACCAACATCATATCCATGGATATGCAGATTTTGCATAAAAAAACTTCGCCTGGGTGCTCAACAATCGACACCTGGAATCACCGGGATAAGGAAAGATGGCAGCCCAAATAGGGCTGAATTGACGACATAGAGGCACAACAATTGCAGCCAGACAGCTCAGGCCTGGTGCCTCAAAGGGGTGGCCCATGCATCAGCTATGCGAGCAGCACCCTGGCTGTCACGCCACAGGGCCGAGCAATGCCGACGAGCAGCCCCGAAGCAACTCCAAAGACACCCTTTAGGTACTCGTGAGTTGCTCCGCAGCGTCTTTTGAGCTACCCTAGGGATGCTCCGGCAGCAGACGGGTCATGATCAAAACCTCCACCCGAGAGACCCAGGTGAAGCTCACGGTCTCCGTTCCACCGAGCCTTCATGTGCTTCTTCGCGGCTGGGCCCTGTGCGAAGGACGTGAGCTGACCAGCGTTGTACTTCAGTGCGTGGAGCTGTCGGTGCGCCAACTCAAGAGCAATGGCTCCATTCCCAGCGCAGCCATCCGCGCCTATGAGGCTGCCTGTGATGAACGTTTGGCTGTGGGAGGGTTGTGATCGTGCAGCTTGATCAGATCGAACAAGCGCTTCAGGCTCCGGTGATGGACGCCGTGATTGCCCTGAGCGAAAGGGTGCAAACCCTCGAGAACAATCCTGAGGGGCGGATCTACACCGCCTATCGCGCTATTGATCAAACCCTCTCCTTGGGGTACTCCGAGAACATCGATGCGATCGGTGAACAGCTTCGCGAACGCGACTTCGTGCTGCTCGCGAGCCGTCGGGGTACACGCCGAGAGCAGAGGTTGCTGTTACTCACCCTCAAAGAAATCGGTATCGCCAGCAGCTACAGCGAAAACTGCTTCAACGCATCGCCAAACACGGTGAGCCATCTCAGGCACCTCGGCTGGCCCTTGGGAAATCTCAAGCAATACGCCAACGGCACCAAGACGCGCAAACGCTTCAACCCGGGACGCTGATCAACGATCGACAGCGTTGCACCATCGCCGCCACAACGGCAGGATCAGCAGCGGCTCGATCGCCTCGATCCATGTCCCGGTACAAGTCGGCAACCGCCCACGCTTTGGAGGCCGGTTCATTCAGATGGCGTGGGATGAGATGGAGATGAAGGTGCTGGGCTCCCTCACCAAAGGCAATTGCATACACGCGCTCACATCCGCTGATCTGTTTCACGAGATCACTGGCATCCCGAACAGCGCACCCCCAATCAGAAGCCTCGGCCACCGTGAAATCCACGGGGCCAGAACAGTGCCTTCGTGAATCCAAGAGAAGCCAACCTGGCAGAGGTGCTGGGTCCGGGTGATGCCGCAAAACCCAGAGTTCAGAGCGCTGAATCTCGTACCGCTCTTGCGCTGTGGGATCGAGATGCAGCTGGCAGATGGCGCAGTTTTCCACGGGGATGATCTTCAACGACGAACAGCACCACGGCCATTACCAATCAAGCCGAAGTCGATGATCAAACCGATCAACACCACCAACAGGCCACTGAACGACGACACGCCTCCGAACGAGGCCGCAGCCCAGCAATAGCCGAGGGTCGTGGTGGGGAGAAACAACAGACCCAGGATCGGAAGCACCGGATTGGGAACACTGGTGCCACTGAAGGGCTGCAGTACAAAACTGCTGTTGATCAACCACATCAACACCAAAACCAGGCGTGGAGCCAGCAGGCCAATCGCCGCCAGAAGACACATCGCAAGGCACGGACGCAGGGTCATCCATAGCGACGTCTTCTGAAGGCGAGGAGATCATCCCCACCGGAAGATTCAGGTTTCGAGCGAGCAATTCATCGCCAACTCGAACGGAACGGCGGCGTTGGGGATCGACAACAGGCTGCTCGAGAGAGACGCAAGATCATCGGGTTGGGTCATCGCGGCAGGTTCAACGGCCGTCACCGCACGAGCCATATCGGTGTTGACCCAACTGGGACAGATGGCGGTCACCCGAATCCCCTTGTCCCACCCTTCATTGCGCATGCTCTGGCAGAGCCCCATCAAGGCGAATTTGCTCACGGGATAACCCGCCATTCGACCTTTGACGCGTTTGCCACTCATCGACACCAACACCTGGATTCGTCCATGGCCACTGGTAACCAGATACGGCCAGGCCGCACGGGTCAGCCACCAGGGCCCCTTCACGTTGATCGCCCACAGTTCATCAAGCTGCTGCTCATCGCCATCTGCAAACAACAACGGGGTTCGATGCAAAATCCCCGCGCAGTGGATCACGGTGTCGATGGCACCCCAGTGACGAACGGTGCTGTCAACCCAGGCTTCAACACTGGCTGGGTCGTTGGCGTCGTAGGCGTGATGCAACACCGTACCGACGTCCAGGTCTGTTCCCCTTAGAGCCTGCGGATCCCGCAGACCAAGGCTGAGGCGGTGACCATCCTTGAGCAACCGTCTGGCAATGGAACGTCCGATGCCACGACTGGCTCCGGTAAGCAAAACCGTGCGTTGCATCAGGACGCGTTGAGGAGTCGATCGATCAGCAATTCTGGCGTTGTTGCATCCAGGAGGAGCTGGCGATTTCGCTGCGAAAGAAAGCCCGTCGAAACGCTTTGATCCAAAAAGCTCAGCAACCCATCGAAGTAGCCATCGATGTTGAGCATGCCGATCGGCTTGGCATGAAAACGAAGCTGAGCCCAGGTCAAGGCTTCGAACAACTCGTCGAGGGTTCCCAGCCCCCCGGGCATGGCAACGGCTGCATCGGCCAGATCGAGCATTCGCGCTTTGCGCTCATGCATCGATCCCACAACCTCGAGATGGGTCAAACCGGTGTGCACCACTTCATCCTGCGTTAACGCCTCGGGGATCACCCCGATCACCTCCCCTCCAGCCGCCAAAGCGGCATCAGCAACAGCGCCCATCAAACCAATGCGAGCGCCGCCGTAAACCAGGGCCATGTCCTGGGTAGCGATCAGTGCACCCAGCTCAGTGGCAGCAAGCTTGAACAGGCTCGAGTCGCCGCTCGAGGAGCCGCAATACACAGCGATTCGATTCATGGCGCCTGGCCGTGATCCATTCATCCTCACCTGGGATGGCTGGCAAAAACGAGCCAAGCCTCGAAAATCACCAGGAACGGGTCCCGATGAGGATGACCTCGATGCGCCTTGAGCTGCTGAGCCGTCACAGGATTCGAGACCCAGGCCTCGGCCTGAATGAGCCATCCGGACTGACGCTGAACTCGGATGGATCAGCGCTGTACACCGTCAGTGATGACACCAAGGTGATTTTTCGTTTGGATCTCAAAGGCAGGGTGTCGGTGAGCGACTCGTTCTTCATCGGCCTCGACGACTTGGAAGGCATTGCACTCCGTGGCGATGACAGCGAGCTACTCGTGGTGCAGGAGCGGAGCAATTCTGTGGTGGTGGTGGATCTGAACAGCCGGAGCGAACGGTCTCGGCGCCCGCTGTCAGCCATGACCAACTACGACACGATCGCGCACCACTTCCCAGACCCTCCGGACAACAACGGATTGGAGGGCATCACTGTGAACACCAGCAACAACCATGTGGTTGTAGTGAAAGAGCGCAAGCCCGGTTTGCTGATCGAACTGGATTCCACACTCACCACAATCCTCTCCACACGAGTGCTGCAAGCCAGCCAAGGGTTCATGCATCCCGAACTGAAGGCCGAGAAGCTTGATTTCTCGGGCCTGAGCTACGACAGCAGCAGCGACACCCTCTGGATCGTCAGCGACAAGGGGCGGTGCCTGTTCCAGTACGACTGGGCAGGCGACACTGTTCTCCAGCGCCTCGATCTCACCATCAGCACGGGAGACAAGCCAAAGCAAATCCGCAAACCTGAGGGTGTTGCCATCGATCCCGGGCGGAAAAGGATGTACGTGGTGAGCGATCGAGACGCTGATCTCTACGTGTTCAAACTCCATGACGACTGCTGAACAGCGCCGCGTTCTGATCACCGGTGCTAGCAGCGGCATTGGCCTTGAAGCGGCAAAAATCCTGCTGGCCCGTGGTGATGCACTCACCGTTGTTTGCCGCAATGCAGAACGGGCCGAGCGAATCCGCACGGCTCTGTCATGTTCCGTTGACATCTGCATTGCCGATCTGGCGGACCTTGCGTCTGTGGCCAAGGCGATCGAACAACTCCGCCATCACGAGATGCCGTTCGATGCACTGGTGCTCAATGCCGGGTTGCAATACGCCGGCCACAGCTCCCCCCGTTGGAGTGCACAGGGCATTGAACTCACCTTTGCGGTGAACCACCTGGCCCATCAACTTCTGGCTGAAGGATTGATAGAGCAAACCCAAGCCATCGTGATCACCGCATCTGAGGTGCACAATCCAGCCACCGGTGGAGGACGGGTTGGCCAGCCTGCAGGGCTGGGCTCGCTACAGGGACTGCGCCAGGGCCCCGGGGCGCCGATGGTGGATGGAGAAAGTCCGTTCAATGCAGACAAGGCCTACAAAGACAGCAAGCTCTGCAATCTGCTGATGGCCCTGCAGATCCACCAGCAGCGTCCGGACATACCAGTCGTGGCCTGGAGTCCGGGACTGGTGATTCCCCGCACGTCAGAGGGGTTTTTCAGAAACAGTCGCCAAGCCAATCCACTTGGGCAGGCCTTGTTTGGGTTGGTCGCTCGGGATCTCTTGCGATTGACGGAAAGCGTTGAGCGGGCAGGGGCACTGCTGGTGCAGCTCATCGATGAACAACTTGATCAACCGGGATTCAGCTACTGGAGCAATGATCTGTTGGGCCCTGGCCGGCATCAATTCAAACCAACGGAACCCTCCGAGGAAGCGAAGAACAGCGACACAGCGACGATGCTCTGGATGTTGTCGAACAATCTGATCAACTCTTTTTTGACGCCATCCCGCTGATCGCCAAACCGTTCACAAACCAGCATCTATTGCGTTAGTTCATTGACTGATTGTCAAACTTGTACACACGGTTGGGAATCACACTGATGTTGACATCAGGGTCATCCAAACCGAAGTCTTTGGCTCGTTTCAACATCTGCTGATTGACATCGTTCATAAAGGATTGATCCAAGATGTCTTCGGGTGCATTGAGCACAATATCCAGCCTTGCCTTGTTGTTAACAACACTCACGCTGCTGTACATCAGACGAACTTTTGACCACAACCTCTGGTTGCCTCGCGCGAGGGCTACACGTTTGAGTTGTCCTGCTTTGAAGCGACCAAATTCTGCATCCATCTGCTGCCGCACACTGAAGTCATGCAATGCCGATGACAAGGGCAGGCTCAACAGCCCGAGCAATCCCAACCAGACCAGAAGATTGCGCCAACAGCTGCGGAATGAGCCGTAACGCTGCAGCAAAAACACCACAAGGCTGGTGACGGTGATGCCGATCAGGTTCGCCAGAAAAATTAGAAACGATCCCTCCGCGATCTGGTTGGTGAGACCCGCCACAGTTCCACGGCCAAACACAGCCACCATTTCCGAGCCGAGCGTGAGGCCGATGCCGCTGACACAGAGCGGTGGCACAAGGGCGACAGCAATCGCCACTCCGGCAATCGAATTCGACAATTGCTTGCGGGTCATCGAGAACGACCCGGCAACGGCCGCCACGATGGCGATGCCCAGATCGACCAGGTTGGGAGACGTGCGGCCAGTGATCTCCGACTGCACATGGCTGATGCCGAGTCCCAAACTGATCAACGCCGCGGTTGCAATCACCGCCAGAACGCCGAAGCCAATGGTGACGGCGGAACGTCGGATCAATTTCCCATCGCTCACGGCCAAGCCAAAAGCCAGGCTGAGGATGGGGTCCATCAGCGGAGCGACGATCATGGCCCCGATCACAACCGCCGTGCTGTTGGAGATCAGCCCGAGGCTGGCAATCACCGCAGAGCTGATCAGAAGAATGAAAAAACCAAGCGATGGCTTGGATGAAGCGATCCGCGCTTCATAAAGCTCCGTGCGAGGAACACGACTTTCAAGATGAACCGCCCAATGCCCCGACAAGGTTTCCAGCAATTGCCCCAGCACCGTGCACGTCTCCAGGCCTCACATTCCTGAATTGTGCGAAGAGTTCTCGACTGCGCAGCAGACTGCACAACGACCAACACCAGACCATGACGGGTGTACTGGCGGCCCTTGGAGCAGCCATGGCCTGGACGGGAGCCAGTGCACTCTGGCGATCGCTATCAGGGCGAGTCACGGCGATCCGGCTCAACGCCATGAAGAACGGCTTGGCCAGCCTGCTGTTTCTGCCTGTTCTGCTCACACTTCCGCACAACACCGAGGTGCATGCTGTTCTGCTGCTGTTGATCAGCGGCTTGATCGGCATTGCGGCCGGAGACAGCTTCTATCTCGGGGCGTTGCGGCGACTCGGCACCCGACGAACCCTCACCGTGGAAGCCAGCGGTCCGGTGCTGGCCAGCATCGCTGGGGTGTTGGTGATGGGGGACAGCCTGGCCGTGAAGAACGGTCTCGGCGCGCTTTTGGTTTCAAGCGCGGTGGTTCTCATTGCCATGCAGGCGAAAGAGACGAGCCAAGGGGAGCGGGGGGACAACGCTGCTGACTTCGGCATCGGGCTGCTGTTGGCACTCACTGCCGTGGTCTGTGGCCTGAGCGGAGCCTTTCTGGCCCGTCACGTGCTGATCAACAGTGACCTCACCCCATTGCAGACGGCATCGATCCGGCTGCTGGGCGGATGGCTTGGTCTTCTTCCCTTCCTCAAAGGGATCTGGAGACAGACCAAGCTGAAGCAACGGGAGCAATGGAAGCTTGTGATTGCCACCGTGGTCGGAACCAACGGGGGAATCCTGTTGCAACAGGTGGTGCTGCAAACGATGCCCGTTGGAGAAGGGGTGACCCTGATGGCCACGGCACCAGTGATGGCTCTTTTTGTAGGCCGAATAGAAGGAGACCCGATTCAGCTCTCCGGCGTGGCTGCCGCGGGGCTGGCCTTGGCCGGTGTGGCCTGCACCAGCCTCTGAAGGCCGGATTCCAGGGCCGGAGCTGCAGCCTCGTTCAAAGCCAGCACCACCAGATCAGCACCACAGCCCTGATCGGGACGCCAGGCATGGCTGGGAGCTGCTTCAAACCAGCTGTTCAACCGCGGACCCACCATCTGGATCTGAAGCGGAAGCGTTTTGCTGGGCAGCCAGACACGCCCCTTGAGTCGAACCACCTGGAGATTGCTCACGAGGCTGGGCAACAGCTGTTCGAGGGCCTGACGGTCCAAGGCCCCTTCAACACGAACATTGCTGCCGACCATGTCGACATGGCTGTGGTCGTGATGGTCGTGGTCGTGGTGGTCGTTGTCGTGGTCGTTGTCGTGGTGGGTGTGGGCCTCCTGGGGGGTGGGCTTGTGCTCAAGGCCCAACACAACGGATGTCTCCACCTGTCCCTGAGACACAGGAAGCAGAGCGGTACCCGGGCGCACTTTGTCTTTGATACGCCCCTGCACCTCAGCCATCGCTGATGCATCCATGCAATCAGCCCGGCTGATCAAGACCAGGTCAGCGGCCTGGAGTTGATCCTCAAACAAGTCGTCGATCGCTGTGAGGTGATCGAGGCTGGGATCCTCGGCCCGTTGCCGCTCCAGCGCTTCAGCATCAGCCACTGGGCTGCCTGCAGCCAAAGCTTCGCCATCCACCAGCGTCACCACACCATTCACATGCACGCGGCTGCGGATGGCCGGCCAATCCAGGGCCTGAAGCAGAGGCCTTGGCAAAGCGAGACCGCTGGTTTCAACAACGATCCCATCCAATTGATCCGCCCGTTCCAGCAACGTCTCCATGGTCGGCAGGAAGTCGTCCTGCACCGTGCAGCAGAGGCAGCCGTTGTTCAGCTCAACCAAACGGCCGTCCACCTCCTCCTCAGGACAAAACCCGCAGCTGCGAATCAGATCACCATCAAGCCCAACGCTGCCGAATTCGTTGACCATCACAGCCAATCGCTGACCGCCACGGGTGAGCAGATGGCGGAGCACCGTGGTCTTGCCGGCCCCAAGAAACCCGGTGATCACGGTCACCGGCAGACGCTTAGCCATGACGATTAAGGGCGGCAGCCCAGGCTCTCACGGGTGGAGACACCACTGATCGGATTGGATCCATCCGCCCGAGCGCAGAGGGCCCGCTGTTGGGGAAGGTCGATCACGGCGTTGGTGAAATCAGCACCGTCGATCTGCGCGTCCGTGAAACGGCTCTGCATCATCATCGCGTTGGTGAAATTGGCCCCCCGGAGATCGGCGCCCTCGAAGTGGCTGGCAAAGCCCACAACATCGGAGAGATCGGCATCCCGGAGATCGGCCCCCTGTAGTTGCGAGGTGTTGATCACAGCGCCGCGCAGGTCTGTGCCGCTGAGATTCACCTCGCGCAAATCGGCCTTGAGGAACTCTTTTTCTTTGAGGTCAAGACCGTGCATATCAGCGCTGATCTCCTGAACTGCGAACTGACCACGCAGCTCGGGAGCGGTGATGGCCTGCACTGATTCAGCCCAAACAACAGTGCTGAACGCCAGCGTGATCACCGCCAGCAGCGAGGCCATACGTCGAAGGGCGCCCATGAGACCGGTAATTTGAGCAATCACGTTATGGCAACTGTCCGCGGAGCGAGTCGATATGGCCATGAGCTTGCGGGTGCTGGTTCCACCCCATCCCCTGATCGGCCATTGGCTGACCATGCTTCGGCATCGGGAAACCCCTGCGGCCCTCTACGCCACAGCCCTGCAGGAACTGGGCCGGTGGCTCACCTACGAAGCCCTGCGGGACTGGCTGCCCCATCGCCGGGAGATGGTGCCCGGACTCCATGGGGACACCGAAGGCACCCTCGTTGAAGCATCGGTACCGCTGATCGCCATTCCATTGCTGCCAGCAGGCCTCGAGCTTTGGCAGGGAGGACGATCCGTCCTTCCCGATTCCTGCCTCTGCCTGGGGTCGTGCCCACAGGAGATCGAAGCCAACGCCGGGGTGATTCTGTTTGTTGATCAGATCAGTGATGGTGAGGCCACCCTCAAACTTCTGCAGGAGCTCCAGAGCAAGGGTGTGGATGGTCGGCGGCTGCGGCTGATCACTGCCCTGTGCGCCAGTCCTGGACTGAAGCTGTTGGGTGAAGCGATTCCAGACCTAACGCTGCACACCGCCTGCATTGACGAAGGCGTGGGGGAGCAGGGTGAGATTCGTCCGGGAATCGGTGACCCTGTGCGACGGCTGAACCTCAGATCTTGAGGGCATGACTAACCTTCAGGCAGGTTGAATGCACCCATGGCCCAGCAGCACGACACGGGCTCAGGCACCCTGGCAACTCTGGTCACCGGAGCAGTGCTCGGTGCTGCAGGCCTGGCCTGGTGGCTCCTCAACGAAGCCGACAGGCGCAGGCGTTACGGCGCGCAGAAGTCGATGTTGCACGCACCGCGGATGCAGGACGGTTCCGAAGTGCTGGACAGCGCAGGCAACGGACACCTCGAGGAGCGGGTGGAAAAACTCAACGCGGAAATCGCCCGCGTTCGCGCCCAACTCGAGGGACTCGGTAGCGAAGGATGAGCGCTCGGTAGGTTGGCTTGATTGCCACTGGTCCGCTCCGTTCCATGCTTCGCTCCGACGCCGTCACCAAGGGGATTCAGCGGTCTCCCAACCGCGCCATGTTGCGGGCCGTGGGTTTTGGAGACAGCGATTTCGGCAAGCCCATCCTGGGCATCGCCAACGGCTACAGCACCATCACCCCCTGCAATGTGGGGCTGAACGACCTCGCCAAACGAGCTGAGGAAGCGGCCCGGCAGGCCGGAGGCATGCCACAGATGTTCGGAACCATCACCGTGAGTGATGGAATCTCCATGGGCACCGAAGGGATGAAGTACTCCCTGGTGAGCCGTGAAGTGATCGCTGACGCCATCGAAACGGCCTGCAATGGCCAGAGCATGGATGGGGTGCTGGCCGTTGGTGGCTGCGACAAGAACATGCCCGGCGCCATGCTCGCGATGGCGCGGATGAACATCCCTTCGGTGTTCGTCTACGGCGGCACGATCAAGCCGGGCAAGCTGGGCGGCTGTGATCTCACGGTGGTGAGCGCTTTTGAAGCGGTCGGCCAACTGACCAGCGGCAAGATCGACGAAGAGCAGCTCACCGCAGTTGAGAAAAATGCCTGCCCTGGGGCTGGCAGTTGCGGCGGCATGTTCACCGCCAACACCATGAGTGCCGCCATCGAAACGATGGGTCTCAGCCTCCCCTACAGCTCCACGATGGCTGCCGAGGACGAGGAAAAGGCTGACAGTGCCGCTCGCTCCGCCGAGGTGCTGGTGGAGGCCGTGAAAGCCAACATCCGCCCCCTGGATCTGCTCACCAAGGAAGCCTTTGAGAACGCCATCAGCGTGATCATGGCGGTGGGTGGCTCCACCAATGCGGTGCTGCACCTGCTGGCCATTGCCCGAACCGCCGGCGTTGATCTGAGCATCGATGACTTCGAACGGATTCGTCAGCGGGTGCCGGTGATCTGTGATCTCAAGCCCAGCGGCCGCTACGTGACCGTTGATCTGCACAACGCCGGCGGCATTCCCCAGGTGATGAAGCTGCTGCTGGATGCAGGCTTGCTGCACGGCGACTGCCGAACGGTGGAGGGCAAAAGCCTGAAGGAGTTGCTCGCCGATGTGCCCTCGGAGCCGCCCTCCGGGCAGGACGTGATCCGCCCCCTGAGCAATCCGCTTTACGCCAAAGGGCACCTCGCCATCCTGAAGGGCAACCTCGCCAGCGAGGGAAGCGTGGCCAAGATCAGCGGTGTGAAGACACCTGTTCTCACCGGCCCGGCGCGGTTGTTTGAAAGCGAGGAAGACTGCCTTGCCGCCATCCTCGACAAAAAGATCCAGGCCGGGGATGTGGTGGTGGTTCGCAACGAGGGTCCCGTCGGTGGACCGGGCATGCGGGAGATGCTGGCTCCCACCTCAGCGATCGTTGGTCAGGGCCTTGGGGACAAGGTCGCCCTGATCACCGATGGCCGCTTCAGCGGCGGCACCTATGGCCTGGTGGTGGGTCACGTGGCTCCTGAAGCCGCCGTTGGCGGAACGATCGGGCTGGTTCAAGAAGGCGACAGCATCACGGTTGATGCCGATCAGCTGCTGCTCCAACTCAACGTGGATGACGCGGAACTGGATCGCCGCCGGGCGGGATGGAGCAAGCCGGAACCCCGTTACCGCAACGGAATTCTCGGCAAGTACGCGCGGCTCGTCTCCAGCTCAAGCCGGGGTGCGACCACCGACCACGCCGATTGAATTCGGCGCGATCAAACAGCCGGTTGCACCAGAGCCCGTAGGCGCCGACCCAATGCTTCAAGCGGGGCGGCATCCTGCGGTGCCGCACAGCGCTGCCCCGATGCGCCGTCCATCCAGACCGGATGGCGCCCGTGCCAGAGCATTGGACGTTCCGGTTGGTCCCACCAGCTCAGCATCAGATTGATCTCATCGCCACTCCGATAGATCTCCAGTTCAAGATCCTGATCGGAGCAACGCTGGCCGTCGCCATCACGGCATTCAATCCGCACGTGCAGATCGTCGATCTGTTCTGGAGCCGAAGGATCGATCAGAACAACAGCATGGCTCCAGGGCTTGAGGCAAACGTCAGCCGCCTTGGCAATCAACACCAGAAGGTCCATGGACTCAGGGCAAGGCGCGGATTGAACGGATCAGCACCCGGATGGACCCAGCGCGAAACCCCGGATTGAGATCCCCAGCATCGCCGAATTTCGAGTGCAACACCTGAATGCGGGTGATGCCACTGGGATCGAAGCGCAGCGGTAAGCCAACGGGCTTGGCACGCACCGTGGGTCTGAGGTCGGCGAATGGCACCACAACAGGGGTCAAACCGGACGGTTTGGTCGCAACATCCACCACCCAGCGGAGACCACCGGGAATCAGTTCCGTGAGTCCCATGGCTCCATCCCGGCAACCAAGGGCAATCTTCAGGGTGCGTCCCTCACCCTCAACATCCAGCTGAAGTGCTGCATACGGGGACAGATCGAGCGGGGGCTGCAGGCGAGGGGAGCGGCAGCTCACGAAACCACCGCCGGTCTCCACCAGCTCCCCGTCCAGCACGAGTCCGTCGGGGGTCACGCGGCAACCGGCACGGGATCGGCCGCCCATGATCGTGTCGTTCAGGCTGGCCCAGTCAGCAAAGTCGCTGCCCTGGAAAAGGATCTGTTCAGAGGCCGGCGGCTGCATCCTGATCAGCAAGGATCAGCACATCACTAGCAGGTTGAACCAGCCGAGCGGGAGTGCGGTCGGAGGATTCGGAGGGATCGACCAGTCGCCGGAGGGCCTCCTGCTTACCGGCCCCACTGACGAGGAAGATCACCTGACGGGCGGCACTGAGCACAGGAGCCGTCATGGTGATGCGATCCAACCCCTTGCCGCGCCCGATGGTCGTCCAGCGATCCAGCACCGCTGGTGCCTCGGTGCCGGGGAACAGGGATGCGGTGTGGCCGTCATCCCCCAGGCCCAGCAGCATCACATCGAACACCGGTGGTGCTCCTGAGCACAGCTGAGAAAGCTGGTCAGCAAAAGCCTGGGCACTGGCCTCAGGGCTCTCCAGTTCCACGGTAGGCACGGGATGAAAAGCGGCTGAAGCTCCAGGCCCGGGTGCGAGAAGGGTGCGGCGCAGCATGCCGGCGTTGCTGGACGCATCGTCGGCAGCCACCCAGCGCTCGTCACCCAGCACGACGTCCACCCGGTCCCAGGGCAACCGTTCCTGACCGAGCAGGGAGTAGGCGCTTGCGGGCGTGCTCCCGCCGGAGAGAGCGATCTGGCAGCGGTCCCGTTGATCCAAGGCCAGATCAATTTGGGCAGCAACAGTTTCACAGGCCTGACGGGCGAGGTCCTGAGGATCCTTCGCCCGCTCGATGCGGTAGTTGGTCATCGCTCAACCACTCAGCTGAGCCATTCGGTGTGGAACGTGCCCTCCTTGTCGACCCTTTGGTAGGTGTGGGAGCCGAAGCAATCGCGCATCGCCTGAACCAGGTTCTGAGGAAGGCGACCGGAGCGGTAGCTGTTGATGTAGTCGAGGGTGCTGCTGAAGCAGGGAACGGGAATGCCGGCCTCGGCGGCACCGGCCACCACTTGAGCCAGTCCGGGAAGTCGTCGGTTGATCTGTTCAGCGAACCATGGATCAACCATCAGGTTGGGCAGCTGGGGATCCGCGTGGAAAGCATCCTGAATGCGCTTCAGCAGACGGGCCCGAATGATGCAGCCACCCTTCCAGATCTGAGCGATCGACGGCATGTGGAGTTCATAGTCGAGGTCCTGGGAGGCGATTCGCAGAAGCTCCATGCCCTGGGCATAACTGGCGATGCAGCTCAGCACCGTGGCATCCATCAGCGGAGCCATGGCATCGTCAGCCGTTCCCAGGTCAAAGTCCTTGATGGTTGGTCCTTTGAGGATCGATTCGGCCGCCACGCGTTGGGGCTTCATCGAGCTCATCACCCTTGCATTGAGAGAGGCGTAGATGGTGGGAACAGAGGCACCCATCTGCAGCGCCGTCACCACGGTCCAAAGGCCCGTGCCCTTCTGGCCAGCCTGATCGGTGATTTTTTCCACCAGATCAGTGCCATCGACGGGATCCTTGGTGCGGAGACACACCTCGGTGATTTCAACCAGATACGACGACAACTCTTCTGTGGCGTTCCATTGACCGAGAACATCGGCCATCTGCACACCGGTCATTCCTTTGACCCGCTTCATCAGGTCGTAGCCCTCGGCAAGGATCTGCTCAATGCCGTATTCGATCCCGTTGTGGACGGTCTTCACCAGGTGTCCTGACCCGCCGGGACCGATGTAGGTCACGCAAGGTCCGTCTTCGACCTGAGCCGCCATCTTGTTCACAAGGCCCTCGATGGCCTCATAGGAGGTTTTGGTTCCTCCGGGCATCATGCTCGGCCCCTCCAGGGCACCTTTGGCGCCACCGGACACACCCATACCGATGAAACCGAAGCTCTTGCTCTCGAGTTGCTTCACCCGACGTTCGGTGTCGTGGTAGTCGGAGTTGCCTCCATCAATCAGCAGATCGCCTTCTTCGAGATAGGGGGAGAGCTGATCAACAACAGCATCGACGGCAGGCCCCGCCTTCACCATCATCAAAATCCGGCGGGGGCGTTCCAACTTGCCAACGAAATCTTCGAGGTCAGTGGCGCCCTGAATGTTCTTGTCCTTGCCACGCCCCTGGAGGAAGTCTTCGGTTTTGGCGTAGGTGCGGTTGTAGACAACGCTGGAGAAACCGTTGCGTTCCGCATTCAGGACGAGGTTCTCGCCCATCACGCCAAGACCGATGAGGCCGAAGTGAGACTTGGACATGGCCAGAAGAACCACTGAGGACTGATCTCAGTGTGTTGATCTCGGCTGGTCTCGACCGCAAATCAACCAACAAATGTCAGGAATGAGCCATCTGCTCAGGCAGACATCAGCTCATTCCTGAAAACGGATGCTGCCCTCAGATCACCGTTCCATCAGCGATGGTGGCGTTTTTCTGAACCACCACAATGCCGTTGCGGATGTAGAAGCCCTGATCGGAACGGTCGGCTTCTTCCACGTTGTCCTTGTTGATGATCGAGACACCCGAACCAATGCGGGTGTTCTTGTCGAGGATGGCGCGTTTCACCGTGGTGCCCTTGCCCACGCCGAGAGGAATGCCTCCGCGTTCTTTCAAGACAGCGCGTTCGTCTGGAGATTCGAAGAAGTCGGCCCCCATCACCAGCGTGTCTTGAAGCACGCAATCACTTTCAATTCGACTGCGCACCCCGAGAACACAGTGATGGATGCTGCAGGACTTCAGGATTGAGCCTTCGCCAACAATCGAGTTGGTGATCTGGGCGTCAACCAGCTTGCTGGGGGGCAGATAGCGAGGACGGGTGTAGATGGGGAATTTCTCGTCGTAGAAGCTGAAGGGGGGCGTGGGTTGTTGGGTCAGCGCGAGGTTGGCTTCATAGAACGCGCCGATGGTGCCGATGTCTTCCCAGTAGTCGTCGAACACATAGCTCTGAAGCTTGTCGCCCCGCGCTAGAGCCTCGGGAATGATCTCCTTGCCGAAATCCTTGTGCCCGGGATGCTTGTCGAGCAAATCAAAGAGGGTCTGACGGCTGAAGACGTAAATGCCCATCGAGGCCAGATAGGGCCTTTCCTTGGCTGAATCGGCACTCAGGCCGAAGCGAGAGGTGTCGACAGCCATCTCCAGCAGGGAATCACCCTTGGGCTTCTCGCGGAACTCCTTGATCGAGCCGTTTTCATCGGTCCGCATCAGACCGAAAGCCTCTGCCTGCTTGGGATCAACGGGAAGGGCAGCGACTGTGAGATCAGCACCTGAGCGGCGGTGGTGCTCGATGAAGAGGCTGTAATCCATCCGGTAGAGCTGGTCGCCGGAAAGGATCAGGTATTCATCAACATCCCATTCCTGGAACAACCACTGGTATTTGCGTACAGCGTCTGCAGTGCCTTCAAACCAAGTGGGACTGTCGGGGGTTTGCTGAGCTGCGAGCACCTCAACAAAACCGCCACCAAAGGTATTACTGAGGTTGTAGGTCTGACTGAGGTGACGGTTCAGTGACGCACTGTTGAACTGCGTCATCACGTACATCTTGTTGATGTCGGAGTTGATGCAGTTGCTAATCGGAATATCAATCAGTCGATATTTGCCTGCCAGAGGGACGGCCGGCTTGGCGCGCATTTTTGTGAGCGGATACAGGCGCGTGCCTGCACCGCCGCCCAGAATGATGGCCAAGACCCGCTTCATGCCGCTGTCCCAAATCGGCGTTGCCGCAAGAACTTACCGGAGTTTTTGGCTTCGCAACCGTCTTTCGGAAGAATCAGTCGAGATTACTGGGATTCAGATCGCGACTGAATCGCTCAACAGCTCAAGAAGCTTCCAAATCGAACAGTCGTTCGACAATTCGGAGGGCCTGTTGGCGATCCTGACGGGTCTGGGGAGCCCGCAGCTGGGTCACCGGCGTGTGGAGGATTTTGTTGATAATTCCCTTGCTCAACGCTTCGACAACCTTGCGTTCCCGGGCTGAGAAATCAGGCCCCATTCGGCTGAGGGCTTTCTGGAGTTCCTCCGAACGGATCGACTCCATCGACGAGCGCAGCTGGTTGATGGTCGGGACAGCCTCAAGGCTGTCCCACCACTCGAGGAACTGCTGCGCTTCTTGCTGAAGCAACTGCTCAGCCTCGCGGGCCATGGCCTGACGGGCTTCCTGGTTACGGGCAACGACCTCTTGCAGGTCGTCCACATCGTGGGATTCAACGCCGTCCACATCGGCAGCATCCGCAGCGATGTTGCGCGGCACACCGATATCAATCAAGCGCAGCTTGCTGCGCCGGTTCAGAGGAGCCAGACGTGCGGCATCAATGATCGGATCATCGGCGGCGGTGCTGGTGAACATCAGCGAGCAGGTGCTCAGGTACTGATCCAAATCCGTAAGCGGCCTGCACTGAACAGGAAGATCAGGGAAATCAGCCGATAGATGCTCTGCCCGTTCAACGGTGCGGTTGAGCAGAACAACACCCGAGGCACCTTTGGCCTGAAGGTGCTGGAGCAACAGACGGCTCATGCGCCCTGCACCAACAACGGCGATCTGCTCGCTTTCCAGGGTGACCAGTTGATCCAGACCTCGGGATTGACCGAGCTTGAGCTGGGCGAGCTCAACGGCAGCTGAGCTGATCGAAACAGCACCCGTTCCGAGGTTGGTTTCACTGCGCACCCGTTTGCCGGTGGAAACAGCCTGGGTGAGCAAGCGGTTCAGGATCGGACCCAGGGATTTGTGCTCCTGGCCGAGCCGCATCATTTTTTTCACCTGGGAGAGAATTTGACCTTCCCCCAGCACAAGGCTATCGAGACCTGCTGCCACCCGCATCAGGTGGTCGACAGCGTCTTCGTGGTGGTAACTGAACAGGTGGGGCGTCAGCTCCCCTGTTTCAAGACCGGAGTGGCTGCTGAGGAAGTCGCTGACAGCAGACACGCCGAGGTCCGGATTGCGGACCAAGGTGTAAATCTCAAGGCGGTTGCAGGTGCTGAGGATCGATGCCTCGAGCACCTGCTCGTTGCCGCGGAGGGATTGAAGGGACGTCTCCATGGTCTGCTCAGGGATGCTGAGCCGTTCCCGGATCTCCACCGGTGCCGTCCGATGACTGAGGCCGACGACGGAGATATGCATGAAGACGTTCCTCTCAACCAGTTGATGACGATCAGCTCAGAGCAATGCTCTGGGCGCCGTCTTTGATGTGCACGGTGTTGGTGAAGCGGCAGGTGTTGTCCAGGTTGCTGATCACCAGGCTGCTTGTGCGGGTGCAGTCCTTTTCGAACTTAACGCCATCAAAGAGCAGACCATCCGTGATGCCGCTGCCAGCGAAACAAACATGCTCGCCGCAGGCCAGCTCCTCAGCCTCATAGACCTTGTCGGGATCGGCGATGCCCATCTCAGCGAGACGCGCCAGGTTGCCCTCTTTGGTCATGTCAGCCCACTCGGAGGTCTGAGCAATCGCAGGGTCATACACCAGTTGGCCCTGGAAGTGACCACCAAGAGCGCGCATGGCAGCGGCGGAGATCACACCTTCAGGGGCAGCACCGATGCCCATCAGGCAGTGGGTTCCGGTACCAGCGAAACCGCAGGCGATGGCGGCCTGAACGTCACCATCGGAGATGGGCTGGATGCGAGCGCCGGTGGCACGGATCTCAGCGATCAGGTCCTTGTGACGGGCGCGATCCATCACCACGATGTTCAGCTCGTCGACGGGGAGACCCAGACACTCGCTGAGGATCTTGATGTTTTCAGTGGCTGATTTGCGAATGTCCACCTTGCCCTTGGCTGCCGGAGGAGCAGCCAGCTTCTTCATGTAGAAGTCGGGGGCGTTGAACAGACCGCCACGGTCGGAAGCGGCGAGAACAGCCATGGAGCCGCGCTGGTTGAAGGCGCAGAGGTTGGTGCCTTCGCAAGGGTCAACAGCAAAGTCAACGCCGGGGCCGGTGCCGGTGCCGACCTCTTCTCCGATGTAAAGCATTGGGGCTTCATCACGTTCCCCCTCTCCGATCACGATGCGGCCCTGCATCTGGATCTGATTCATGCGCTTGCGCATGGCATCAACGGCCAATGCATCGGCTTCATCCTTCAGGCCTTTGCCGGAGAGCGAGGCGGAAGCGATGGCGGCCTGCTCGACGATCTCGAGAATTTCCTGAATGAGGGTCTGATCCACGGGACTCCGGATGAGGTGGGACGGGTTGGCGAGATCTCCTGGACGGGCAGTTGGCCGTCGCCGCAGTGGATCTCGACGTCTGAGCGCGGCTCACTGTATCAGTGGTTGCAGGAGTCCCTAAAATCTCCCGGCACTTCGCGCTCCTCATCCATGAGCACCAAGCCCCTGGTGATCTCGCCGTCAATCCTGTCGGCTGACTTCGCACGCCTCGGCGAAGAAGTGAAAGCCGTGGACGAAGCCGGTGCGGATTGGATCCATGTGGATGTGATGGACGGCCGCTTTGTTCCGAACATCACCATTGGACCGCTGATTGTTGAGGCGCTGCGGCCGGTGACCCAGAAGCCCCTGGACGTTCACCTGATGATCGTTGAGCCGGAGAAGTACGTCCCCGACTTCGCCAAAGCCGGTGCCGACATCATTTCCGTGCAGGTTGAAGCCTGCCCTCATCTGCACCGCAACCTGGCTCAGATCAAGGACCTGGGCAAAAAAGCAGGTGCAGTTCTGAACCCATCAACACCGATCGACACCCTCGAATACTGCCTCGAGCTCTGCGATCTGGTGCTGATCATGAGCGTGAACCCCGGTTTCGGGGGCCAGAGCTTCATTGAGAACCAGGTTCAGAAAATTCGCGACCTGCGCCGCATGTGCGACGAGAAGGGTCTCGATCCCTGGATCGAAGTGGATGGCGGCATCAAAGCCGGCAATGCTTGGAAGGTGATCGAAGCAGGTGCCAACGCGATTGTGTCCGGCTCCGGTGTGTTCAACCAGCCCGATTACGCTGAAGCAATCAAGGGAATCCGCAACAGCAGCAGCAAGGAAGCTGTCCTTGCCTGATCAACAGACCGTCATCTGACAGCCACAAGCCCGGCAGCCGATGCCGGGCTTTTTTGATGAGCACTTCAAGCAAGAACCCAGCGCTTGAACAGTTTCAACATCTCCAAAGATTTGATGTCCACAGTGATGCGACCATGCCTCCGATAATCAGTGCATGGGAGATGACGTCAAATTGGTTGCCGCCTTCCTGGCGCTTAATGCTGGTGTGATCGCATTGGCTTTTGCCGGATATCTCAAAGGGAGCATGAATATCGGTGCAGTCCTTCAACATCTTGCTCAATAGTTCCGTTGACTTTGCGCATCGGTCAGGCCCAGGCTCTCTTCCCTGCGGCTGAGTTGAAATACGGATGATCAAAGCAGGTCCTCTGGAGGAGACTGGGAGAGTCGAAGTCGGAGGCGTCCATGCGTGACGACGGTCCAACTGAGCAAGATCTAGAAGCTGCCTGACTGGTCTGACAAGCCATACAGCCAGACGCTTCGTTCAGCTTCAAAGAACGCCAACAAGGTTTAGGCCATCCCTTTGCGGGGGTGGCCTTCCTTTTTGCCCGTTGGCTTGATGCATGTCCTGAGAAGCCAACAACAACTTGGAAGGGCATCACGCCAATCAGTGACGTGGATCACAAAACAAGACTGAAGATCATGGAATTATTCAGTCACGCGATGGACCACAGGTCACGGCGCAAGATTCACGCATAACCGAGAGAACAGCATGAGCAGACGAGGCATCCATCCACTGCTTCGGGGTCTTGATCGGCCTCAGCGGGTCGCATCTTCAAGGCGAGCTGTCTTGCTGTCTGGCCTGGAATCGGCGCAGCGGAAGCGTTATTTGCGCTCGGAAGCAGAAGAGAGCGAAACCTCCCAACAAGCGGTCAGGCATCGCTCATCTCAGTGAGACGGAGCCTCCGCCGGTGTTGATTTATTCCTTCCTACTGGGTCTTGATTCCCGCGTTGCGAAAACTTGCGCTAACGGGCACACACATCCACACGATGCTGTCCATAGTGAAAGAACCCTGAGATGGGGGTACTTGACAGGGAGAAGAAACCCTCATCCGGGGGTGAAAGTTGTGGCTTGAGAGCATGCCACGTTGTTCACTGGAGTTCAGAAAAACCAGCCGTAGCTATGCAAACCAATGCCCAAAAGATTGACGCCGATGTAGCAAACAGCGATCACCACTAGACCAACAACCGCAACAAGAGCTGGGCGTCGGCCCTGCCAACCGCGACTGAGGCGGGTGTGCAGGTAGGCGGCATACACCAGCCAGCAGATCAAGGCCCAGGTTTCCTTGGGATCCCAGCTCCAGTAGCTGCCCCAGGCTTCATTCGCCCAAACAGCACCACTCACGATGCCCACCGTAAGCATCAAGAACCCAACGGTGATGGTGCGATAACTGAGGCTGTCGAGTTGCTCGTTGGTGCTCAGCTGAACCGATTGCAGCTGAACAGAACCACCATTCGTGATCGAGGCCGCCTGACGATATCCACCACTGCCAATGGAACTGCTCCGCAGTTCCAGGGTTTGGCCGCGATCGGTGACCAACACCGCCAAGGAGAGCAGGGATCCCACCAGCAGTGCGGCGTAACTCACCATGATCACGCTCACGTGCATGACCAACCAGCTTGAGCGCAGGGCGGGAACCAGAGGAGCCGCTGACTGCAATTGATCGGGCAAGGCAAAGCTGGCGAAGGCAATGCAACCAAGGCCCATGGGGGTGGCCGCAGCCGCCACGATGGGAGAAGGCCAGGCCCGTTCCACCAGCAGCTGGGTGAGGGTGCAAGCCCAGGCGAGAAAGCACAGGGATTCGTAGAGGTTGCTGATCGGGAAGTGGCCGGATTGCCACCAACGCAAAATCAGCTGAGCCGTGAACAGAAGGTTGGCGACGGCCACCAGCAGCCGCACCAAACCAGCCCGGGACTGGCTGGACACCGCCCAGAAAGCCAGGGGCATGGCCAGCAGCAGCAACACAAAGCCAGCGAAACCAAGACTGGTGACCAGCTCAAAGGGCGTGTTCAGCACACCATTTCCTGAAGACACGTCGATTCTGCCCCGGCCAATCAGCGACTGGCCTGTTTCAGCAACAGACCACCCGCCCCGAGAAACAACATCACAGGCAGCCAGGCCGCCAGGATCGGAGGCAGGGTTCCCTTCACCCCGAGGGAACTGAAGCTGAAACCAATCACGTAATAGACAGCGATGATGCCGAGGGTGAGCACAAACGAGAAGCTTCGGCTGCTTCGGTAACTGGGCTGAGCGCCGAGGGTGGCTCCAAACAATCCAAACACCAGACAGGCCATCGGAACCGTGAACTTCTCCTGGATCCGCACACGGATTTTGCGGGCTTCCTTGATGCTGCCGGCCTCTTCGTACATCCTTTGGGCCTGCAGTGCTTCAGCAACGGTCATGTTCACGGCATCGTTCTCAATCCCCGCCAAACGCAGCGGCCCAGATCCCAGGGGATAGACGTAACGATCGAAATCGGCCTTGGTTGAACTGCCATTCGCCGCCAAAGTCAGAATCTGGCCATCCATGAAATCCCAGCTGGCTTGGGCCTCATTCCAGATGGCCCGATCAGCACGCAACATCTGGGTAAGACCGGGTCTGGTGAAATCCAGAACCGTCACATCCAGCATTTGGCCGTTCTGGAATTTGCGGGAATAAAACAGTTGAAGCAGGCCCTTGTCACCCTTCTCACCATCTGAACCAATGCGTCTGCCGAAGCGGGGATAGATGACATCGCGTCCCGTCTCACTGGCGAGAGAACGCCCCAAGGCGCGCTTCAAGCTCACCTCTGCAAAGCGTTGGCTGCGGGGCACCACCACGTCGTTGAGAACGAAGGTGAACAGGGTCATCGCCATCGAGAGGGCGAGAGCGGCACTGATCATCCGCTTCGTGGTGATGCCGAGGCTTCTCAGGGCGGTGAGTTCGTTGTTGGCAGAAAGGCGGGTGAACACGAACAGCGAGGCCATCAGCGTTCCAATCGGCACAGAGAAAGCCAACCAACGCGGAATGCTGAACAACAGCACCTGAGCTGCAACTGTGATCGGCAGGTTCTTGTCGACCATCTGCCGGACCAGTTCAAACATCACGCCACCCGTGAGCAGCAGCAGGGTGAACAGGGCAATGAAGAACAGAAGCGGACCAAGCAGCTCCTTGAGCAACCAACGATCCAGAAGATCCAGCCGCATCCAGGTGGCCCGTTTGAGACGATCCAAAATCACAGTTGGAATCCCTCCCCGAGGTAATAACGACGCACCTGTGGATCAGCTGCCACCTCCTCGGAACGTCCTGCGGCCAACACCGCACCATCGTTGAGGATGTATGCCCGATCGGTGGTGGCCAGGGTTTCGCGCACGTTGTGATCGGTGATCAGAATCCCCATGCCCCGGGAGCGCAACCCCTCGATCAGCAGCTGCAGATCCGCCACCGCAAGGGGGTCGACGCCGGCAAAGGGTTCATCCAAAAGCAGATACGTCGGTCCGTTGTCACCCGATGCCAGTGCCCTGGCCACTTCGCAACGGCGACGTTCTCCCCCGGAGAGTTGGAAACCAAGACGATTGATGAACGCGCTGAGGTGAAAGTCCTCAATCAACTGCTGGCGCCGATCCCGACGCTGCTCGGAACTGAGACCGGTCTGTTCAAGGGCGATATCCAGATTTTCACGCACCGTGAGATTGCGAAACACACTCGCTTCCTGGGGCAGGTAACCCACACCAAGCCGGGCTCGCTCCGGCATAGGCAGATGGGTGACCCGCTCACCGTTCACGGTCACCTCCCCCTGATCAGGGGAGAGCAGACCGATCACCAGATTGAAGGTGGTGGTTTTTCCAGCTCCATTGGGACCAAGCAGGCCGACCACCTCGCCGGGGGCAAGCTTCAGATCCAAGCCCTTCACCAACTGGCGGCCCCCAAGGGTGATGGAGACATTCGACAGTTCCAAGGTCATGGAGTCACCGGGTTGGTCTCGGCCTGAACGTCGAGCACGGGTTGGCTGGGAGTGAGCGACCACTGACTGAACACCTGCTGGCCGGGAACAGGGCTGGCAATCGCGCGACCTTCATCCAGGAGATAAGTAAACCGATCAGCGCGGAGCTGGTTGCCATCAGCCTGGATCACATCAACATCACCACTCAGAACAATCCGGTCTTCCTCCGTGAAGTACTGGGCTTGTCGGCTGGTGGCCACCAAACCACGACCGGCGTGCACCAAGCGAACGTTGCCACTGGCGGTGATCACACCCGTTCCGTTGTCGGCCGATTGCAGGTCGGACTCAATCGTGATGACGCCAGCGTCAGCTGTTTGCTGAGCCTGGGCCGACAACAGGGGCCAAAGGGCGGCCAGAAGGGGCAGAGCTAAAAGAAGCCCCCGAGAACGGAGCATTGCTTTCACTGCCACACCACCTGCCCAAGTTCGTCGAGATTACCGGCGCTTCAGCGCATGAATTCAAGAACAGGGACAGTGCATGACTCGGGATCCCCATCCTGCTGAAGCGCCTCAAGCCGCTGTTGCGCAGCACGGCACAGAGACGCAAGATCCAAGCCAAGATCCGGGGTTCCAGGACGTTTGAGACGACCCAGAGCTTCACCGAAAAGAATCGTGGCACCGCGCCGGTTGCCCCGTTGCAGGTGCAACTGCGCTACTGCCACCTGCAGGATCCCCTGAAGGCTGCGCCGTTCCGGATCAGCTGTTTCATGCCAGAGCTCCTCAAACAGATCATGAGCGGCGTACCACTCACCTGCATTGAAGAGCTCCACACCCTGCTGAAAGCGAGGGTCCGCCTGAGGCATCAGCGCTTGGACTTGGCCGGCTTCTTGCCGGGAAGTTTGCGCAGACGGATCGACTCGGGCGTGACTTCGAGCATCTCATCGGGACCGATGTATTCCAGCGCTCGCTCCAGCGTCATCTGCACCGGTGCTTGCAGCGTGTCAAGTTCCTCAGCGCCCGCGGAACGCATGTTGGTGAGCTGCTTGGTCTTGCAGACGTTGATCTCGAGGTCCTGAGGCCGGTTGTATTCCCCGATGATCATTCCCTTGTAGACCTTGGTGCCCGGGCTGATGAAGAACTGGCCGCGATCCTCGGCGTTCTTGAGGGCATAGAACGTTGCTGTTCCTTCTTCGAAGGCGATCAGCACACCGTTCCGGCGGGTGTCGAATTCACCCATCATCGGCCGGTATTCATAGAAGGAATGGCTCATGATTCCTTCGCCGCGGGTGGCCCGGATGAATTCACCGCGGAAACCGATCAGACCACGGGAGGGAACGATGAACTCCAGCTGGGTGCGGCCATCAGCGCTGGTTTCCATGTTCTGCATCTCGCCCTTGCGGGTGCCCAGTTTTTCGATGCAGCTGCCCACCGCTGGTTCAGGCACATCCATCACCAGGGTTTCCACCGGCTCGCAGGGGGTGCCATCGATGGTGCGGTAAATCACCTGCGGCTGGGACACCTGGAACTCATAGCCCTCACGGCGCATGGTCTCGATCAGGATGCCGAGGTGCAGCTCACCGCGACCACTCACCGCAAACCGGTCCGGTGAATCGGTGTCTTCCACACGCAGGGCAACGTTGGTGAGCAACTCACGCTGCAGGCGGTCACGCACCTGACGGCTGGTGACGAACTTGCCTTCCTTGCCCGCAAAGGGTGAATCGTTGACGACGAAAGTCATCTGAAGGGTGGGCTCATCCACCTTGATCAGCGGCAGAGCGGTGGGCTCATCGGGGCAGGCGATGGTTTCGCCGATGTTGACGTCGTCAAAGCCAGCCACGGCCACCAGATCACCGGCAGACGCCTCTTCGATCTCGACGCGCTGCAGCCCCTCGAAGCCAAGCAGCTTGCTGATGCGGCCCTTCTTGATGCTGCCGTCGTCCTTGATCAGCGCAGCGTTCTGACCCTGTTTGATTTTTCCGTTGTGAACGCGGCCAATGATGATCCGGCCGAGGAAGTCGGAATAGTCAAGGGTGGTGATTTGCAGCTGGAGGGGCTTCTCCGGATCACCAACCGGGGGCGGAACGTGGCGCAGGATGGCATCGAACAGCGGACGCATGTTGTCGCTGTCGGTCTTCATGTCGGGCTTGGCGAAGCCTCCGAGACCGCTGCCGAACAGGTAGGGGAAATCGCACTGATCATCGTCAGCGCCGAGTTCGATGAAGAGGTCGAGCACCTTGTCGACGGCGGTCTCGGGATCCACCCGGGCACGGTCGATCTTGTTGACGAACACGATCGGACGCAGGCCCTGCTCGAGGGCCTTCTTCAGCACAAAACGGGTCTGGGGCATCGGCCCCTCGTTGGCATCCACGATCAGCAGGCAACCGTCAACCATGCCCAGCACCCGCTCCACTTCTCCACCGAAATCGGCGTGACCAGGGGTGTCAACGATGTTGATCCGGGTGTCGTTGTAGGTGACAGCCGTGTTTTTCGACAGGATCGTGATGCCCCGCTCACGCTCCAGGTCGTTGGAGTCCATCACACAGGTGGGGACGGCCTCGTTGTCGCGGAAAATTCCTGACTGCGCCAACAGCGAATCGACCAGAGTCGTCTTGCCGTGGTCAACGTGGGCGATGATCGCGATGTTGCGGATCGCCTTGTTGTTGGCGCTCATGCGGGCTGACCGTAAGTATTTGTGAAGAACGCCAAAGGCGCAGTGCGACAGGTTATCTCAACGTGAGAATCGACTGGTGCGCTCCGGACCCTTGCTGCGCAGGCTGCCGCGGGTGACGCCCAGCTGGTGGTGGATCTGCTCCTGGGACCAGACCTCCTGGGTGGCCATCCGACCCGCCAGAGCCTCGGCGTAAAGGCTGACGCGCCGTTGCGTCGCAGCGGCATCCTCATCGAGAAGTTCGAGCCGGATCCTGCGCACGCCTGCCCGCAGCAGCGACGGAAGCGCTTCA
Source organism: Synechococcus sp. M16.1 (assembly GCF_014279895.1). Lineage (NCBI taxonomy): Bacteria > Bacillati > Cyanobacteriota > Cyanophyceae > Synechococcales > Synechococcaceae > Synechococcus > Synechococcus sp. M16.1. Next base: position 985,219 of record NZ_CP047954.1, on the reverse strand, counting down.
ACGCCCGATTGCGCCGTGCCATTGAAAAGGGTGTTCCGACAACCCAGATCAGCCCGCAGTGGGTGTTCAACGCCACTGCGATCCCGCAGAGTGACGTGGTGCTTCTCACAGGGACGACCGCAATCGGTGTGGTCCTTGCCGTCCGAGAGGAATGCACAGAACAGGCAATGCTCCATGTGGAACAACGGCATGTGCTGGTGCAGGGTGACCTCCAGCAGCGCTGGATCAACGGCGGCGGCCAGATCCAGCAGTTGCTGAAGGTTGAGGTCGTAACTGGCCGTGAGTCGCTGCAGCGCCCAATGGTCGCGATACCAGTGGAAACTCAGGGGGTTGGCGGTGTTGAGGGAAAAGTCACCAATGCAGGGGGCCAGCGGCGTCAGCACCTCCAGCTGATCGGCATTTCGCACCAGGAAACCGTCAGGACGGGCCCGAATCAGTGGCTCAAGCGACCAGCGTTCATCAGGCCGTGTGATCCGTGCACCGGCCAGCCATACACCCTCAGGCCAGCAGCCTCGACCGATCGCCACCGCTTCCCGCAGCTCCCGAGGCTGCTCGAGATCCGCCACCACCGAGCGAATCGGCAGGTCCGTGCCGGAGAGATCCACCAAGGCCTGCAGCTGCTCCAGGCTGCGCACCAGCACCACCAAGCCTGGCTTGGTCTCGCTGAGGGGAGCGACAGCTGGTGGGCACATCTGAGCCAGCAGCTCCGTTGGGTCTGCCGTTTTGGTGGCTGCAGGGACAGGCCCTGAATCGGTGCTGCAGTCCCCTGTGGCCTCCAACTGCTCCAGCAGAGCCCTGCGCATGCGGTTCAGTTCCGCCACGGGCAGAAAAAGATCGCCCTCCAGTTCGATCTCCAAATGCTGAAGCGACCAACCGGTTCCCCCCAGGCGTCCCAATTGCTGCTCAAGCCGTTCCCGGTCAAGGGGGCGCTGCGAAGCACTCTGGAGCGGCATGGTGCTGCAGAGCTTCAGCTCAAATCCCTGGGGCTCCAGCACCTGCAACTCCAGCGGGGCATCCAGCCGACCGGACACCCGCAGCGCCAGATCCCTGGACCGAGCCTCCACCGTGCGACGGGCGGCACGCTGCCAACGGGACTGCCAATCGGGATCACTGGTGAGCCAGACCGAGGCGCCAGCTCTCAATCCAGAGCCATCCACACGATCGGGCCCCAGGCGCAGCTTCCAGCGTTCGTCGCCCATCCGCTCACACACCATGATCCGGCCACCGATCTCCCGAGGCGGCTGCAGCGGGTCGGACGACAGTTGTTCCAGCACAAGGCCCTGCCCGGGATGCAGCTGTTCCCGGCTGCGCAGATGCAACCAACCACCCCGCTCCACCCGCAGCAACTGCCCCAGTAGCGGGCCCCGCTTCTTACTCCAGCGGCCATGCACCAGACGGCGATGGTTCACCCCTTCAAGCCAACCGGTGGAAAGGCCTCGGGAAAAGGCCAGCTCAAGCTGGCGTTGCACCTGCGGCGCCGAAGCGGGGGTTTGATCCAGGCGCTGGCGATAGGCGTCGGTGACGGCAGCCACGTAGGCAGCATCCTTCAGACGCCCTTCGATCTTGAGGCTGGCCACGCCGATGCGCTGCAACTCCGGCAGCAGCTCCCAGGCCGCCAGATCCTGGGGGGAGAGGAGGTAGCGCTGGTCTTCAAGGGGGTGGGGTTGCCCATCCACCACCATTTCGTAAGGCAGGCGACAGGCCTGGGCACACTCACCTCGATTGGCACTGCGCTGCCCGAGGGATTCACTGGTCAGACATTGACCGGAATAGGCGACGCAAAGGGCGCCATGCACAAACACCTCCAACGGCATCGCAAGGTTCCGCTGAACCAGTTGTGTCTGCAGTCGCTCGAGATCACGCAGGGCCAGCTCACGGGCCAGCACCACCCGCTGGCAACCGAGCGCCGCAGCCTGGGCAATACCCGCGGCACTGGTGATCGACATCTGGGTTGAGCCATGCACACAGAGATTCGGCACCAGCCGCTGGGCCAGGCGACAGAGCCCCACGTCCTGGACGATCACCGCATCCACACCGGCTCGATCTGCAGCGATCAGCAACTGAGCCGCTGCCTCCAGTTCATCGCTGAACACCAACACGTTGAAGGTGAGGAATCCCTTCACCCCCCGCTGATGCAGCCACTGCATCACTTCAGGAAGGTCTTGCAGTCGGAAATTTTCAGCCCGCTGGCGGGCGTTGAAGGCATCAACGCCGAAATACACCGCATCGGCACCGGAGGCAGCGGCCGCCTTCATCGCAGCCCAGTCGCCGGCAGGTGACAGCAGTTCGGGAACGGTCAAGGGTCGCGCCTGGAGAACCGACTGGCCGGCTCGAACAAACGCAGTGCATCCGCATTGCCCTCGTAGCGCCAATGCCAGGGCTCGTACATCACACCCTGTTTGTTGCCCTCAGGGAAGGACAACACGAAGTGATATCTCGCCGCATGGTCCTGCAACCAGCGAAAGGCGGCGGTGTCTTGAAAGCTCTGGGAGAGGTTGGTCTCAGGGAAACGGCCATCGCCTAGATCGACGGCGTAACCCGTGCTGTGCTCGGAGTAGCCCGGTGGAGCTGACACCTGGGCTCGCTCTTCGGCGGTCTGGTTCCGTTCGGAGGCCACATCAAAGAAGATCGATTCCTGGAGGGCCAGGGAGCGGAATCCACTGAGCAGACGCAGATCGATCCCGTCAGCCAAGGCGGAACGCATCATCGTGTCGAGGGCCTCGGCGGCTTTCACATTCAGCTCGATCCCCGGTTCAAAGACGATGAGTTGATCAGCGTCAGCCTCTCCGTAGGGGAAGTGGCCCAGGAGTCGGCCATCGGCGTCAGGACGTTCGCGAAAGCCTGAAATCTCAAGGTTCTGCGTGGGCTGGCGCCTTGACAGCAGCGTGGGAACCAGCATCACCACAGCCACGCTTCCGGCACAGACGAGAACGAGCCCGAACAGCAATCCAGCTGCGCCATTTCCCTTGCGTTGACGCGGCTGCCGTGTTCGTCGAGCGACCGGAATGTCCTCCCGCTCGATGCGTCGCGCAGAGGAGGCCCGAACCAAGGCGCTGATGCGTGTTGTTTCGATCGTAAAGGCAGCAGCCAGCTCAACCCACAATGGTTGTTGTGACAGTGATAGCTTCACAAAACAATCCAGCGGAGACGGGCTGAGATGTTGCGAGTTGCGGTGATCGGCGGTGGCCCAAGTGGCTCCTGTGCTGCCGAAATTCTGGCCAAGGCGGGAATTGAAACCTGGCTGTTCGAGCGCAAACTCGACAACGCCAAACCCTGTGGTGGAGCCATTCCGCTTTGCATGGTCGAAGAGTTCGACCTGCCCGACGAAATCATCGACCGCAAGGTCCGCAACATGAAGATGATCTCCCCTTCCAACCGGGAGGTGGACATCAAGCTCGATCCCCTCGGTTACGACGAAAACGCCTACATCGGCATGTGCCGTCGTGAGGTGTTCGATGCCTTCCTGCGCAACCGCGCCGCCGAGCTGGGCACAACCTTGATCAACGGCCTGGTGCAGAAGATCGACACCGGTACAGACCGTCAGGGCCCTTACACCATTCATTACGCCGACTACAGCGGTGGTGGCCCCACCGGTGAGCAGAAGACTCTGGCTGTGGATCTGATCATCGGTGCCGATGGCGCCAACTCCCGGGTGGCGAAAGCCATGGACGCCGGGGATTACAACGTGGCCATCGCCTTCCAGGAACGGATCAAGCTTCCTGCTGAGGAGATGACCTACTACGAAGATCTTGCTGAGATGTACGTCGGAACAGACGTCTCTCCCGACTTCTATGCCTGGGTGTTTCCCAAATACGACCACGTGGCCGTGGGAACGGGAACCATGCAGCAGAACCAGAGCCTGATCAAGGGTCTGCAAAGGGGCATTCGTGAGCGGGCCAACAAGCGCCTGTTCCAGGGCGAAGTGATCAAGGTGGAAGCCCACCCAATTCCTGAGCACCCCCGTCCGCGCCGGGTTGTGGGCCGCATGGCCTTGGTGGGCGATGCAGCGGGCTACGTCACCAAGAGCTCCGGGGAAGGCATTTATTTCGCTGCCAAGAGCGGCCGGATGTGTGCCGAAGCGATTGTGGAAATTTCCAACAACGGCGCCTCTATCCCCACCGAAAAGCAGATCAAGTCGACCTACCTCAAGCGCTGGGACCGCAAATACGGTGCCACCTATGCGGTGCTCGACATCCTGCAGCGGATCTTCTATCGCAACGACGCTGCCCGGGAAGCCTTCGTCGAGATGTGCGACGACAAGGACGTGCAGAAGCTGACGTTTGACAGCTACCTGTACAAACGGGTGGTGATGATGAACCCCTGGCAGCAGATCAAGCTCACCCTCCGCACCCTGGGCAGCCTGATCCGGGGCGAGGCTCTGGCTCCATCCGTCTACAACCCTGTTCCTTCGGCCGTTGGCCGTTCCGACGGTGATTTCCTGGCGGAGGAAGCGGCCCAGCAGATCAAGGCTCAGGCTGGCGAATCCAAGGAGGGGAACTCCAAAGGTTCCGAGTCGAAGGAAAAGGCCGGCGTCTCCTGAGGGAGGCCGGCCCTCAACATCTCTGCAACACCAATGACAATGCCTCTGGTCAGTTGCGTGACTCAATCGCCTTGCCAGCGGCATCCTTGATCCGCTCAATCCCCTGCTCAATGCTCTTGGCGGGGGATGTTTCTTTCTTGGTCGTCGACCAGACGTTGATGGCGTAAACGGCGGCAGCAGCCAAGATCAGCGCCGCAATCACGCTGCCCAGACCATTTCCTCCCTGGCGGATCACCACAGGCGGCTGGGTGGTGGTCGTCTGTTGATCAGACATTGCGGCTCAAGCGGCTGGCCCCTGCTTAGCCGCAGAGGCCAGGGCTGCCTTCAGTTGGATTGAATCGATTCAAATTCGGCCAAGACCGAAGCCTGATTGCGCAGGACCGCCAACAGGTTGAGGCGATTGAGCCTCAGCGCGGCATCGTCGACCATCACCATCACGCTGGTGTCACCATCAAAGAAGGCCTGGAGCGCCGGGGTTGCCGCGACGAGCGCATCGGCAAGGGCCTGATAAGACCGCCGCTGAGCCAATGGCTGCAGCTGCTCGAGAGCTGCGAACAGATCCTTCTCACTGGCGGACTCGAACCGTTCGGGCTCAACCACTTCGCCGGCCACAAGCTGATCGCGTGCCAGATCACCTTTTTCGGCAAGCTTCGCTGCCCGCTGCACCACCGCCTGGACGGCATCCAGCTGACCGCTGTCCCGAAGGTCACGCAACAGTTGAATCCGCTGCTTGACATCCAGGGGATCACTGAGCAGACGCTGACTGGAGACAGCATCACCAGCCACAGCCTGCACCAGATCAGGCGCAAAGCCGTCGTCTTCCAGTTGAGACACAATCCGCTGCCGCATCAGCTGACAGAGGTCGTTATGCAGTTGGCTGGCATCCACCGCAAAGGCCGGGAACAGAGCAGCCCACTCCTCCACGGCGTTGCTGAGGAAGGCCATGAGGTCTAGGCGCCAGGCCATGCCCCAGAGAATCTGCACAACACCATTGCCGGCCCGCCGCAGGGCATAGGGGTCGGAGGATCCGGTTGGTCGCTCTCCCTTGGCAAAGATGCTGAGCAGCAGCTCGAGCCGTTCCGCCAAGGCCACAACGGCTCCCGCGGGGGTTGCGGGCAGAGCATCACCGGCTCCCCGGGGCAGATAGTGCTCCACCACAGCAAGAGCAACATCGCGGGGTTCTCCCTCCTCCAGGAGGTATTTACCCCCCATCAGTCCCTGAAGTTCAGGGAACTCACCCACCATCTGGCTGACCAGATCGTTCTTGCAGAAATGAGCAGCACGCTGGGCCGCATCCACCACGCTCTGATCCAGACCGAGTTGCTTCAACAGCAGGCCCGTAAGCCGCTCGATTCGCTCGGAGCGGTCCAGAAGACTTCCCAGGCCCTCGGCGAAGGTGACACGATCGAGGGCTTCACGCCGGGATTCGCTGGACTGACGCCGGTCAACATCGAGGAAAAATTCGGCATCCGCCAGGCGAGCTCCAAGCACGCGTTCATTGCCGCGAACAATCAAGGACGACGCCGGGGCCAGGCCATTGCCCACCAAAAGGAACTGGGGCCGAAGCACGGCCTCAGCGGTGAGTCGGAGCGGATCAGCCTCCAGACCAGGCACCTGCAGCGGCACATAACGCTGGTGGGCCTGCATCACCGTGCTGATCACCTCCGGAGGCAGCTGCAGGAACCGCTCAGCAATGGTTCCCTCGAGAATCCTGGGGTCTTCAACCAGGTCCACCAGTTCCTCAAACAGCGACTCCGGACAGTCGGGAGTTCCGTTGGCGGCCTGTGCCGACTGGTCCAGGCTGGTGCGTATTCGTTTGGCCCGATCCGCACGATCGACAACAACGCCAGCGGCGGCAAGGGTCTCTCCAAACTGCTCCGCTGATGCGATGGAGAGAGGCTCGTCACCATGGAGACGGTGGGCACGGCTGAAACGGTCGCTGCGGACCTCAGGGTCAGCGCCGCCCAGCACCACCGGGATCACCTCTGAACCCTTCAACGCAAGCAGCCAGCGAATGGGGCGGCTGAAGCGCTGGGCTCCGGTGCCCCAGCGCATGAACCGCCGACCCTGCAACCCATCAATCCATTGGGGGATCAGCCCCTGGAGCAGTTCAACGCAGGCTTGACCGGGGGTGAGCACGGTTGCGAAGACACAAGGCCCCTTGGGAGTGTCACGCTGCTCAAGTGCTGAGGGATCAACCCCGCAGCGCTTGGCGAAACCGATCGCCGCTGGCCCTGGGATGCCGTCCTTAAAAGCCTGAGCCACGGGAGGGCCCTTGCGGTCTTCCTCAAGATCGGGTTGGCGGTCCTCCAGATCAGCAACGGAGACCACCAGACGCCGGGGGGTGCCGAACACCGACACCGCTCCATGGCCAAGCCTTGCCTCACGCAGATCACGGCTCACCCGTTGCTGCAGCTGGTCAAGCGCTTGCCTGACGAAATCGGCAGGAAGCTCCTCGGTGCCGATTTCCAGAAGAAAGGTTGCCGTCACGCCAAGGTCAGAGCCGGAAGCGACTGTATTGGAAGCCGTTTCGCTACGTTCAAATCAAGAAATCCTTTTCGGGGTGGGGGAAGGCTCCTTGGCAGTGGCGGAAACAGGAACTCAATCGCTGTCCAAGGCGGAGCAGCGCAAGCTGGACAGCGACCATCTACGCGACCCATTGTTGAGCGAGCTCAGCAACGACGATGTTCGCTTCACGGAAGATGCCGTTCAACTGCTGAAGTTTCACGGCAGCTACCAACAGCACCACCGCGAACTGCGCAAGACGGACAAGGTTCGCAGCTGGCAGATGATGCTGCGGCTGCGCAGCCCGGGCGGACGCATCCCTGCCCGACTGTTCCTCGCACTCGATGACCTCTCCAACCGCCTTGGGGACGGAACTCTGCGGGCCACCACCCGTCAGGCCTTCCAGATGCACGGCATCGCCAAAGCCGACCTGAAAGAGGTGATCGGCACCATCGTTCGCAACATGGGCTCGACCCTGGCGGCCTGCGGGGACATCAACCGCAATGTGATGGCACCACCAGCTCCTTTTGAGAAAGGCGGCTATCCCGTGGCACGGCGCCTGGCCGATGAAATTGCTGATCTGCTCAGCCCCGAAGCGGCCGAGGGGGCCTATCTGGACCTCTGGGTGGATGGTGACCTGAGTTATCGCTTCAAGCCCAGCCGAGCCGTTCAGAAGGCCAGAAAGCGCCAGAGCGAGGGCGGCGTTTTTTCTGGCAGCACTGAGGAACCTCTCTACGGAGACACCTACCTTCCCCGGAAATTCAAGGTGGCCGTCACCGTGCCGGGGGACAACTCTGTTGACCTGCTCACCCAGGACATCGGCCTGGTGGCCTTCACCGACCCCTCCGGCGATCTGCGGGGCTGCAACGTCTACGTGGGCGGTGGCATGGGCCGCACCCACAACAAGGAGGAGACCTTCGCCCGCACGGCGGATCCTTTGGGTTACGTCGATGCTGTCGACGTTCTGGATGTGGTTCAGGCGATCCTGGCGCTGCAACGGGATCACGGTGATCGGGAGGTGCGCAAGCACGCCCGCATGAAGTATCTGCTGCACGACAAGGGAATCCAGTGGTTCCGCGACACCCTGTGCGCGACCTACTTCAAGGGAAGCCTCAAGGGGCTGCGCAATGAGCCCAAGGCCAAGCTTTTGGACTATCTCGGCTGGCATCGCCAGAAGGCAGGGATGTGGTTCGTGGGACTTCCCCTGCTCTGTGGCCGCCTGAACGGAGATCTCAAGGCAGGGCTGAGGGAGCTGGTGGAGACCTACCAGCTGGAGATTCGCCTCACCGCCAATCAAGACCTGCTGCTGTGCAACATCGGCACCTCCCAGCGAGCCAGCATTCGAACCCAGCTGGAAGCCCTCGGGTTTGAGGTGCCTGAAGCTCCAGCACCTCTGGCCAGGCATGCCATCGCCTGCCCAGCTCTACCCACCTGCGGGCTCGCCATCACCGAATCTGAGCGCATCCTTCCGGATGTTCTGGATCGCCTCGATGCCCAGCTGCGACGGCTCGAGATTGAGAAGTCCCTGCTTGTAAGGATGACCGGCTGCCCCAACGGCTGTGCCCGCCCCTACATGGCGGAGCTGGGCTTGGTGGGCAACGGTGTTAACCAGTACCAGCTGTGGCTCGGCGGCACCCCCAATCTCCAGCGTCTGGCGCGCCCTTACCTGGAAAAACTGCCCTTGGATGATCTGGAGACAACCCTTGAACCGCTCCTCCTCAGCTGGAAAGCCGCCGGTGGACGTCGCAGCTTCGGGGACCACATCGAGAAGCTTGGTGATCAGGAAGTGAGCGCGCTGTTGACGGCCTCGGCGTAGACCGCCACAGCTGCACCTTTTCGCCAGGCCCAGAGCTGATCACCGAACGAATAGTGCCACCACTCGTTCGGATGCTGGGCAAAGCCGGCTGCTCCCATCACTTCAGCCAGCAACTGCCGGCGTTGATGCCAGCGTCGAGCTTCGGAATCCTCCCGACCGGCGTAGTGCTGCGGTTCAGACACCGCACCTATGGCATCAATCACTCCCCCCATGGCCAGCGGCATTCCATCGCTGCTGCTGAGGGTGAGATCAACAGCCGCACCGGTGCTGTGGGGAGGCGGGGTCGCAGGATCCCGACTGGGAGCAGCCCAGAAGCGCCCCACATCGGCCACCACCTGATCGAAAGCGTGCCCCGAGCGCGCTTCCACGCCGCGTTCACGGCAAAGTTCCGTAATGCTGTGGTCCACCATGAAGGCTTGCACGGCGATCGGCCGCCAGGCATCAAAAATGCTCAAGCGCAGGCGGGGATCGTGCTCGACCAGCTGCTGCTGAGCATCAAGCAGGCGCTGAACGACCCCCAGGCGCAATTGAAAGGGATTCCCCGACGTCCCATAGGGCGCCCCCAGCGCAATGTACGGGTGAGGTTCCATCCGCAACAAAGCGGGAGGCAGCGCTTGCAAAGGCTCGCCGCAATCTTCGATCGGAATTGAACTCCAGGGGCGCATCAAATCGCGGCAACGGGATGGATCAGTTCAAGGGGGTGCCACCGCTGAGGCGACGCTGCTGGGCCTCCAGGGTCTCGCGCAGCAACGGGTGCTGCGCGAGCTCAGGATCGTTGTTCAACAGCTCCTGGGCAGCTGTTCGTGCGTCCTCCAGCACAGCACCATCATCGGCAAGGCTGGCCAGGGCCAGATCAGGCAGGCCCGATTGTCGGGTTCCCAGCACCTGGCCAGGCCCCCGCAAGCGCAGATCCATCTCGGCGATCTCGAAGCCATCGGTGGAGCGCACCAGCACATCCAGACGCTGGCGGGCCAGGGGATTGGAGCTGCCATTGATCAACAGGCAATGGGAGGCAGCGGCGCCACGGCCAACGCGCCCCCGCAACTGATGCAGCTGCGCCAGGCCGAAACGTTCGGCATGGTCGATCACCATCACGCTGGCTTCGGGCACGTCCACGCCCACTTCCACCACCGTGGTCGACACCAGCACCTGAGTCGTGCCAGCAGCGAAATCGCTCAGCACCGCCTGCTTTTCAGCACTGGAGAGACGCCCATGCAGCAAACCAACGGCCAGATCTGGGAACACCTCCGAGGCCAATTCAGCGTGAACTTCAACGGCTGAGCGAAGCTCGAGCTTTTCAGACTCGTCCACCAGAGGCAGAACGACATAGGCCCGCTGGCCCAGCTGCACCTCCTCACGGATCAACTCATAGGCCTTCTCGCGCTTTGCGGCCGTGAGCATGCGGGTGCGAATCGGTGTTCGCCCTGGCGGCAATTCATCGATCTGGCTGACATCGAGATCCCCATGCATCGAGAGCGCCAGGGTCCGAGGGATCGGTGTTGCCGTCATGGTGAGCAGATGGGGCTGCAAGCCCTTGTTGAGCAGGCGATCCCGTTGATGCACACCGAAACGGTGCTGTTCATCCACCACCACCAGCCCTAGGCGGTTGAAAACGACAGGATCCTCGAGCAGTGCATGAGTGCCCACCAGCACCTTCAGCGAACCGTTGGCCAGGTCATCCAGCAGCTCCCGGCGGCGGGGCCGCGGCGTGGATCCCGTCAGCAAGGCGACGCTCACATGGAGCTGCGGCAGCCACTGACAGAGGTTGCGGTAATGCTGCTCGGCCAACACCTCCGTGGGGGCCATCAGGGCCCCCTGCCAGCCCGAGGCAATGGTGCTGAGCAACGCTGCAATGGCAACCACCGTTTTGCCCGAGCCCACGTCCCCCTGCACCAGACGGGCCATGGGTTCGCTGCGCGCCAGATCGGCTTCGATCTCCTGAAACACCCGTTGTTGGGCTGCGGTGAAGCGGAAGGGCAGAAGATCCATGAACTCCCCCACAAGCCCATTGGCACTGGATTGGAGATCCAGGTCCGGACCCGTCCGAGAGCGCAGCGCCTGGCGTCGGCGCAACAGACCGAGCTGCAGGAGCAGAAACTCATCGAACACCAGCCGGCGCCGTCCCCGATCGAGGCTTTCGCGGTCCTTGGGCGCATGCAGGGCCTGCAGGGCCTCCGACAGTGCCGGCAGCTGGAATTGCCGCTGCGTCACGGCGGGGAGAGGATCAGGCCACGATGCGGCGAGGGGCAGGACCTGATCGATCAGGCTGCGGAACCGATCCGCGCCAACCCCTTCGGTGAGGGGATACACCGGGAGAAGCCGGCCGATGCTGGGGGATTTGACCGGAGACGAGGGGCTGTCCAGCACCTCGATCAACGGATCCTGAAAGGTGATGCCGTAGGGGCCGTCTTTCACCAGACCACTGACGGCCACGGTGGCACCAACGGGGTAGAGACGCTGCTGGCCTTTGAGGTAAGCCGGAGAACTGAAGCGTTTGCCCGCCAGGAAACGGCTCACCTTCAGGCGACCGGTCGAGTCCTGCAGCTGGAGCTCAATGATGGCGAGGTTGGTGTTCCGTGGGCTGACGAATCCGTTGCAACGGCGAATCGTGGCGACGATCGTGGCTGTTTCCCCCGACACCAGCGCCTCAATGCGGCGCATCGCGGAGTAATCGACATGATCACGGGGGTAATAGCGGAGCAGGTCGCGGACCAGAAGCAGGCCGATCGAAGCCAGCCGTGCCGCGAATTTCGGACCCACACCACGGATCTGGGTGATGGGACTATCGAGCTGCAGTGGTGAGCTGGCACGCTGCTGGGGCGACGCCTGAACCTTGAGGCGTGGCGGTGCCATCGGAGCCGAGGGTTCCAGGCGATGGCGCAGCTCATGCAGCCACTGACGGGCATCGGTGACCAAGCGACGGCGGGCCGGATCAGCGAGCTCCGGATAGTCGGCAAATCCAGAGCTGAGCTTGGACATGCGTTCACTGACCCCCTGGGGGAAGGGAACGGCCGGAGGCGCTGCGAGTTGCTGCTGCAGAAAGGCGTGAAAGCGCTGCTGGCGACCCTGCAGATTCTGAAAACCACGGTCGGCCTCCAACCCCAGCGAGCGCTGAAGGGGAAGCATCCAGGTGAGGAGCAGCGACAGCTGCTCGCTGGTCAGTCCCCGCTCAGCTGCTGCGTTGAATCCGATGGGGTCTGCCAATGGGTCCGGGCCTCACGATCCAGGGAGCGACGCTGCCAATGACGCTGCTGCCGCACCATTGTGAGCAGAGCATGGTGGTGAGCGCGCAATCGTTTGCGGCACTGACGCAGACGTGGGCTGTCGAACTCCAGATCGTTGCTGCGTAACAGCACGCAGAGCACGTCCATGCCCTGGTCGATCTCACCGACGGCCAGAGGGAGGCGCAGGCGAAGCACGTTCGTGGCGGTTGGCTGCGTTTCCACCTGCCCCTTCAGGACAGCATCCAGAAGGCTGATGGGAAGAAGGGTCTGGGCCAGTCCTGACCGCAGCATCTGCACATTCACCGCATGGGACAGGTTGCGAAGGCGTCGCTCAAGCGCCTGATCCATGGCCTGGATCCAATGCAACAGCGCATCCGGTTCATTCGGAAGAAAGTGGTCGTTGCCGTCCAGCGAAGGATCAAGAACAGCACCGGGATCAAGGGGCTGTTGGGCCTGCTGCATCGCATCACCGGCCAGCTCGAACAGTGAGCGGAGCACATCCAAATCACCCGAAGATTTGTTGTCTGCGGGTTCTGGGACCGGTTCCTTAACGGGATCCGGGGAAGCCGTCCTCGGGGGGGATTCAAGCGGTGAAGCCAAGCTCAACTGAATGGATCCGCTCGGTTCTTCCCGTGGGAGCTCAGAGGTGGGTGGCTCGGGTTCAGGCGCACTCTCCTGGGACTGGCGACTGAGCTTCTGCAGCATGCTTCTGCTGGCATGGGCCTGCTGGCGCCGTTGCTCCTGCTGCATCTGCCGCACCAGCTGCATCAGCTGCTCAACTGTGAGCAGAACGCTGCAGCGGTCGATCAGGTCTGTGACCGCTGCATGGAAATTCTGACGGGTCGACTCCGGCAGCCGACCAAAACGGGAGGGATCAACCTCACCGAGAAGATTGAACAGGGCCTGACGGGTGGCTCCTTCCAGCAGTTCCCGCAGCACCTGAAGATATAGAGCCTGCTCCCTATAAAGGGCGATGGCCCGCAGCCGGCACAACCGTTGAAGGCGTGCCAGCTGTTCTGACGGGTCGTAAGCAGGCCTGACGTCCGGGTCGGACAAGGGAATCAGCCGGCGTTCTGCATGGACGCCACTTCAGCAGCGAAATCGTTCTCCTCCACCTCGATGCCCTCGCCCAGGGTGTAACGGGTGAAGCGACGAACTTTCACATTCTCGCCGATCTTGCCAGCGGTTTGCTTGACGAGGTCAGCAACGGTGATGGAGCTGTCCTTGATGAAGGGCTGCTCCATGAGGGCGAGTTCCTTGAGGCGCTTGCCGATGCGGCCCTCAACGATCTTTTCCTTCATCTGCTCAGGCTTGCCCTCGAGATCGTCACGACCCATCTCGATCGCCTTTTCCCGCTCACGGATCTCGTCGGGAATCTCGTCGGTGGTGACGTACTCAACGTTGGGGCATGCCGCCACCTGCATGGAGACATCACGCAGCAGCGACTGGAACATGTCGCCCCGGGCCACGAAGTCGGTTTCGCAGTTCACCTCAACCAGCACACCCACGCGGGCACCGGTGTGGATGTAGCTGCCGATGGCACCCTCGGCGGCGGTGCGGCCGGATTTCTTTTCAGCGCTGGCGATGCCTTTCTGGCGAAGCCACTCAACGGCCTTGTTGGCATCGCCTTCCGTGGCGGCCAGGGCCTTTTTGCAATCCATCATCCCCGCGCCGGTCTTGTCGCGCAGTTCTTTGACAAGCTTGGCGGATACGGCAGCAGCCATCGGTCGGAGCAGTGAGAAGGGAAATTGATTCGCCGCCGATTCCCTGATTGGAATCAGCGGCGTGAACTTAGCGGTGAGAGGAGATCAGCCTTCGCTGTCGCCACCACGCTGATCGTTGGAACCGTGGCGGCCCTCATTGATCGCATCGGCCAGACGGCCCAGGATCAGTTGCACAGAACGAACGGCGTCGTCGTTGCAGGGAATCGGCACCTCACAGAGGTCCGGATCACAGTTGGTGTCCAACATGGAAACCAGGGGGATGTCGAGCTTGCGGGCTTCGAGCACCGCATTCGACTCACGACGCTGGTCCACCAGCACCACAACATCGGGAAGGCGACGCATGTTCTTGAGGCCACCCAGATACTTCTGAAGACGCTCGAGTTCGCGACGCAGCACCGCACCTTCCTTCTTGGGGCGCATGGCGATGGCGCCGCTGGACTCCATCCGCTCCAGATCCTTGAGACGGTCGATCCGGGCCTTCATGGTGGTCCAGTTGGTGAGCATGCCGCCCAACCAGCGCTGGTTCACGTAGGAGGCTCCGCAGCGGGCGGCTTCCAGCGCCACAACTTCAGAGGCTTGCTTCTTGGTGCCAACGAAGAGGAAACGCTTGCCGCTGCGTGCCGCAGAACGGGTCCACTTGTAGGCGTTGTTCATGCAGACGGCGGTCTGCACGAGGTCGATGATGTGAACGCCGTTGCGCGCGCAATAGATGTAGCGCGACATCTTGGGGTTCCAACGACGGGTCTGGTGCCCAAAGTGGGCACCAGCCTCCATCATCTCGGCGAGGGTGACGACAGCCATGGTTTGAGAGTTTCGGGTTCGCCTCCACCTGCCAGGGACCTGAACAACCAGCAGGAGCTGGTCTCACGGTGCACCCGAAACGGGCAGGTGTGCGGAGTGAAAGGACCTATAGAAGGTATCAAAACGTTGATCAGCGAAGCCCTGCCGCTCTGGCTTCACGGAACAGGGCACGCACACCGATGCGATTAAGGGGCAAACGAAGCAACTCCATCGCCGTTCCGGGATAGCCATGCCGGATCAGCCAACGGAGCAGCGGACGAAGGCTTGAGGGATTGATCAGCCCACCGAGGGTGAGCACTTCCCAAAGGATGCGATGGAACCAGGTGAACTGGATGATCAACCGCACCCGCCTGGTGGGATGTTTGCGGTAAAAAACAAGCCCCATACGGGCCCGTTCACCCTCCACTTCCACAAGTCGAGGGATCTGGTCAAGACTCAGGGCGGGGTGCCAGTGATAGCCGACAGCGTCCGGGCACTTCACCAACTCAACCCCCATCCGCCGCAGACGCTCACCCAGTTCCAGGTCCTCCCAGCCGTAGAGGCGGAAACCGGTGTCAAACAGGCCTGAGCGCTCCAGCACCTCCCGATCGATGGCCACATTTCCAGTGGCGAAATAAGCCCAGGACAAGTCTCGTAATTTGTGGCGCTCCGAGCAGGGTGCTTCGAAGTTGGCGGTGTTGATGACAGCGCCGTAGGTGAAGCAGAGCCGATCACCGCGCCGTTGCCAGGACTGCTGCAACGCCCGTGCATGGGTGGCCAGAAAGGTTTCTGTGACCACCAGATCGCTGTCGATGAAGACGATCACATCGCCACGGGCGTGATCCACACCGCGGTTTCGGCCCTCGGCAGGACCACCGTGCTCCTGCTCGATCAGGCGCACATGGGGAAAACGCTGGGACTGCTCTCTCAGCCATGACGGCGTTCCATCGGTGGAACCGTCGTCAACCACAACAACCTCGTAGTCCTGAAGAGCTCCAGCAAGCTGCTGATCTTCCAGTGCCGAGAGGCATTTCTCGAGGATCGGGCGTCGGTTGTAGGTCGGGATAACGACGCTGACGAACATCGCGACGGCCGATGCAAATGGCTACCCACCCTACGAACAACAAAAAAGGGGCCCGCAGGCCCCCTTTTTGATGCATGGTCTGATCCGTTGATCAGTCGGCGGCACCACCGTTGTTGGCGGTTCCGGTCACACCGTTACCAGCGCCTTCACCACGGCCATCGTTCCGCATCTTGCGCTTCTTGAACTTGCGCGCGTAGGCGCGGTTCCGCTCCTGCTTTTCTTTCTTCAGGTTTCTGCGCTTGGCCATGCGGAACTGCGGGCTCTGATGTCAACTTGCATCGTACTAAAGAGCATTCTTTAATCGCCCGTCCTCCATCTGAAGCAGGCGATCGGCCACATCAACGATGCGCGGGTCATGGGTCACCATCAGCACCGCGCAGGATTGTTCACGGGCGAGTCGGCGAAGCAGCTCCACCACCTCCCGGCCCGTACGGCTGTCCAGGGCAGCGGTGGGTTCGTCAGCCAGGAGAAGGCGGGGGTTTGCGGCAAGGGCACGGGCAATGGCGACCCGCTGCTTCTGTCCACCGGACAAGTCATGGGGGACTTTGGCCATGTGGTCCTCCAGGCCAACGGCACGGAGCCACTGACGAGCCTCATCCCGGCGCGCCCTGTAACTGAGATCAGGCAGAAGATCGGCTCCCATCTGCACGTTCTGTTCAGCCGTGAGGCAGCGCAGAAGGTTGTGCCCCTGAAAAATCATTCCAATGCGCCGGCGCACCTGCTGGCGGCGCCGACGGCCTGCACCATGCAGGGACTCACCAAGCACCGACACCTCACCCTGCTGAACCGTCCGCAAGGCGCCGATCAAGGTGAGCAGTGTCGTCTTGCCACAGCCCGAAGGACCGGTCAACAACACCACTTCGCCCGGCTCGATGCTGAAGCTGATGTTTTGAAGAACCGCGCGGCGCATCTCCCCTTGGCCGAAAGCGTGGGAGAGGTTGTCGACAACAACAGCTGCCATCAGAAGATCTCCGCAGGGTCTGCATCGATGAGACGACGCATGGCCAGGAACGACGACAACATGCACATCACCAGGATCATCACCAGAACGGTCAACGCCCGGGACAGATCCATGCCGACGGGCAGCTTGGTGGCGTCACGAACGAACCAGTACAGCCCCTGACCGGCCATGTAGGCGGGGACGTACCCCATCGCCGCCAAATAGAAACCCTCACGAACCACCACTCCCAACAGATGGCTGAGTCGATAGCCCATGGCCATCAAGGTGGCGTACTCCGGCAGGTGATCACTCACATCGGTGTACAGCACCTGATACACGATCACGCAGCCCACCACGAAGCCCATGGCGGCGCCGAGCGTGAAGATGAAACCGATGGAGGTGCTGCTCTTCCAGTAGTTCTGCTCGAAATCGATGAAGCCCTGCTTGGTCAGCACCGAAACATCCTTGGGCAGTCGCTGTCTCAATCGGGACACCACCTGCTCAGGATCCGCACCGGGCTTCAACCGCACCAGACCCACTTCGATCGCCCCAGGCGGCTTCTGAGGCATCAGATCAAGGAACGTCTCCGTGCTCGTGAGCAGGTTGCCGTCGGCACCGAAGCTGGTGCCCAGGCTCACCAGACCCGCCACCCGGACGCGGTTGCCAGCAATCTCGGTTTCCACCACACGGCCATCGCGATACCAATCGGCAATGGGTCCGAATTCAGGGCGGGACAGCTGATCGAAGAGGATCCGCCCTTTCTGCTTGAGAGCATCAGTTTTCTCAGCCAGGGAGGGATCGACAAAGAAGGGGTCGTCGGGATTGAAACCCAAGGCCAGGATCGACCGGTTGCGCCGCGTTTCCGGGTTGCGCCACAGCATCAGCCCCCAGTGCACCGGGGTCACCCCATCGACGCCTGGATCAGCCAGGGTCTGAACCAGCCGCCGCCTTGGAAAGGCCTCCATGCTCACGGAGCTGGCGGAGCGGGGACTGATCAGAACAACATCAGCATCGAACAGCCGGTGCGCTGTGACGCTGGCGTCAAAGAGGCCATCACGGAATCCAAGCTGCATGAACATCAGAATTCCCGCGAAACTGATGCCAGCAAGCGCCACCAGCAAGCGAACGGGCTGGCGCGTCAGCAACAGCCAGGAGAGGGGGATCCGACGCCCCCGCCAGAACCGGTTCATGGATCGAAGCGGGCGATCACCTTCAAACCCGCCAGACGACTGACCTTGGCGGCATCTTCAGGGTTAAGCACCACATCAACCATCACAACGCGGGCGTCGGCATCGCCGGTGGGATCGGTGGAGAGAACAGACCGTTGTTCCACCTGCGGGCTGATGCGCAGGACGCGCCCGACGAGTTCACCGCGGAAACCACCGTTCTCGCTGATGAGGCGCACGGACTGGTCGAGGCGGATCAGGGAGATGTCGGATTCGTAGACCTCGATGCTGGCCTGCATCGCCTGATTGGCCCCCACATCCATCACCCCGTCTGCACCAGGGCGCTCGCCTGCACGGGCATGCAGCTTGAGCACAACACCATCAAGGGGCGAGATCAGCTGACTGAGCACGAGGTCGGCCTGAAGCCCTTTGCGCTCCGCCAGGGCCTGATCCCGCTGTCCCTGAAGACGAACCAGCTCTTCACGCTTGTTGTCCACCAGAGTCAATTCGGCCGCACCCCAATCGGCGGCTCTGCTGAAGCGCTCTACCTCAAGGGCCTGAAGCTGTATCTCCTGCTCGAGGCTGCGCAGCTGCGCATCGACGCGCTCCAGATCAGCGAGGAGTCCATCCCGATGATCGAAGGACGCCAACACCTGACCGGTCTTGATCAGATCACCCTCATTCACATTGAGGGCTGCCACCCGGGGTGTCCCCGCCATCCCCGCATTGGGAGCCGCCAGATTGCGGATGTCCCCGGCGGGCTCCAGCTGCCCCAGGGCCGCGACCGCTTCGGGACGGACCGTGGGTGCAGGCGTCGGTTCAACCGGCTTGAGTTCGGGCGTCGGCCGCAGCAACCAGCCGCCGATGACCGCAATGACCAAACTTCCAGCCAGAACAGACCAGCGCTTGGGGGTCATCAGAGTTCCGGAGGGTTGTCGAACAGAAGCATGTCGATGTAGCGATCGGCCCAGGCTGAATCGAAGGCCTTCTCGAGCACGCGGCGAGTCTTGTCGTTGCGTTTCTGCTGAAGGCAATAGTTCAACTGACCCTCGTACCGGCGGACTGTAGTGAGAGCCGTGGACGGTTCGGGAGTCGCCTCGATCACGCTGGTGGCCATCACCTGCAGGTAGTGGCTCACCAGTTCCTGAAAGGCTGCTTCCTCGTCAGCACCATCGGGGCGGATGAAGCACACCTTGTTCGAGAAGATGGCTGATCCCCAGGCCGGCAGCTCCCGAACCTGACGGAATGCCGGCCATGGCCTGGCCTCAAGCCGCTGGATCAGCTGCTCCGGCAAGGCATCGGAGGTGGGGGACAGATCGACGATCGCGGCGGAGATGCCTGCAGGGCCGGCCACGATGTCGGCCCCGAAGATCGGCAAGTCGTAGTGGGGATCGGGGAACCAGACGCTGTGGAGGATCTGCAGGCCGTTGCCGAGTCGCGCAACCTCCAAATGAAGTTTGCGAAGGCCGATGCAGCGAAAAAGCTCGTTGCCGATCGATAGGCCCTCGCCATCGAGTTGCCCCTGGATGAAGCGCAAATCCTCATCGCAGGGGAGGATCTCCAATCCGGGCAATCCCGCCCAGGCACTACGGATCGACGCCGCCAAGGCCTGCACGAGGGGATGCTGTCCTGGCGGTGGCGCCAGCGGCTTGGGCTGCATCGAAGGGGCAGGCACAGAATGGAACTTTGCCACGCAGTTCTGAACCTTCCGTTCTCCGGTCCCCAACTGGACCATTGGACCCTCCCCAACGGAGTGCGCTGCGTGACGGCGGACATGCCGGATGCACCCCTGACCTGTCTCGATCTCTGGTGCCGTGCCGGCAGTGCCAGTGAGCAGCCAGGGGAAGAGGGCATGGCCCATTTCCTGGAGCACATGGTGTTCAAGGGAAGTGAGCGGCTGGCCGCAGGGGCATTCGATGAAGCCATCGAAGCTCTGGGGGGCAGCAGCAATGCCGCCACAGGCTTTGATGACGTTCACTTCCACGTGCTGACACCCCCGGATCGAGCCCGCGAAGCGTTGGATCTGTTGTTGGAACTGGTGTTGCAGCCAAGCCTCGAGCCTGACGGGTTCAACACGGAACGGGGGGTGGTGCTTGAAGAGATCGCTCAATACGCCGATCAACCCAATGAGCAGGTGCTGCAACTGCTGTTGAGCAAGGGCTGTGACCAGCACCCCTACGGCCGACCCATCCTGGGTACCCCCCGCAGCCTGGAGGCCATGACGCCCGAGGCCATGCGGGCGTTTCATCAGCGGCAGTACCGCGGTTCCAACTGCTGTCTGGCGATGGCCGGGCCTTCGTCAGCGGAGCTGCGCAGTGCCCTGGGTTCCTCGGCTCTGGCGGACCTCCTGGATGCGCCTGAGCCCTCATCACCGTCATCGCCCCTGAGCGTGCGTCCTGGACGCGAAAGCGTTGTTGTGGACCGGCTCGAATCCGCCCGACTGCTGATGCTCTGGGAAGCTCCACGGGCCCAGGATCAAACAGGCGTGATGGCCGCTGATCTCGCCACAACCCTGCTGGGGGAAGGACGACGCAGTCGTCTCGTGAACCGCTTGAGGGAGGAACTGCAGATCGTTGAAAGCGTGTCGATGGACCTCTCGGTTCTGGAGCAGGGAAGCCTGATCACGCTGGAGGTGATCTGTCCAGACGAGCATCTGGAGGCTGTGGAAGACGAGGTGAACCGGCAGCTGCGCGCCATGGCGGAAGAGCTCGTCAGCGATCAGGAGCTGAAGCGGGGCCAGCAGCTGGTGAGCAACGGACTGCGCTATGCCTTGGAATCGACGGGCCAGGTGTCTGGGCTCAGCGCCAGCCAGACCCTCTGGGACCGGCAGCAGGATCTGCTCCAGCCCCTTGCTTTCCTGCCGCCATGGACGGCCGAGCGGCTTCGCTCAGACCTGTTCCCAAGGCTTCAACCCAAACAGGCGTTTGTGCTGACCGCCCAGGCAAAGACGAAACACGGATGAGCAACCCCGAACTGCTGATCGAACCGGTCTCAAGCCCGGGGATTCTGGCCGCGAAACTGCTGCTTCCTTTCGGCAGCGCCGACGACCCTGCAGAAACACGGGGTGCCCATGACCTGCTGGCATCTCTGCTCAGCCGCGGCTGTGGACGACACAACCACGTTGACCTGGCGGACCTTGTTGAGGGATGCGGAGCAGGTCTGCGCTGCGATGCCCAGGAAGATGCACTCGTGCTGAGCCTGCGCTGCACGGTGGAAGACGCGGAGCAGCTCCTGCCCCTGCTGGCCCAGATGGTTCGTTCCCCCCGGCTTGAGCCTGGCCAGGTGGCCCTTGAACGTTCGCTCACGATTCAGGCCTTGCAACGGCAGCGGGAGGATCCCTTCCATTGCGCCACGACCGGATGGCGGCAGCTGACCTATGGCAACGGGGGCTACGGCCACGACCCGATGGGCATCGCTGAAGAGCTGGATGATCTGGATCGGGAGGCACTTCTCCCCCTGGCCGAGCGGCTACCGAGGGCATCGAGCGTTCTCGCCCTGGCGGGCAGCGTCCCACCGCAAATCATCGACACGATTGGCTCCCTTGAGGACTTCCGCGACTGGCCAGAAGGGAGCGGCAACGATCGCTCAGGCCGCCGTCCCTACGCCGAAGCGGTAGGAACCGAAACGATCCAGCTCGAAGCAATGGACACCGAACAGGTGGTTCTGATGCTTGGGCAGGCGACGCTGGGGCATGGACACCCGGATGAACTGGCGTTGCGACTGTTGCAGTGCCATCTGGGCGTGGGGATGTCGAGCCTGCTGTTCCAGCGCCTGCGGGAAGACCATGGCGTGGCCTACGACGTGGCCGCGCACTTCCCTGCCCTTGCAGGACCGGCGCCCTTTGTGCTGATGGCCTCGAGCGTGGAGGAGCGCTCAGAGCTCGCGCTGGACTTGCTGCTGAACATCTGGGACGAGCTGAGTGAGCAACCCCTCAGTGAGGCCGCACTCGAGCTCGCACGGGCCAAGTACATCGGTCAGCTCGCCCAGGGGCTGCAGACCTGCTCCCAACGGGCAGAGCGACGGGTTCAGCTGAAGGCCCAAGGGCTCCCTGACGATCATGACCAGCGCTGTGTGCGGACTCTTGCGGAACTGACACCGACGGATGTGCTCCATGCCGCCCAACGTTGGCTGAGGGAACCACGACTCAGCCTGTGCGGAACCTCCGCTGCACTGAAGCAGCTCAAACGGCGCTGGGATCGGCGGGACGCTGCTTAGTCCACCTCAGCTGCATCCACCGGATCCAGCCGATCGAGGGGGATCAGAAACGTGCCCCGGCGAAAACGCACAGCAACCGTGTCCATCGGATGAAGTGCAACCACTTCGCCTACTTCACCGGCGGCCACCAGATCCGGCGGCCGCAGCATCGGCATCGGATCCGCCGACTTGAGGTACGGAAGCTGCTGCGACAGGCGCAGCTGATCACCAATCGATACCGACATCTGAACTGGGCAGGATCTGCATTGTCGAGCAGGATGGGCCGAGTTGAGTGAGTGATGTGAGGGCTCTCGCCTCCTGGTGTGGTGCCCTGGCGGGTCTGCTGGCCATCCTCATCGGTGGTCTTGTTCCGGCCGCGTTGTTCCTGCCTGCTCCCGAGCCGATCCTTCTCCCCCTGCCGGTCACGTGGCAGGTGCCAGCGCTGCTTCTCTGCGCCATGGTCAGTGGCCCGCGTGCCGGCGTGATGGCCGCTGTTGGCTATCTGAGCCTGGGATTGTTCAGCCTGCCGGTGTTCCATGGCGGTGGAGGGCTGAACTACGTGCTTGAACCGGGTTTCGGCTATCTCGCGGGCTTCGTGCCCGCAGCCTGGCTCACCGGTCGACTGGCGCAGCAGGACGGCATGGATGACCTGCACAGACAGTCGCTCTGTGCCCTGGCAGGGCTGCTCGTTCTCCAGATCTGCGGGGTGCTGAATCTCGCCCTCGGGGCACTGCTGGGGCGATGGAGCCTTGATTTTCCCGAGCTGCTGATGCAGTTTTCAATCGGTCCGCTACCGGCTCAGATGCTGCTCTGCATCGGTGCAGGATTCCTTTCAATTGTGCTGCGTCGGTTGCTGATCATCGAGCCATGACGAGACCACTTCCACGTCGCTCAACCCTGCTGATTGCCCTGGTGATCGTGGTGGTGGATCAGCTGAGCAAGGCGGCGGCCTCGAGCGCTTTGCGAGAGGGTCAATCCCTACCCCTGCTGCCAGATCTGCTCTCGCTGCAATTGGTGCACAACACCGGCGCGGCCTTCAGTGCTCTGCAGGGCTCCACTGCCCTGCTTGGGCTGCTCAGCTTGGGGGTGGGCATCGGGCTGATCCTCTGGATCTGGCGTGAACGGGTGCTGCCGTTCTGGCAGGCCCTCGCCGCAGCAGCGCTTCTAGGCGGAACCGTGGGCAATGGGATTGACCGTTGGCGTCTCGGCCACGTGGTGGATTTTCTGGCCCTCGAACCGATCGATTTCCCGATCTTCAACGGGGCGGATGTCGCCATCAATCTCGCCTTGCTCTGCTTTGCCATCGACCTCTGGACCCGCCGGGGGGACAGCAGCCTGCGTGACAACAGCCTCCGTGACAACAGCCGTGGCTGACCCAAACTTGCCCTGAGGCTGGTGTGACGCAGGCATGAAACGCCAAACCCGGTTGCTGATCGGTCTCGCCGTTGCCTTTGTGGCACTCGTGCTGATCGGCGCTGCCGTTCAGACCATCCGCAGCCTGCTGTGGGATCTGAGTTACTTCCTGCCTCCCTGGTTGCTCACGCCGGTGCTGCTGCTGGGGTTCGCGCTGCTGGCCACCCTGGCGGTGCAGGTGGGTTGGCCGATGTGGAAACGCCTGAAATCACGCCCAAGCCAACACCCACGCCAAGCCACCCCGGCTCCACAGAACCGGCGGGATGCCGCGACCACCAGCCTCGGCCATGTGGATCGTCTGATCGAACGCATTCAGGACGACATCAGTCGCCGCAGCCTTCAGAACGAACGCGACCGGGTCGCCGAGGAACTTAAGCGAGGCGATCTGGTGGTTGTGGTGTTCGGCACTGGATCCAGTGGCAAGACATCGCTGATCCGTGCCCTGCTCAATGAAATGGTCGGCGATGTAGGAGCGCCCATGGGCGTGACCAAAACCAGCCGCGCCTACCGGCTGCGTTTGAAAGGCCTGGAGCGTGGTCTTCAGCTCGTGGACACCCCAGGAATCCTGGAAGCCGGAGACGAAGGACTCAGCCGGGAGGAAACAGCCCGTCGTCGGGCGGTTCGTGCCGATCTGTTGATCGTGGTGGTGGACGGGGACCTCAGAGCCTCTGAATACGCCGTCGTGACCTCGCTCGCCGGGCTCGGCAAGCGGCTGCTCCTGGTGCTGAACAAGCGGGATTTACGCGGAGTTGACGAGGAGAAAAGGCTCCTGCAGGTGCTTCGCTCCCGTTGCCAGGGACAGCTCAACGCTGCTGATGTGGTGGCCTGCAGCGCCTCTCCTCAATCGATTCCCCAACCCGGCCGTCGCCCGCTGCAGCCGCTGCCTGACGTCAGCGATCTGCTGCAGCGCCTCGCCGTTGTGCTGCACGCCGAGGGGGAGGAATTGATTGCCGACAACATCCTTCTGCAGTGCCGATCCCTCGACAGTCGCGGGCGTGACCTCTTGAACGACCAGCGGTCTCGGGAAGCCAAACGCTGCATTGACCGCTACAGCTGGATGGGAGCGGGGATTGTCGCTGCCAATCCGCTGCCAGGGGTGGATCTGTTGAGCACCGCAGCGGTGAATGCCCAGATGATCCTGGAGATGGCCAAGATCTATGGGGTCGAGATGTCCCGTGAGCGCGCCAAGGATCTGGCCCTGTCCCTTGGACAGACCCTGGGCAAGTTGGGCATCGTCAAGGGGGCCATGAGCTTGCTGGGCACCAGCCTGAGCCTGAGCTTGCCCACTCTGGTGCTGGGGCAGGTGCTCCAGGGGGTGGTGACCGCATGGCTCACCCGAATCGCCGGAAGCAGTTTCATGCGCTACTTCGAACAGGACCAGGACTGGGGTGACGGTGGCATGCAGACCGTGGTTCAACAGGCCTTTGAGCTCAACCGACGGGAACTCTCACTGCAACGCTTTCTGGCCAGTGCCATGCGGCAAGTGGTTGAACCCCTTCAGCAGTCGGCGGCGGGACGTCTTCCCCCCCGGCCAGGGCCTCAGCAGGAGGGGGAAGCATCGGCCCCCGGGCATCCAGAACGGTGATCAGAAGCAGATAGAGCACACCAATCGCCACGGAGATCGCCCCGGTGACGATGGCAACCCAGCGTGAACCCTTCTGCTGTTCCGGCATCGGAGCATCTCGAACGATGGCGATTGTGAACGATCAGGCTGGAGCCAGCGATTTATTCAGTCGTCCCGACAGGTCGCTGAGGTGCTGAGCCGTGGTGTGGGGGTTTCCAAAAACCGCCTTAAGGCAGAAACGGTCGCCGTAGAACGGTCGCGACAGCATGTAGCCGTGAGACAGCAGCATTTGCCGGGTGTCTTCACTCCAACGGCCTGCTGCAGCAGCGTCTCCATGTTTGGGATGAAAGGCCAGCAGATGCAGGTCACCCGCCAGCAACGTGAACTTCTCCGGGTCCAATTGGGCTGCGAAGGCGGTTCGCCGTTGCAAAGCTCCGCTGAGCGTTGCTTCGATGCCCGCCTCGCCCAACTGGCGCAGGCCCAGCCAAAGCTTGAGGATCTCTGCAGGTCGGGTGCCCTGCAAGCCGATCTCACCTCCGTGATCCATCCCCCTGGGCGCCTCCATGTAGGGCAATCCTGTTGAAAAGGCCTGACGCAGATGGGTTCGATCCCGAAGCAACAGCAGGGATGACGCCTTGGTGATGCCCAGCAATTTCTGGGGATTCAGCGTGATCGAATCGGCAGATTCCATGCCATCCATCAGAGAGGCATGGCGGGCCGTGAGGGCGAACACACCGCCGATGGCCGCATCAACGTGCAACCAGACCCCAGCATCACGGCAGAGGGTTGCCAGATCCGAGAGAGGATCAATTGCTCCACGCACCGTGGTGCCGGCCGTGGCCACCACCGCCAGACAAGGCCGACCCGCCGCTTGCAGAGCTCTCAAACGCTTGGCAAAAGCCTCGAGACAAAGGCCACCATCCGCGGCGACGGGAAGCGTCTGAAGGGCATCATCCGCCAGCCCCATCACCTTTGCCGCCTTGTTGATCGAGACGTGAGCGTCTTGGCTGCATAGCAGCACAGGATCCCGATGGCTGGCCTTCAACGCCGCCCGTGCGGCCACCAGGGCCATGAGATTGCTCAGGGTCCCGCCGCTGGCCAGTACCCCTCCGGAACCGGCGGGCAGGCCAATCCTGTGGCAGAACCAGCGGCAGAGGTCATGTTCCAGGCCGGTCAGACCAGGCGAAAGCTCCTCGGCCAGGAGGTTGTTGTTGAGACCTGCACAGACCAATTCCGCCGCAATCGACGCAGTAAGCGGTGGCGGATCGAGATGGGCGAGAGCACCGGGATGGGACGGCTGATACGCCCCATCCATCACCTGCTGAAGATCACTGAGCAGCGATTCAACGCTGGCCCCATCAAGCCCTGGTGCCACGTCAGGCAAGGGCCGCATGACGGGGACCGGGCTTGATCGATCAGCGGAGCCGATCCAACGGCAGAGCAGATCCGAACTGCGATGCAGGAAGTTCCTCAGCACCGGGTCTTCGGCCGAGGGGATGGCGAACGGAGCAAGCCGATCCGGTGGGTGCTGAGACTCGGAACAGGCTTGCAACGGAGACCCGTGAACTGCACCGATCTTCGCGTCTCGTGGGATGGTGCTCAAAGGACAACGTGGAACAGCAGTGGATCAGCGGGATGAGTTCACTCGCTGGATGGATGTTCTGCTCCAGCGCGCGGAGGAGGCTGGAGCGGAAGGAGAAGTTCCGGTGGCCGCAGTGATCCTGGATGGACAGGGCCGGGCCATCGGCCATGGGCGGAACCGGCGCCAGAACGACAGGGATCCCCTCGGGCATGCCGAACTGGTGGCCTTGCAACAGGCAGCGATCGTTCAGGACGACTGGAGATTCAACAGCTGCACCCTGATCGTCACCCTCGAACCCTGCCCCATGTGTGCGGGGGCCTTGGTGCAGGCCCGCATGGGAACCGTGATTTTTGCGGCATCAGATCCCAAGCGCGGTGGCCTGGGGGGAAGCCTTGACCTCTCCACCCATGCCAGTGCCCATCACCACATGAACGTGATTCAGGGCGTGTGCGAACCCGAGGCGAGGGAGCAGCTGGAACGCTGGTTCAGGCGGCGGCGGCGACGGAACCGCTGAAGCGAGGCAGCTCTGTCTCAAACAGGTTGAGCAGACGGTTCACGTTTTCAGGGGTGGAGTTGTAGCCCATCAGGCCGATACGCCAGATTTTGCCGGCCAGGCTGCCGAGTCCACCACCAACTTCAATGCCGTGGTTGTTAAGCAGGTGCTGACTGAAGGCCTTGCCATCCACACCTTCAGGGATGCGAACTGTGGTGAGGGTGGGCAGTCGGCGCTCGGCCGGCACATGCATCGAAAGGCCGAGACTTTCCAGCCCGTTCCAGAGCATCTCCGCATTGCTGCGATGGCGTGCCCAGGCCTGGTCGAGACCTTCTTCAGCCAGGAGACGCAGGGCCTCACGCATGCCGAAGTTCATGTTGACCGGCGCGGTGTGGTGGTAGACGCGGTCGCTGCCCCAGTACTGGTTCAACAAGGAGACGTCGAGATACCAGTTGGGCACCTTGCCCTGACGGGCTGTCATCTTGGCCTCGGCACGGGGGCCCATGGTGAAGGGTCCGAGACCGGGAGGGCAGCTCAGGCCCTTCTGGCTGCAGCTGTAGGCGAGATCGACTTTCCACTCATCGATGTAGAGCGGAACGCCCCCCAGAGAGGTGACTGTGTCTAGCAGCAGAAGGCAATCATGCTTCCGGCAGAGGTCGCCGATGCCCTCCATGGGTTGGCAGACACCCGTTGAGGTTTCGGCATGGACCATCGCCAGGATGGCGGGCTTGTGCTCAATCAGGGCAGCTTCCAGCTCATCGAGGGAAAACCACTCACCCCAGGGCTTTTCAATGGTCTTCACCTCAGCGCGATAGCGGCCGGCCATGTCAGCCAGTCGCAGGCCGAAATATCCCTTCACCGCCACCAGAACGGTGTCTCCAGGCTCGACGGTGTTGGCGATGGTTGCCTCCATGGCAGCACTGCCGGTGCCGCTCATCGGAAGCGTGAGGCGGTTATCCGTTTGCCAGGCGTAACGCAGCAGTTCCTGCACTTCGCCCATCAGATCCACATAAAGAGGATCAAGGTGACCAATCGGGGTTCGCGACAGAGCCTTCAGAACTGTTGGATGGGCGTTGGAGGGGCCTGGTCCAAGCAGGAGGCGGTCGGGTGTGCCGATCGGTGCAAAGGCTTTGCGGTGACGATCGTCAACAGAGAGGAGTGAGTTCGTCGTCGCCAAAGCCCTGTTCATTGGTTCGAGTGTTGAGCCTACGCAGTCACGCCCCTTGGAAGGGGTGAGGGAGGCTTGATTGCAATCTGTTCGGATTTTGCGTTGAGCGTGCTGGATCAGCGCTGGCGCACATTGGTTTCACCCAGGCCCTTGGCCAGGTGATCAAACGGCTGAAGAACGGTGGCGAGCTGATCGGATGCAGCACCGTTGGCCAAAAGCATCTCGGAAACAACCTCTCCCAACAGAACGATGCTGCGGACCGTTGGGCCGGTGGGAACGCCGAGACTCTTGTAGGTGTCGTCGAGTCCGTTCAGCACACGCTCATTGAGGATCGTGGAGTCGCCTGCCACCAGGGCGTAGCTGGCGTAACGCAGGAAATAGTCCATATCCCGCAGGCAGGCGGCGAGCCGACGGGTGGTGTAGGCGTTGCCGCCAGGCAGCAACAGATCGGGTTCATCCCGGAACAGGCGCTGGCTGGCCTCACGCACAATCTCGGCCGAGGATCCGTTGATCAGCTCTACGGCCTGAATCCGCAGCGCGGATTCATCCAGATACAAATTGATGCTGTCGATCGCCGGGCGGTCGAAATAGCGACCCAGCTGGTCGTAACGACCGATCAGACCGCTGATTGCATCGCGCATGTCCCTGAATCTCCAGAGGATCCCCCAGCGGAAGCTAACACCGTTGAGGCGGGCAGATCCTTTGGCGTGCCTGCATTTCAGCCAAGTTGACAGAAACGGTTACGCAGTCGCCTTCCAGCTGCTGAAACGTACCCCTTGATACAAAATGGTGTCTTGTGGCTATATACGGTCACATCACTGCACAATTCAGTCGAGCAGTCCCTTCTTATGTCGAAATCCCCCCAGGACGTCCTGCGCCAGATCAAGGACGAAGGCATCGAACTGATCGACCTCAAATTCACCGATCTGCACGGCAAGTGGCAGCACCTGACGGTGTGCACCGATCTGCTGGAGGAAGAATCCTTCACTGAGGGCCTGGCTTTTGACGGCTCATCCATCCGCGGCTGGAAAGGCATCCAGGCCTCCGACATGGCCATGGTGCCGGACGCCAACACGGCCTGGGTGGACCCCTTCTACCGGCACAAAACCCTGAGCATGATCTGCTCGATTCAGGAGCCACGCACCGGCCAGCCCTACGAGCGCTGCCCCCGTGCCCTGGCCCAGCGGGCACTGAATCATCTAGCCAGCACCGGCCTGGCCGACATGGCCTTCTTCGGTCCTGAGCCGGAGTTCTTCCTCTTCGACGACGTCCGCTACAACTCGGCTGAAGGGGGCTCCTTCTACAGCGTCGACACGATCGAAGCGGGCTGGAACACTGGACGGATCGAAGAAGGCGGCAACCTCGCCTACAAGATTCAGGAGAAGGAGGGCTACTTCCCTGTCGCTCCCAACGACACCGCTCAGGACATCCGCTCCGAGATGCTCCTGCTGATGGGTCAGCTGGGCATTCCCACCGAGAAGCACCACCACGAGGTAGCAGGCGCGGGTCAGCACGAACTCGGCATGAAATTTGCTGAGCTGATCCAGGCCGCCGACAACGTGATGACGTACAAGTACGTCGTGCGCAACGTGGCCAAGAAGTACGGCAAGACGGCCACCTTCATGCCCAAGCCGGTCTTCAACGACAACGGCTCCGGCATGCACGTGCACCAGAGCCTCTGGAAAGGCGGTCAGCCCCTGTTCTTCGGCGAAGGCACCTACGCCAACCTCTCGCAGACGGCACGCTGGTACATCGGTGGCATCCTCAAGCACGCCCCCGCCTTCCTGGCCTTCACCAACCCCACCACCAACAGCTACAAGCGTCTGGTGCCCGGTTTCGAAGCCCCGGTGAACCTCGTCTACTCCGAGGGCAACCGCTCCGCCGCCGTGCGGATCCCGCTCACCGGCCCGAGCCCGAAGGCCAAGCGCCTCGAGTTCCGCTCCGGCGATGCCCTCGCCAACCCCTATCTGGCCTTCAGCGCCATGATGATGGCTGGTCTGGACGGCATCAAGAACCAGATCGATCCCGGCGATGGCGAAGATCGCGACCTGTTCGAACTTCCGGCTGAAGAGCTCTCGAAGATCGCCACGGTCCCCGCATCCCTCAACGGTGCCCTGGAAGCGTTGAATGCCGATCGCGGCTTCCTCACCGCCGGAGGTGTGTTCAGCGACGACTTCATCGACAACTGGATCGACCTGAAGTACGAGGAGGTGCAACAGCTGCGCCAGCGGCCTCACCCCCACGAATTCACCATGTACTACGACGCTTGATCAGCGCCCGTGCATCCCACGACCCGCCTCCAAGGAGGCGGGTTTTTTTGTGGACTGCTGGCCACGCGATTGTGCGCCTCATTCGTTGGAATGGTCCCGTTGTCTGAATCCGCGATGGCGTCAACGCCCCTGAGCAAGCTTGCGTACCAAACGCTTCAGCAAGGCAAAAGCATCGCGGGCCTGGCCCACAAGGAGCTGAGCACCAAGCTGATGGAGCTGTTGGCACCGGATGCAGTGCCGAAAACGGAGCCCGTGTCCGCCGAAGTTCTTGGAGAGCTGCAGCTGGATATGAAGAAACTCCAGGAACAGGACTGGCAGGACGCCGAACAGGGGATCTACCCCGAGCAGTTGTTGTTTGATGCACCCTGGCTCGACTGGGTCAGCCGCTACCCGCAGGTTTGGATGGATCTTCCCTCCACCTGGGATCGACGCCGCGAGCGCAATGTGCGGGATCTCCCCAAGGAAACCGAAAAAGCGCTCTACCCCGAGTACTACCTCCAGAATTTTCACCATCAAACCGACGGCTACCTGAGTGACCATTCGGCTGGTCTTTACGACCTGCAGGTGGAAATCCTTTTCAATGGCACCGCCGATGCCATGCGACGCAGGGTTTTGGCTCCCCTGAAACGCGGCTTGAAGCACTTCGAAGACCGTGCTCCGGGTTCCCTCAAGATTCTCGATGTGGCTACCGGCACCGGCCGGACCCTGCAGCAGATCCGCGCCGCCGTTCCCCACGCGCAACTGATCGGAACCGATCTCTCCGAGTCGTACCTGCGTCAAGCCAACCGCTGGCTGAATGACGGCGATGCATCGCTGGTTCAGCTGATCCGTGCCAACGGGGAATCACTGCCCTTGGCTGATGAATCGGTTCAGGCCGTCACCAGTGTGTTCCTGCTGCACGAACTTCCGGCGGACGCCCGCCAGAACGTGCTCAACGAGGCCTGGCGGGTGCTTGAACCCGGTGGTGTGTTCGTACTTGCCGACTCTGTGCAGATGGCCGATTCAGCCAAGT
This sequence comes from Synechococcus sp. M16.1, assembly GCF_014279895.1. Taxonomy (NCBI): domain Bacteria; kingdom Bacillati; phylum Cyanobacteriota; class Cyanophyceae; order Synechococcales; family Synechococcaceae; genus Synechococcus; species Synechococcus sp. M16.1. The sequence continues at coordinate 953,744 of NZ_CP047954.1, read as the reverse complement.
TCGCCTCCGTGATGGAGAACTTCCGGCGCGTCTTCCATGAGCCCTACTACCGCGACTACATCGGCGACGACATCGACGCCCGCCTCTCAGCTGCAGGGTTCGAAGGCATCACCGCGGAAACCCACTTCATGACGCGGGTCTGGTCGGCACGCAAACCCATCGCAGAGGCCAGCTGAGGGGATTCCCTGACAGCGTCCCTTGCACGAACGGCTGCGAGCCATAGGGTGTGCTGAATCCCGAAGGGAACGTCATGAGCAATCCCTTCCGGCTGCGTTGGCTTGAGGGCTGGACATTCCAGGTGGTGCTGATGGAAGGCCATGTGCAGGTCGAAGCCCATGGGTTCGGCATCTGCCTGCGCACGGCCGTGATGCCTGGGGAAAGTCCTCAGGCTGCAGCCGATCGTTTGGTGTTGTCTGAAGATCGCCGCAGGCGAGCCCTGCACAATGCCTGGCTGCGCGGTCAGGACATGGCACAGCCCGCGGGGGTTACACCCACGAAGGAATCAGCACCGGCCTCGAATTCGATGGTGGTGGTTGGCCAAGCCCATCGCCAACGGGTGGCCTGATCTTCTGATGCGTTCAAAGCTGCGCCAGCAGCCAGGCCAAGGCAAAGCCTGCTCCACCGAAGCGTAAGGATCTCCAGAAGCGCTCTCCAGACACTGGGGAGAAGGCCCAGCCCACAGGCCGTTGCGTGATCAGATTCGCAGCAAGTTTGCGGCGCTGCAGCCATCGCCGCGCCGCAACACCCGACCGGACATGGGCCTGACATTGCCCTTGCAACACCAGCCGTGAGGCATGGTGCAACCAACGCAGTTCACGAACGCGTCGTTGGCCTTTGCGCTGTTCAACGCCATTGCACCCAAGAAAACCGAAACTAGATCGATCTGATGATTCAGGGATGACTTCACCTGACGCCCCATGGCCCGACTCCGCTACAGCCAAGGCGGAAGAACTGCACCAGTTGCTCCGCATCGGCGATCGCGACTGGCATCAGCTGAAGAGCAACCGACAGCGGCGTGGAGCTGAGTTACTGGCTGCAGCGATGGTGCAACTGCTCCGCCAAGGGGACAGCGCCGACGTGGAGAACCTGACCCAACAGGCACTGGGGTGGTTCAAAGGAGAGCTGAAGGATCCGGGCTGTCCGCGTCACTGACGGGCCGACGGCAGGCCAGCTGCAGGCGATTCCCCCGGCGGCTCCAGCGCACATCATCAAAACATTGATGGATCAGGAACAACCCACGCCCGCTGGGAGCATCGAGAGCCGGCGGCAGGGTGGCTGTGCGGGACTGTTGTGGGAGACCGCAACCCTCATCCTGAACCTGCCAGACCATCCAGTTGGGCGTGAGTATGCGGCGAACACGGAACCTCTTGGACGGCACAGTGGGGCCCGTTGACGTCGGTGTTTCGAACTTACCGTTGATGGGAAGCCCCGTCAGGATCTGCGGGCCACAAGTGCCGGATGATTCAAGAGGGAATCCATCAGGCGAACGCCACGGAGCTGATTGATCAACGGCATGTGCCCTTCTGGAGCCTCGATCGACCAGGTGAAGGCACCGGGATAACGCGTCCAGACGCCATCACATTTCCAGCCAATCCGGGGCCAAAGGCGTTCGTAACGCCCATCGAGGGCTGACAGCAACTGGGACTGGGCTGTGAAGCCGAAACGACCTTGGGAATAGACCGTCCAGAGGCGATCAAGACTGACCAGATCAACGCCTGACATCGGCGCAACTTCTGTGAAATAGACGTAGCCCCGTTTCACGGCGGCATCACCGGCCAATTCACGCAGGCACTGGCTGGTGACGCGATCCGCCTCTTCAAAGTTCTGATCGAGCAGCTCCTGCTGCAGCGGTCCGTAATCCAGGCCAACCCCGGAATCAGTGGTCAACCAGCCTCGATCGGACGACGGGATGAGAGTGGTGACTGCATCGGGATGGTGGCGCTGCAACACCTGCAAGATCCAACCTGCAGCCCAGTCATCACCGGCGGGGTCAAAGCCAGAAAGAAGGTCTGGGCCCACCGCAGCCAACTCGTCGGCGCGGGTTTCGATCTGCTTGATCAGCGGACGTCGCTGGCGAGGTGTTCCCTTCGCGAAACGATCCAGCAGCTGATCAACGCTGAGTTTTGTGGCGGGTGTGGAACCGGAGAGCATGAGTCGCAACCGGCCCCAACTGGCTCGGTGTTGGCCCACTATGTCAGGCATGGGCGAGACATGTTCAATCGAAATCCAACAGCTGCGCGAGCTGAAGGGACCTTTGGTGGACGTTCGGAGCCCCGGCGAATTTGCGAAAGGGCACTGGCCCGGGGCCACCAACGTTCCGCTTTTCAACGATGAGGAACGTGCCGCGGTGGGCACCGCCTACAAGCAGCAGGGACGCACACCAGCAATTTACCTGGGGCTTGAACTCACCGGCCCCAAGCTCAGCAGCCTGGCGCGCCAATTGGAGAGCCTGCGTCAGCAGGGGGAACCACGGATCTACTGCTGGCGGGGCGGAATGCGCTCGGCCAGTGTGGCCTGGCTTGCCCAGCAGATTGATCTCAAGCCAAGGCTCCTTCAGGGGGGCTACAAGAGCTATCGGCGCTGGGCCCAAAGCCGCTTTGAGCAGATCTGGCCCCTTCGCGTGATGGGAGGCCGAACGGGAACAGGGAAAACCGATCTGCTGTTGGCCATGGCCGCGCGCGGTGCAGCCGTGGTTGATCTGGAAGGGCTGGCCAACCACCGCGGCAGCAGTTTCGGCGGTCTGGGTCTGCCGGATCAACCCAGCACCGAGCACTACGAAAACCAATTGGCTGAGGCCCTGGATCAACACCAACGCCATGGGGCCACAGCCATCTGGTTGGAAGCGGAAAGCATCCAGGTGGGCCGCTGCCGCATTCCCAAGGCCCTTTTCGATCAGATGCAAGAGGCCCCTGTGCTGGAGATTCAGCGCGACCTCGGGGAACGGGTGAACCAATTGGTGCAGGTGTACGGCCACCAAGGGGGAGCCGCCCTGGCTGAGGCGACCGAACGGATCAGCCGTCGCCTGGGGCCCCAGCGCACCAAGGAAGCCCTCGAGGCGATTGCCAGGGAAGACTGGGCCACCGCCTGCCGCGCAACGCTCGATTACTACGACCGCTGTTACGACCATGAACTGGCGCGATCGCCCAAACGCGACACGATCGATCTCTCAGGGCTCAGCGCTGATCAAGCCGCCGAGACCTTGATCGACGGCGGGTTTGTTGAAATCCCCGATTAGGATCGCCCCCATCGACGGTTCGAGAACGGCATGAGCAAAGCGGCGATTCAGTTCTTTCGGGGAGTCAACGAGCCGGTGGTGCCCGACATCCGTCTGACCCGCAGCCGCGACGGCCGCACCGGTCAAGCCACCTTCCGTTTCGAGCAGCCTGCTGCGATTGCTCCCGAAACCATGGGTGACATCACCGGAATGTGGATGGTGGATGAAGAAGGCGAAATGGTCACCCGCGAAGTGAATGGCAAATTCGTGAACGGCACCGCCAGTGCCCTTGAAGCCGTTTACTCGTGGAAGTCCGAACAGGACTTCGAGCGTTTCATGCGCTTCGCCCAGCGCTACGCCGATGCCAATGGCTTGGGTTATTCACAAAGCCAGGATTCCAATCAGACTGAAGGGGCCGACGACCAACAAGCTTGAGACTGCCCCAGTGGCTGTTATTGACAGCCTTCATTGCAGCCATCGTCCTGCTGTGGTCGCTGCGTGAGCTGCTGCTGCTGATCTTCGCAGCAGTGGTTCTGGCCATGGCTCTGTGCACCTTGGTGGGCATTCTTCGCGAGCGGCGGCCGATGCAAAGGCCCCTGGCCCTGTTGCTCTGCATCGTTGGGTTGTTGTTGTTGGTCGCCGGTGCGGCTGGTGTTGTTGTCCCCCCGTTTCTCGAGGAATTCGCACTGCTGTTGCAGAAGCTGCCCGAAGCGGGTCAGACCCTGGTGCGGCTGGGACTCGGTTGGATCGACAGCATCAGTGAGGCCATTTATGGGGCCGATGCATTCCCCGATCTGGATCAACTGGGCCTGAACGGTCCACGCCAACTTGTGCCCGACAGTTCATCCCTCGCCGCTGGTGTAGGCAGTGGCTTGCTGGGTCTGCTTGGTTTGGCAGGCAACCTCGGCAACGGCGTCCTGCGGCTGTTGTTCGTGGTGGCGGTGGCTCTGATGATCAGCATTCAGCCCCAGGCCTATCGGAATGTTGGCCTGCAGTTGATTCCCTCCTTCTATCGACGCCGGGGGCGTCGCATCCTGGATCAGTGCGGTGCTGCCTTGAGCAGCTGGATGGTGGGTGTGCTGATCAGCTCCCTGGCCGTGTTTGTGCTTTGCAGCATTGCCTTAACGCTGTTGGGCGTGAAGCTCGTTCTGGCCAATGCACTTCTTGCAGGGCTGTTGAACGTGATCCCCAATGTGGGGCCAACCATGAGCACGATCTTCCCGATGGCGGTGGCTCTGTTGGATGCCCCCTGGAAGGCCGCTGCGGTGCTGGGTGCCTACGTGGTGATCCAGAACATCGAGAGTTACGTGATCACACCATCGGTGATGCACCACCAGGTGAAGCTGCTGCCCGGATTGACTCTGGCGGCTCAGTTCCTGTTCACACTCCTGTTTGGCCCCCTCGGCCTGCTGATGGCGCTGCCTTTGGCGGTGGTGCTGCAGGTGATCATCCGTGAAGTGGTGATCCACGATGTGTTGGATCGCTGGAAACGCCTGGAGCCGGTTCGATGACCGCCGGCACGTTTCTCATTGCGCTCACCTTGGTGGTGCTGGTGCTGTTGCTCTGGCACCTGCGTTGGGTGCTGCTGGTGCTTTTTGGCGCCGTGGTGGTGGCCGTAGCCCTGGATGTGCTGCTTGTTCAGGTTCAGAAGCGAACCCCACTGGAGCGCCCCCAGGCCCTGGCGGCCGTGCTGGGGATTTTGATCTTGGCCGGGGGGCTGCTGGGGCAACTGCTGGTGCCGGAACTGATCAGCCAGTTTCAACAACTGGGACGGGATCTGCCGCAGTTGGTCAGCAAGGTGTCCGACCTGCTGAGCAGTGAGCCGCGCCTGGCGCAGCTGAATGACGCTTTGGGGGAGGGCCTCAATCTGAAAGGACTTCAGCCGTTGCTGGGGTTCGCAGGAGGTGCAGCGAACTCGCTCATTCAACTGTTCTTGATGGTGCTGCTCGCGATCCTGCTGGCCTTGGATCCAAGCGCCCACAGGCGCATGGTGGTGGCCATGACGCCCCGACCCGCCCGGGAGCGGATGGAGCACCTGATCGACGAGTGCAGGCAAGCGTTGGGGGGTTGGCTCAGTGGCATGACCCTCTCCGCCACCACCGTTTTTCTGCTCACCTGGGGCGGCCTGTTGCTGCTGAAATCGCCCCTGGCCCTGTTGAGCGCACTGGTGTGTGGGCTGCTCACGTTCGTGCCGACCATCGGGCCCACGGCGGCAACGCTGCTGCCCACGGGATTGGCCCTGCTGCAGTCGCCGCAATTGATGCTGTCGGTTCTGGTTTTTCGGCTGGTGCTGCAGAACCTGGAGGCCTTTCTGCTCACACCACTGCTGCTGCGCAAAACCGTGAATCTGCTGCCAACGGTGGCCTTAACGGCTCAGCTCTGCCTTGGTGCTCTACTCGGGCTTCCGGGCGTGCTGCTGGCCCTTCCTTTGGTGGTGGTGCTTCAGGTGCTGATGCAGCGCGTGGTGGTGCAGCAGATCATGGACCGCTGGGCCTGACAATGCCCTCGAAAGATGTAACCCACGGAACGTCCTGTAGCAGGGGTCACATCTGAGACCCGCACTGTGTGAGTATTTTTGCGGAGTCGTGAGAACGACGCGTCGAGCCTTGGGACTCTTGGGAGAGGGTCCCATTTTTTTCGACCGCATCAGAGCAGGTGACGTTTCTTTTTTTCGCTCGAATCACGCTCCCGCTCAACCGCCTGCCAATAGGCCGCAGAGACCGCCACCTCTTGACCACGCTCAATCTTGTTCAAGCGCGTCTTCAGAGCTTCCACCTCAGCACGCAAGCCGAAGACCACCTCGCTGAGACCAGGATTCAACTCCATGGAACCTGAGCAACCAAAGGTGTAGTAGCTCAGGCTTCCCAAGAACTGACGTTCATTGCGATACAGAAAAAGCCACCTCCACGCCCTTCAATCCAATAGTGTGTCCAAGAGATCTTGAGACGAACAGGCTTGGACGTCATCTTCAATTTCTCCCGTTACGAGGAACTGAGGCAGGCCGTGATGCAGCTGGTTCGCGAGAATCTTGACCCCGATTTGCTGCAAGAGGAAGCCCACGATCTGTTCGAATCGTGGTGGGCCTCAACCCACAGCCAGGGGCAGTGGAACGCCGAGGTGAAACAACGCACCTGGGATTCGATCTGGCGGGAATTCGGCAACGGCCCCAAGCGTTAACCGAAACGACGCCAGAGAGAGCCGGAACCCAGCAAGACCACCACAGCAAGCTGATGATGCCGAATGGCATAACCAAGCCCTGTGATCGTGAACTGATCACTGAGCAGCAGAACTTCGGTGCGCAGATCAGCTAGAGCCAGCAGGATCAACAGTATTGGAAACCAACGGGCCGAAACAGCACGGCGTCTCAGCTCTGAATTACCGCTGGATTTAGTCACGGGAGCGGTCCCACAGCGTGAGCAACGAGGGCGCCAGGGCGATGCTCGACCAGGAACCAACAACAACCCCGAGGGCGAGGGCGATGGCAAACCAATACAGCGTTGCTCCACCGAAAAACACGAGCGCCAAGAGAGGCAGCAGGGTGGTTCCGCTGGTGTAGAGCGTGCGGGTCAGGGTGGCGGACACCGCTTGATCCACCTGCACTGAAAGCGGCAGGTCGGCAGCATCCTTGCTGCGTTCACGGATGCGATCAAAGACCACCACCGTGTCGTTGACCGAATAACCAGCAATGGTCAGCAATGAAACCGCAAAGAGGCTGTCCACCTCCAGCTGGAGCACAACCCCGAGCCAGGCAAAAACTCCACAGACGATCGCCACGTCATGGGCCAGCGCCACCAGAGCGAGAAACGCGTAGCGGCGGTCGTAGCGGAAGCTGATGTAGGCCGCAATACCGCTGAAGGCCACCAACAGAGAAATCAGACTGCTGCGCAGCAATTGTTTGCCCAGGCTTGGCCCGATCGTGTCGACCGATTGACCACCGGAGAGGAATGGCCCTGCAACGGGTTCAACCGCCTGAATCACCGCTTGGCCCTGGGCAGCCGACAAGGTTGGCAGGCGCAGCAACAACGACTGACCGCCATCCAGAAGCTGAACCCGGGGAGCGCCCAGGTTGGGGAGAGGTTGACCCTCCTCCTGGGGCAGCTCCAGGCTGCGGATCACATCCGAAACCTGAATCGCCTTGAGCTCGGCACAGGCGTCATCACAGCGACGCTCCAGTTGAATCTGCGTGCCACCGGTGAAATCCAGGCCGGGACGGAGGGGAGCACGAATCGCAGGATCCAACCAGCTGAGCACCAGGCCCAACAGGCTGATCAGAACCACCAGAACAGAAACGAGCCACACCTTGCGGCGCATGCTGCTGAGGGACCAGCGCAATCTGAGGACCGTGGCCGCTTGTGCCGATGACGATGCTTCAGTCATGGTTCAGGCGGTGGCAGAAGGAAGTTGCCCGGTGGGCAGAAAATTGCTGGCACGACGCAGACCGGCGTAGCCCATCAGGAAACGAAGCAGGGTGCGGGTGCAGGTCAGGGCCGTGAACAAACTCAGCAGAACACCAATGCCCAGGGTCGCGGCAAAGCCCTTGACCAGGCCGGTTCCAAGGAAGAAGAGAGCTGCACAACTGATCAGCGTGGTCAGGTGACCATCGACGATCGATGAAAAGGCCTCGGAGAAGCCTGTATCGATCGAGCGGATCAAGGTGTTGCCCCGCCGCAATTCGTCCTTGATCCGTTCAAAGATCAGCACATTGGCATCCACGGCCATGCCGATCGAGAGGATGAAACCAGCGATTCCCGGCAGGGTGAGGGTGACCGGAATCAAGGCGTACACCGCCAGGTTGAACAGGGCATAGAGGCTGAGGGCCATCACAGCCACCGCCCCTGGCAGGCGATAGGCCACCACCATGAACACCGCCACCAGAGCCAGGCCCGAGAGGGCGGCCACCAGGCTGCGGCGAATGTTCTCTGCTCCGAGCGTGGGCCCGATGGTGCGGACCTCGATCACTTCAACGGGGAGGGGCAGGGAGCCGCCGCGGAGCTTCACCTCGAGCTCACGGGCCGTTTCCGCACTGAAATTGCCACTGATGGTGGCTGCACCACCAGAGATTCCAGCACTTTTGAACTGGGGGCCAACGCTGGCGGCACTGATCAGCTGATCATCCAGAGTGATGGCGAGCAACCGGTCGGTACCGGCAATCGATTTGGTGAGGTCAGCGAAGGCCTCAGCACCCTCACCATCGAAATTGAGGGTCACCTCCCAGCTGTTCGGGTTGTTCTGGAGCGGTTGGCGGCCTGCCGTCACCAGCTGCTTGCCCGTCAGGGCTGCCGGCTCAAGCATCGTGAGGAGATCTGCATCAACCTTGTTCAGAAGCTGGCGGAGCTGCTCCTCATCCGAGCTGGCCTGCCCATCCAGACCCAGGGTCTGCTGGGTTGACTTCAGCTGAGCCAGATCCAGAGGCTCCGGGGTCTCACCAAGGCGGATCTGATCTTCACGCAACCTGAGGATCGCTTCCACCTGGGAACGGAGCTGCCTCAGACCTCGGAACTCTGCTTCGGTGTCGGCCTTTTGGGCACGAAACTCCAACAGGGCTGTGTCGCCGAGAACCCGCGCAGCAGCGGTGGGATCCTGCTCACCTGGGAGCTGCAGCACGAGCTGCGACTCACCCACCGTCTGCAGGGTGGACTCAGCCACACCAAGACCGTTAACCCGACGATCGAGCACGGCTTTCACCGCTTCCATCTCTTCGGCACCAACCCGGGTGATTTCTCCGGCTGGCTTCACCTCAACGGTGAGCTGACTGCCGCCCCGCAGATCGAGGCCCAGTTCCAGCGGCGTCCGAACCAAAAACATCCCGGCGGCGATCGCCAGGGCAAGAACAAGGGCAAACCAACCCTGATAACGCGCCATCAACGTCAGATGCCCTTGTTGACCAACGCCTGCGCCGCGTCAACGATCTGATGCGGCTGAATGATCGTGAGGTTCTCGAGAGAACCGTTGTAGGGGGTGGGGATGTCCTGACTGGAAAGACGCACAGGCCGGGCATCCAGATCGTCGAAGCACTGCTCGGTGATCAGAGCAATCAACTCGGCCCCGATGCCGCCGGTCTTCATGCATTCCTCCACCACGATCACCTTGTTGGTCTTGCGGATGGAGCGGCTGATCGTCTCCATGTCGAAGGGCTTGAGGCTAATCAGATCGATAAGCTCAACGCTCACCCCCTCTGCCTCCAGTTGCTCCACAGCCTTGAGACAGTGGTGACGCATCCGGGAGTAGGTGAGGATCGTCACATCGGTGCCTTCTTTCACCAGATCCGCCTGGTCGAGGGCACAGGTGTAGTCGCCTTCGGGGAGCTCCTCGCTGAGGTTGTAGAGCAGAACGTGCTCGAAGAAGAGCACGGGGTTGTTGTCGCGAATCGCGGCCTTCATCAGGCCTTTGGCATTGGTGGGCGTGCTGCAGGCCACGATCTTGATGCCGGGGACGGCATGGAAGTAGGCCTCGAGCCGTTGGCTGTGCTCAGCGCCAAGCTGACGACCCACACCGCCGGGGCCGCGCACCACGGTGGGAATGGTGAAGTTGCCGCCGCTCGTGTAGCGGAGCATCCCCATGTTGTTGGAGATCTGGTTGAAGGCCAGGAGCAGGAAGCCCATGTTCATGCCCTCAACGATCGGCCGCAGACCGGTCATCGCGGCACCAACAGCCATTCCGGTGAAGCCGTTCTCAGCAATCGGGGTGTCGAGCACCCTGAGATCGCCGTATTTCTCCGCCAGATCCTTGGTGACCTTGTAACTGCCGCCGTAGTGACCGACGTCCTCCCCCATCACGCAGACGTGGGGGTCTCTCCCCATCTCCTCGTCGATGGCTTCCCGGAGGGCGTTGAAGAGAAGTGTTCCTGCCACGGCGTCACAGTGATCCCGGCCAATCCGGGTGGTGAGGCCAAGCTATCTCAGTCAGCGCAGGGTCAACCGCCCGCCGCGAAGGTGAACAACAACAAAACGGAAAGCAGCATGGCCGGAGACAGCAGCAACGCCAGCTGGCCGAGGTCGTGGGGCGTCATCCAAACCCTGGCAATGAGCGGACGCTAGGCAGGGTTCTGATCGCGAGCCGTAAAGAGACTGCGAAGAAACACCAGGGTCAGGCCAAGGGCCACAAAAGCCGTGCTGAAGGTGGCCAGGAAGGACAAACCCACCAGAAGGGTCTTCAGGGTGACAGCGATGTTCTGGGCAATCGGCGAGCTGTAGTGCGGGGGATGAACGGCGAAATACACCACCATCCGCCGACTCAGGCCCAGGGCTAGCCAGGCCAACAGCCCGGCCGTCAGCGCTCCGGAAAGAAAACTCAGCGGACCTTTGCGCGGATCCTGTGGTTCGGGGCTCTCTGGTGTGGGGACATCAGTCATGCCTCGATCCTCACGCCATCGCTGCGAAGGGCGCAAGACCAGGCCTTCAGGCCGGCGCGGTCCAGCTGGGGAGTGAGCTGATCCCGCGCCTGGCGGCATGACGCCAGATCGGAAAACAGCGCGAAACAACTGGGTCCAGAACCACTCATGGCCACCGCCAGGCTTTGGGGAATGCTGTTCAACAGATCGAGCGCCGAACGCACCGCAGCTGTTTCAGGAGCAACCACCTCCTGCAGGTCATTGCGCAGGGGAGGTGGCAGCTCGCTGCGCAATGGCTGGAGCCAATCAACGCTGCGCAAGGCTTGCCGGCGTTGTTCAAAAGCCGCCTCGTCAGCGAGGTAGTGGGATTGATTGAGCTCACGGCAACGCTTGTAGGCCCAGGGCGTTGAAACGCTCACCGTGGGGTCTTTGACCAAAAGCACAGCCAGGGGTTGAGGCGTTGGTGGCACAGCTTCCAGTTGTTCGCCTCGCCCGAAACAGAGCTGACATCCTCCGGCCACACAGAAGGGCATGTCTGAACCGAGCTCAGCGGCCATTCGCTCCAGATCTGCGGGGCTGTGGCCCAAGCCCCACAGAGCATTCAGACCAACCAGTGCCGCGGCGCCGTCGCTGGAGCCACCAGCCAGGCCAGCACCGATGGGGATGCGCTTCTCGAGATGAATGGACGCCCCCAATTCACTGAAACCCGAACGGTCCCGCAGCAACTGGGCCGCCCGGAGGATCAGGTTGTCGTCGCCGACGCTGAGGCTGGCGTCATCGCAGGTGAGGCTGAGTTGGGCATCAGCGGTGTTCTGAAAGCTCAGGCGATCCGCCAGTTCGATGCTCTGCATCACCATGGCCAGCTCATGGAAACCGTCCGAGCGCAGCCCCAGGACCTCCAGGTGCAGGTTGACTTTGGCCGGGGCCGTCACCGTGATCATGGTGGTTGTTCAGTCGCCCCGATTCAAACCCCTGGCCAGGGCGACCCAGGTGGCGGGCGCGAGTTCCTGGGGGCGTTGCTGCAGGCTGAAACCCGCGGAGGCCGCCAGCTCCTTCAAGCGATCTGGCTCAGCCACACCCGCCAGGGTGTTGCGCAACATCTTGCGCCGGGCCAGAAACGCCTGCTTCAACAGCGATTCCACCCGAGCGGCCAGAGCCGGCTCCACCCGCTCCGCGGCCGGCAAGGGCTCCAGGCAGATCACTTCCGATTGCACCTTTGGTGGTGGCTGAAAACAGCGCGGCGGCACCGGACACACCGAACGGCACCGGGCCAGCAGCTGCATGCGCACACTCAGGGCACTGAAACTGCTGTGGCCGGGTCGGGCACGAATTCGCTCCGCGACTTCCTTCTGCACCAGCAACACAAGCCGTTGGTAGGGCGGATCCACCGGCCGGTCCAGTCGGCCCACCAACCGCTCCAGCAGTGGGCCAGTGATGTTGTACGGAATGTTGGCCACCACCTTGTCGGCGATGCGGCCATCACTCAATTCCAGTGGGGCTTCGAGAACATCGCCCTGATGGAGGCTGAACCCAGGCTGAGCCTCAAAACGTTCCTGAAGACCATCCACCAGATCGCGGTCGAGCTCAATCGCATGCACCGCCTTCAGTCCCGCGGCCAGCAGACGCTCGGTTAATGCCCCGCGACCGGGCCCCACCTCCAGCACCCGATCGGTGGACTGCAGGTCAGCAGCCTCGATGATTCGTTGCAGCACGGATTCGTCCCGCAACCAGTGCTGACCAAAACGCTTGCGGGCGTGATGTCCAGAGAAACCCATGGGTCAACTGTGCATCAGCACAGCCGCTCCACATCAATCCAGCGAATCGTTCGGCGGGACGTCATCAAGGGAACGAGGGCCAGCTTGACCCGGAGCAGATGCTCAGCGGATGCCGGATGCACAGCTCTCCAGCAACTGATCGCGCGGGCCATGCGGCGCCGTTTGGCGGAATGAAAGGCATCAAGGCCATGGCGGTCCCGATGCCCCGTGCGACGGCCCTTCACCTCCACCACCAGCAGCTGCTGCTGCCGCTCCAGCACCAGATCGAGCTCGCCCCAGCGGCAGTGCCAGTTTCGGTCCAGCAACCGCCATCCCTGCGCTTCCAGCTGCTGCAAGGCCTGCTGCTCCGCCCAGCCACCGCTGCATTGAGACCCCACCGGCTTGAACCCTCACGTCTTGGTTCAAACCATTCCCCCCTGGAACGGTTCTAGGGTTCGGCGGTGATGGTTCCGATCATGGGCAGACGCTTCACGGCCGTACTGATCTCTCTGGTGGTATTCACATGCCAGTGGCTGATGCCGGCTCCGGCCCACGCCGCGATGGATGTGGCCAAACAGGTGTTGATTGGGGCCGACTATTCCAACAAGGACCTGCGGGGGGCCACCTTCAACCTCAGCAACCTGCGCGAAGCCAACCTGTCCGGGTCTGATCTGCGGGGAGCCAGCCTCTACGGCGCCAAGCTGCAGGATGCCGACCTCAGCGGCACCGACCTGCGCGAAGCCACCCTGGACGCCGCTGTGATGACAGGCACCAACCTTGAGGATGCCGTGCTGGAGGGGGCTTTTGCCTTCAACACCCGCTTCAGCGATGTGTTGATCACGGGGGCCGACTTCACCGACGTTCCCATGCGCGGGGACCAACTCAAAAGCCTCTGCGCCGTTGCCGACGGAACGAATTCCGTCACGGGCCGCAGCACCCGTGAAAGCCTCGGTTGCGCCTGAACCATGAGTTTTGATCCCCGCAGCCTCGAGCGCCTGCGTGAGTTAGGGCGTCAACTCCCTGCACGCCTGCCGGAACCGGAGAAGCCTGCGTCAGCTCCCAAAGCCAGCCAGGTGCGCCATCGCGTTGAAACGGAGAAGAACCCCGAGGAGCTCTTCCGGGAACTGATGAAGGCCAGCCAGGACGGCACCGTTCCTGAGCACCTCATGGACCGCCTCAAACAGTTGGAGGCCCAACGCAAACCATCGGCTCAACCATCGCCGTTCAACAACAACGACACCACCCCAGCCCTTGCCGCACCAGCGCGCAGCCAGCCCGGACCGGGAAAAAACACCCAGCCGAAACGGCCGAAGGTGAACCCGGGCAGCGAGGAGGAAAGCCTCTACGTGGCTTTCGGGCAGCTGCTGCTCGAGGATGAGGGAGACGACGTTTGAACCCGGCCCGTTGCCGGATTCTTGCGGTGGGCAAAGTGCGTCGTGGCTGGATTCAGGACGGCATTGACCTCTACCTCAAACGCCTGCCTGGGTTGACCATCAGCGAACTGCGCGACAGCAATCCAGACAAGGAAGCTGATGCCATCAGAGCGGCCCTGCGACCCGACGAAACCCTGATTGCACTGATGGAACAGGGCGACACCTTGGCGTCGGTTCCCTTCGCGCGACGTCTCGAGCAATTCGGCAACCAACGGCTGGCCTTCGTGATCGGTGGGGCCGACGGTCTGACGGCTGAGCTCAAGGCACAGGCCAAATGGCGCCTGAGCCTTTCACCGATGACCTTCCCCCACGAACTGGCGCGGCTGATGCTCGTGGAACAACTGTTCCGAGCCCAGGCGATTGTTCAAGGCAGCCCTTATCACCGTGCCTAGGGTTCGGCGATGGCCGCTGATCTCTCAGCCACGACCATGCTGCAAATCATCGACAACCTTCTGCCCGCCAGCGCCCTTCAGGACCTACGCGACTTGTGTGACATCCACGGGCGACTCAAGGAGGAACACGACGGTGATGCTCAATTCAGCTGGCGACCCGAAACCGGTTCTCCCCGCTCGATTCACGCAGCGGCTCAGCAAGCCGTCGTCGATCACTACCTCGACGAGGCCCTGCTCCCTCTGGCAACACCGTTCGCACCACAGCGGGCCGGAGTCGAGTGGTGGTGCAACACCAACAACGATCTCGACTGGCACATCGACAAGGACTAGCTGGAAGGTCGACGCAGCGGCCGTTTCCTGCTTCCGTTGCTGTCCACTGTGTTCTACCCCCACGTGAGCTGCGCTGGCGGCAAACTGCTGGTGGCCGACAGCCCTCCGATCGAGAACGGATACCAGGGGCCGTTACCCACATTCCGCTCGGTGATCTCGATCCCACCGGTGGTGAACCGTCTGGTGCTGTTCTCCCCAGGCATCCTGCACCGGATCAACCCGTTCGAAGGCGAGCGCTATTCCGTGGCCGTGAACATCTGGGAGCAAGCGCCCCTCACCACAACGGCTGCAGAGCCACCGGCTTGAATTTTTCGATCGAAACCGTCCAGGCCCGCGGGGAGAAAGCCTGCAATGCCGCTTTGAACGCGGCCGTATCCCCCGTGTTCAACCAGTCCGCCTTGAGCCTGGGCACGTCCTCCGGCAGCCGTTCCATCGGCAGCTCAACCAGCAGCAGGCTGTCGGCTCCAGCCGCACGCTGCAGCGCACCCTGATCACTGCGCTGCCACACCCGCAGCAACAGCTCCAGCACCAGTGCATGGCCCAACGCCTCCGGGGCCTCACCCTGCGGAGCCACCTCTTTCTGAGACCGTCCCCCCAGGGGCAGGGCGCGCCGGCCCTGCTGATCGATCAGCGCCATGGCCACGAGGTAAGGGGAGTCAGCCAACACCAGATGTCGAAGGCCACCATCCTCACCGGATCCTCCCCACAGCGAGCAGTACATGCGTACTATTTAGCCAGTTGTCGCTGCTGCCGTGGAGCTCCAACACAGACCGCTTCCCCTGCAGCCCAAGCGCAGTCGGCTCACGCTGCCCCTGGCCGGGGAACGGGTCGCCGCAGGCTTCCCGTCCCCCGCCGATGACTACGTGGACGTGGGGATCGACCTGAATGAACAGCTGATCCGGCATCCCACCAGCACCTTTTTCCTGCATGTGAGCGGCGAATCGATGACCGACGCCGGCATCCACGACGGCGATCTTCTAGTGGTCGATCGCAGCCTCGACCCGCGCCCGGGCCAGGTGGTTGTGGCTGTGCTCGACGGTGCCTTCACCCTCAAACGCCTGATGCGTCATCGCGGCCGGTTGCGCCTGGAAGCCGCCCATCCGGACTATCCGCCACTGGAGCTTCACCGCTGCGGCGAAGTGCAGATCTGGGGCGTCGCCATCCACGTGATCCATCCGCTCTGAAGCGACATCGCCATGCCTCAGGCCACGGCCCTGATCGATGGAAACAACTTCTATGCCTCCTGCGAACAGAGCCTGGATCCGGCTCTGATCGGTCACCCCGTGGTGGTGCTGTCCAACAACGACGGCTGCATCGTTGCGCGCAGTGCCGAAGCCCGTGCCCTCGGCATCCGCATGGGGACGCCGTACTTCAAGGCGCGCCGGGAGCTTGAACGGCACAACGTGGTGGTGCGCAGTTCGAACTACGCCCTCTATGCCGACATGAGCCAGCGGATGATGAGCCTGCTGGAGGCCCACTGTGAAGAGCTGGAGGTGTATTCGATTGACGAGGCCTTCGGGAGAATTCGTCGTCCCCGCGATGGCGACCTGCAGGGTTGGTCCCGCCAGCTGCGGGCACGGGCACGGCAGAACCTCGGCCTACCGATCGCCATCGGCTTAGGGGCCAGCAAGGCCCAGGCCAAGCTGGCCAATCGCCTGGCCAAACAGACCCCAGACCATGCCGGGATGTTCGACCTCGGCCAGTGCGACAACCCCGATCGCTGGCTGGAAACCATTGCGATCGAGGATGTCTGGGGAATCGGTCGACAACTAGCCCATTGGTGTCGCCTGCGGGGCGTCAGCAACGCACGACACCTCCGGGACATGCCGAGCGGTGAACTGCGCGCCAAATGCGGCGTGGTGGGTCTGCGGCTGCAACGGGAGCTGCGGGGCCATGCCTGCCTGCCGCTGGAGCTGGCACCAGCACCAAAGCAGGAAACCTGCGTGAGTCGCAGTTTCAGCCGACCCATCACCAGCCAGGAGGAGCTGCACCAGGCCATCGCCACCTATGTGGTGCGCGCCGCCGAGAAATTGCGCAGGCAACGGCAACGGGCAGCAGCCCTCACCATCTACACCCGCACCAGCCCGTTCGCTCCTGGGTTTTACAGTCAAGCCGCCAGCACGCAGCTGGACCTGCCGAGCAATGACACAGCTGTGCTGCTGGAAGCGGCACGGCCCTTGGTGGCACGGATCTTTCGCCCCCACCGACCATTGGCCAAGGCCGGCGTGCTGATGCAGCACCTGCAGAGCCATGACATCCTGCAGACCCATCTGATGGTGCCGATGAGTGAGGAGCAGCAGCAGAAACGGGAGTGCCTGATGGAGACCATCGACCGGATCAATCGGCGTTACGGGCGTGGAACCCTGCAATGGGCCGGTTGCGGACTGCAGCCCAGTTGGTTGATGCGGCGTGAGCAACTCAGCCGCGCCGCCACCACCCGTCTGCAGGATCTACCGGTGGTGAAGGCCTGACCCACAGCGTTGAGCCAGGCCTCAAACCTCCTGCAGCAGCTGGATGACCTGCTCACGGGTGCTGAGCAGCAAGACCATCCGCTCGCCGTGGGCGTTGAGACCCGTCTGCTCCCGCACCAGATCGGTGCTGGCCAACGCCAGTCCTCCGGTTTCAGTGAACAGCACCGGCAGGGTGCCCTGGTGCCCTCGCATGCCCTGCAGATCCAGCGCCTGACGAACAGCCCGCTGAGCCTTCTCGGAACCCAGACGCTCCACAAAGGCCGGCCAGAGGTGGTTGACCGGATCGAGCGCGGCGAAATCCAGCTGCGAATCAGTCATCAGGACGGCAGCAACGCAAGGGCTTCGCTGATCATCTGCGGGGTGACGGCAATGCGCTCAAGCGGATCAGCATTGTCGAGGTAGGCGTCAAACGAGGCGAAGCGCTCGATCACAGGGTCGGCCCCCTCAGCGGCGCAAGCCTCAACCCAATCCCCCTCCTCCGGCTTCACCACGACGTAGGCCTGCAGCGCTTCCTCCAGATCACCGCCGTCGCCGACGCCCTCACCGTGCCAGATCGCTTCGAAGAATTCAGACATCTTCAACTCGAGGAACAGATCCTGATGCAGTTTGCCCAGACCACCGGCCCATGGCTCAGGCGGCCGGGGGAACGGTGTAGCTGGCGCAACGTTGCTGATCCAAATGGCCGATGTGTTTTCGCTCGGTGTAATACAACTCCTGGTAGCGCAGCGCATCACGGTTGAGGTCATCGAAGAGGGCCTGAATCCGCACCTCCATGTCCACGGAGGCCTGATCTGACGAAGCCTCCTGATCGATCAGAACAGCGATGCAGGATTCCAGGGTTTGCAGACGCTGGCCACCCCAGGCCTCCAACAGGTGCCGGCAGCGCTTCAAGCTTTTTTGACGCTCCAGCAGAGCAGCAATGCCCCGCAGCTGCTCCAGGGGCTCCGCCAGGGCAACACGCTGCAATTCACCAGGCTCCAAAAGGGGCGTCAGGCGAGACACCAGCGCACTGCTCTCCAGCAAGAGCTGATCGGTGAGCAAGCGGGGCAGATCGATGAGATCCAGACCCTCGCCGTCGTCGTCGCAACGGCTGATCGACTCCATGCGCCCCTCACCCAGGTTGGTCTCCTCGAGATCCGTAATGGCCGCCCAGAGATGGCGGTGATGGGGAATGGCGAAATCCTCCAGTTCGCGTTTGCGCAGTTCCTGGCGAATCGTGGCCCGATGCCGGGGGCAATGCAGATACAGCCGCAGCAGATCGGCCTCACAACGCTCCCGCTGTCCGGATTCACCGGGCTGCTCATGACGGCTGGAGCGCCCATGCCAACGCTGGCCCTTCACCTGCTGCCGCAGGTCGTCCTCGAGCTGAAGCGCCAGGCGTCCCTGGCCACCACTGAGGCGCTCCGCTACCCGTTGGAGGTAATGGGTGCGCACGGCGGACTGGGGCAGTTTGCCCAGCAGCCCCACCAGGGCCGTAACCGCCTGTTGGAACTGGTCGGCCCGGCTGAGATCGCGCTCCTCCAGCACCTGCTCGATCTGCCAATCCAGCCAGAGGGGGGCCTGATCGAGCAGAGCGCGGTAATCGCCAGCCCCGTTCTGTTTGAGGAACTCATCGGGGTCCTTGCCTGAAGGAAGGTGCAGAACCCGCAGCTCCAGCTGGCCCTGCATCGCCAGCTGCTCCACCTCGCCGATGGCCCGATTGGCGGCACGGACACCGGCACCGTCGGCGTCGAAATTCAGAACGATCCGCTTGCTGTCGCTGACGCGGCACAACTGGGTGATCTGCTGACTGCTCAGGGCCGTGCCGAGGGAGGCCACAGCGTTGGTGATGCCGGCGGCATGCAGGGCAATCACATCGAAATAGCCCTCCACCACCACCGCCCTGTCGTCCTTGCGGATGGCGTTGGAGGCCTTGTCGAGACCGAACAGATGCTTCCCCTTCTCGAACACTTCGGTCTCGGGGGAGTTGAGGTATTTCGGTTCGCTGCCATCAAGGCTGCGTCCCCCGAAACCGATCACCCGGCCCTGACGGTCATGGATCGGCACCATGACCCGATGGCGGAAGCGGTCATAGAACCCGTTGCCGCCCTTGCGGGGAACCACCAGCCCAGCAGCCTCGAGAAGCTCAGGCGCCAGCCCCTCAACTTGCTGAAGATGCTTGAGCAGACCATCCCACTGATCCGGCGCATAGCCGAGTTGAAAGGTCTCCTGGGTGGCGGGACTCAACCCTCTGGCCTCACTGAGGTACTTGAGGGCCTCTGCTCCAGCAGGCGCCATCAACTGGCTGCGGAACCAACCGGCAGCCAGGGCCAGGGCCCGCTGCAGCTTGTCCCTGCGGGACAACTGTTGCCGCAGCCGTTCCTGCTGCGGACCATCCACAGTCTCGATCGGCAGCTGATAACGCCGCGCCAGATCCAGCACCACATCGCTGAAACTCTGGCGCTGGAACTCCATCAGGAACTTGATGGAGTTGCCGCCAGCACCACAGGAGAAGCAGTAGTAGAACTGCTTGGCGGGCGACACCGTCATAGACGGTTTGCTGTCGTCATGGAACGGACAGATCCCGACGAATTCCCGTCCCTTCTTCTTGAGCACCACGTGCTCGCCCACCACATCAACGATGTCGGCCCGTTCCTTGACGGCCTCGATCGTTCTTGGGTGCAGGCGGGCGTTCACCATCGGTCCATTCTGCGAAGTCGCAGGGTTCCGTGCACCCCGTCATCCGAACAGCCATGGCCGAACCGCAGACCCCACAGCCCTGGTGGAACCAGGACTCGGTGCGGGGCAGCCGTGCCCTGATCCTGAGCTCCCTGGCCTTCAGCCTGATGACGGTCTGCGTCAAGCAACTGAACAGTCGGCTTCCGGTGGCGGAAATCGTGCTGTGCCGGGCCCTGATCAGCATCGTTCTGACCGCTGTGGGCCTGCGCCTGGCCGGGGTCTCCCCGTGGGGCCAGCGACGGGGGCTGCTGGTGGCGCGGGGGGTGCTGGGCAGCTTGGCCCTGCTCTGCTTCTTCGAAGCGATTGACCAGCTGCCGCTCGCTTCAGCGACGGTGCTGCAGTACACCTACCCCACCTTCACCGCCGTGGCAGCGCTGTTGCTGCTGGGCGAGCCCCTGCGCCGACGCATCAGTGCAGCGGTTCTGCTGGGCTGGATCGGCGTCACCCTGGTGGTGCAACCGCAGTGGCTCACGGGAACAGCCCAACCTGCGCAACTGATCCCTGCCCTGATCGGCATTGGTGGCGCTCTGATGACCGCCCTGGCCTACGTGAGTGTGCGGCGGCTGTCGCAAACCGAGCACCCCTTGGTGATCATCCTCTATTTCCCGATGATCTCGGTTCCCCTGACCCTGCCCTGGGTTCTGCAGCAAGGGGTCTGGCCCCAAGGCATCGAATGGTTCTGGCTCCTGGGGGTCGGGGTGATGACCCAGCTGGGCCAGATCTGGGTGACCGAGGGCCTGCGCTGCCTGCCCGCCGCCCGAGCCACATCGATCAACTACGTGCAGGTGGTCTTTGCCGCAGGCTGGGGCTGGATGTGGTTCGCCGAGTCGATCAATGCCTGGCAGGTGGGCGGCGGGATGCTGGTGCTGGCCGCCACTCTGATCAGCCTGTCGGCGCGACGTTAGAGCTCAGGCTTTGTCCAAACCCAGGGGGTACGTCAGCCAGGCCTGGCGGTCGTCGGATCCGCCTTTGGGTCTGGCCAGGCGCCAGCTCTGACCACGAGAGCCCCGCTGCAGAAACAGTTCAAACGGGCTATCCACCTGCACACGGTCGCCGGGGAGCTGCCAGTCGAAGCGGCCTGAAATCCTGAGGCCCTGCTCGTCACCCAGGGAAAAACTTTCCTGGTCCTCCACCCGCACCCGACTCACGCTTGGGGCGATGGGCATCGGGGTGAGATCGAGGGAGCTGGCAATGGCCGACTGGGTGAGCTGAATCTGCAGGGCCAGCGCTTCATTCAGGAGAGCCCGTGGCGGCTGAGATCCATTGCATGCCGTCAGTGAAACCACGATCGATAGAACGCACAGCACCTGAAGCAAACGGCGCACAACGCGCTTGAAAGCAGAGACAGGCAATGACAGCTGCGGCAACATGACGCGGTTGAAACCTCTCCCCATGATCGGCTGGCTTCAGGGACGACCGATGGAGTGCTGGACTCAAGGCAACCGTAGCGGCGTTCTGCTGCTCTGCGGTGGGGTCGGATATGAGGTGCACCTGACCGAGCGGCATCAGCAGAACCTTCCGGCGGACGGCGACCTAAACCTGTGGATTCATCAGGTGCAGCGGGAGGACGGCAGCAGCCTCTACGGCTTTCCCCTGCGCCAGGAGCGGGATCTGTTCCGGCTGCTGATCAGCGTCAGCGGTGTGGGCCCCCAGGCCGGTCTGGCGCTGATGC
This sequence comes from Synechococcus sp. M16.1, assembly GCF_014279895.1. Taxonomy (NCBI): domain Bacteria; kingdom Bacillati; phylum Cyanobacteriota; class Cyanophyceae; order Synechococcales; family Synechococcaceae; genus Synechococcus; species Synechococcus sp. M16.1. Next base: position 932,430 of record NZ_CP047954.1, on the reverse strand, counting down.
AGGAATGCAAGCCCCAGGAGCTGGTGGAAGCGATCAGCAGCGGTGATTTGCGTCGCCTCTGCAAGGCGCAGGGCATCGGCAAACGCACCGCTGAGCGCCTGGCGGTGGAACTCAGGGCCTCGATTGCGGCCTTCGCGGGCGTGGATCCCGCCCCATCGCTGGCGGAAGGCGTCAGCTCGGAGCAGATGCCGGCAAGCGGTGCCGACGTGGAAGCGACCCTCTCGATGCTGGGTTACGACGATCTGGAAATCCGTCGAGCCATCCGTGCGATCGCTGAGGGCGCCGATGGCCAACCGCCTGCTGGAGACGACCAGGACGCCTGGCTGCGGGGCTGCCTGCAATGGCTGAGCCGCGAATCGGCCTGAGCCGCCCCACGCGAAGGTAAGCTGGTTGTTTGCACTGACAGGGCCGCCCCCCGCGCATGTCGCTTGATACCACCGAGAAGCAGCAGCTGATCAACACCCACCAGACCCACGGCACCGACACCGGTTCTGCCGAGGTCCAGGTGGCCATGCTGAGTGAGCGGATCAACCGTCTCAGCAGCCACCTGCAGAACAACATCCATGACTTCTCCTCACGGCAGGGGCTGCTCAAGATGATTGGCCGCCGCAAGCGCCTGCTGAGCTACATGCGCAGCAAGAGCGAGCAACGCTACGCCGACACGATCGCCAAACTGGGCATCCGCGGCTGATCGACGTCCCCCATGCCTGAGCAACGCAACGCCCTCCCCTTTGAGCCCAAAGGGTCTGGGAAGGGAAACAAGCCTGCTTCAGGGACGCCTAGGCAGGAAGCCATTCCTCGCTACGTGGCCGATCGGATGGCTCGTCGGGTTGCTGTGTTCACAGGACTCCCGTCCCTCGCTGGGATGGGAGTTTTTGTTGGCAGTTATTTCGTCGTCACCCGTGGCATCGCCGATATCGCTCCAGGGCTCACGCTGACTGGCTCCGGCCTGTTTTTCCTCCTGGGTCTGGTAGGCCTCAGCGTTGGCGTGTTGACCGCCAGCTGGGATCCCGAACCGGGTTCTCTGCTCGGCTTCGAGAACTTCAAGCCGAACATTCAGCGGATGAAGGAGTCGATCCGGGCCCAAAAGCAGCAGCAAGAGCAATCGAAGTCCTGATCCAGTTCTGTGGATCAGGACCTCCTGGTCAGACGATCAGGTGAGCACCAGACGGTCGCTGCACCGGGCTTCAAAGGACTGGGTGCGCAGTGACGCGATCGCTGCATCAACGTCTTTGACGCAGAACTGGGAACCGAGACGCACATAGCGAACACTGTCGCCGTGGCACACCTCGGCCACCACAGGCACCTTGACGCCCAGCTCATCACGCTCAGGGCGATGTTGGTTCAGGCATTCCCGCAGCTTGTGCTGAATGGCGATGTCGCTGGCCTGATCGGAGGGGAGATGAACCAGCAGCAGATTGAGCTCATCGACGGCACGGCAGTCGTCAATGATCAGCTGCACGCGCTCGTCACGCCGGTCGACCCCAGCCCACACCAAAAGGCGGGCTTCAGCCATCAGGTGATCTGCGAGGCGCGCGTAACTCTTGGGAAACACCACCGCTTCGCAACTTCCAGTGAGATCCTCAAGCTGCAGGATCGCCATGCGATCGCCCTTACGGGTGGTGACCTGGCGCATTTCAGCCACCATCGCAATGGCACTCACCTTGGCTTTGTCGGGCTGTTCCTCCAGGGAACCCAGGCCGATGGGGGCCAGCAACTTCGACGAGGGTGTGAGCTGTTTGAGTGGGTGATCGGAGAGGTAGAAGCCCACCAGATCTTTTTCGAGACGAAGCTTTTCCGTTGGGGGATAGTCCGGCACCGGCGCCGCCTTGGGTGCATGGCTGAGATCCGCCGGCCCATCGGCATCGGCGGCTGGAGCCATCAGATCAAAGAGGTTGCCCTGGCCGCTGTCTCGATCTTTGGCCCGTGAGGAGGCCCAGTCGAGCAGCAGATCAAGATCTGCCATCAACTGAGCACGGTTGGCCTGCGGATCCATGGCATCCAGGGCACCGCAGTGAATCAACGACTCCAGAGCACGGCGGTTGAGCACCGAGGACGGGATCCGGTCACAGAGGTCCGCCAGGGAACGGAAGGGGCCATCACTATCGCGGGCGGCGATCAATTGACGGATCGCACCATCACCAAGGTTGCGAACGGCGGACAGGCCGAACAGGATCCGATCGCCATTGGGGGTGAAATCCGTGAGCGAGGCATTCACATCCGGGGGCATCACCTCAATCCCCATCGCATTGCAATTGGAGATGTAGCGCTGCACTTTGTCGGCCGCTCCGGCGTTCACCGTGAGCAGGGCCGCCATGTAAGCGACCGGGTAGTGCGCTTTCAGGTAAGCCGTCTGGTAAGTAACGGCGCCATAGGCCGTGGAATGGCTCTTGTTGAAGCAGTATTCAGCGAAGAGAACCATCTGATCGAACAGTTCGTCGGCGACCTTTTCATCAACGCCGCGCTCTCCAGCACCCTGAACGAAGATGCCGCGGTGCTTCTGCATCTCAGACACTTTTTTCTTGCCCATCGCCCGCCGGAGCAGATCGGCCTGACCCAGGGAGTAACCGGCCAGATCCTGTGCGATCCGCATGATCTGTTCCTGGTACACCATGATCCCGTAGGTCTCGGACAGGATCGGCTCAAGAATCGCGTGGGCGAAATCGATCGCCTCCCGGCCGTGCTTGCGGTTGATGAATTTGGGAATCAGGCCAGCATCGAGAGGCCCCGGTCTGTAGAGGGCAAGGATCGAGGAGATGTCTTCCAGGGATGACGGCTTGAGATCACGCACGATCTGCCGCATTCCGCTGGATTCCAACTGGAAGATCCCCTCCAGATCACCTCTCGCCAAAAGGGCAAAGGTCTCTTCATCCTGGGGCGGCAATTTGTCGGGATCGACACGGGTGCCACTGCTCACCTCCACCAGTTCGAGGGTCTTTTCGATCATCGTGAGGTTCTTCAACCCCAAGAAATCCATCTTCAACAGACCCATGGATTCCACGTCTTCCATGAAGTACTGCGTGATCACCTGACCATCGTTGTTGCGCTGCAACGGCACCAGTTCGTCGAGGGGATCAGCGGCGATGACCACACCAGCTGCGTGAACACCGAAGGTTTTGTTGGTGCCTTCAATCCGCATTGCCATGTCCACCCAACGCTTCACCGTTGGATCCGCCTCGTACTTCTCGCGGAACTCGGGGTTGGGTGATTCCGCGCCGATCATCGCCTTGAGCTTGGCGGGCTTGCCGCGAACCACCGGGATCAGCTTCGCCAGACGGTCGGCATCCCCGTAGGGAATGTCGAGCACCCGGGCCACATCCTTCAAAACCGCCTTGGAGGTCATCCGGTTGAAGGTGATGATCTGCGCCACCTTGTCCTCGCCGTAGCGTTCGGTGACGTAGTCGATCACCTCACCACGACGCTCGATGCAGAAGTCGGTGTCGATATCAGGCATCGACTTGCGTTCCGGATTGAGGAAGCGCTCGAACAGCAGGCAGTTGGTGATCGGATCGATGTTGGTGATCCCCAGGCAATACGCGACGAGCGACCCTGCAGCGGAGCCACGACCCGGACCGACGGGAATGTTCTGTTCCCGGGCAAAACGGATGTAATCCCAGACCACCAGGAAGTAAGTGGGAAATCCCATCTGCTCCATGATCTTGAGCTCATGGGCCATGCGCTCGGCATAGTCGTCGGGCAAGGCAGCATCAGGGCTGAGCTCGAGCCGATCCCGTAATCCCTGCTCGGTCACCTCCCTCAGGTAGCTGACGGGGGTATGGCCCTCGGGAATCGGGAATCGGGGCATTTGATAGCGCCCGAGAATGTCGTAAGGCTCCACCTTCTTGGCCACCTTGACGGTGTTGGCGATCGCCTCCTGAACCACCTCAGGCTCGAGGTGATCCCCGAAGAGAAGGCCCATCTCCTCTTCGGTTTTGATGTATTCAGTGCCGGTGTAACGCAGCCGCTTCTCATCGGTGATCAGCTTGCCGGTGAGCACGCAAAGCAAGGCGTCGTGGGCTTCAACGTCCTGCTTGCTCAGGTAGTGGGCATCGTTGGTGGCAACGATCTGGATGCCGAGTTCCTTGGCAATTTTGACGATCTCAACGTTGACGATCCGATCTTCCGGGGATCCGTGATCCTGGATTTCGAGGTAGTAGTCGTCGCCGAACACCTCCTGATACCAAGCCGCCACCTTGCGAGCCACATCGGGGCGACCCCGCAGAATCGCCTGGGCGATCTCACCGCCGAGGCAGGCCGTGGCGATGATCAGGCCTTCGCTGTGTTGCTTCAGCAGTTCCTTGTCGATGCAGGCACGGGAGAAAATCCCGCGTCCCCGCATCCCCCGCAGGTGGCTGATGCTGGTGAGCTTCACCAGATTGCGGTAACCGGTGGCGTTTTTCGCCAGCACCACCAGGTGATATCGCTTCTCTTTCTTGGGTTGTGGGTCGTCAATGGACCCATTGATCACATACATCTCATTGCCGATGATCGGCTTGAGATCTGAACCCTGACAGAGCTTCAGCAGCTCAATCGCGCCGTACATCACGCCGTGATCCGTCAGGGCGATGGCAGGCATGCCCAGCTGCTTCGCCCGCTCCACCATGGCCGGCAACTGCGACGCACCGTCCAGAAGGCTGTAGTCGCTGTGGTTGTGGAGAGGAACGAAAGCCATGGGGTCAGACTAGGACCCGACGCAAGATCCAGCGTTCAGGGGGAACACAACCCCCCATATGTGGCGCAGATCAGGGAACCAGTGCAGCTTCCGGGCGTGACGCAAACACCTGAGCGGCCTGCTCGTACTGATGCGCCACCTGAAGCAGACGCGGTTCATCCAACACATTGCCGATCAGCTGCATCCCGATCGGCAGACCCGCCGCGCTGAATCCACAGGGAACACTGATGGCCGGAAGTCCAGCCAGGTTGACCGGAATCGTCAGCAGGTCAGCCAGATACATCGCCAGCGGGTCGTCGGCGTGGGCACCAGCCTTGAAGGCCGTGGACGGCGCTGTTGGCGTCAGCAGCACATCAACACTCTGGAAGGCCGCATCAAAATCCCGCCGGATCAGGGTGCGCACCTGCTGCGCCTTTTTGTAGTAGGCATCGACATATCCGGCGGACAGGGCGTAGGTGCCGATCAGGATTCGCCGTTGCACCTCAGCGCCGAATCCTTCAGCACGGCTTCGCGCCGTCATCGCGGCAAGGCTCTCGGCGTCTTCGGCACGGAAGCCGTATTTGACACCGTCGTACCGCGCCAGGTTGGCCGACGCCTCCGATGGTGCGATCACGTAGTAGGTGGCGATGCCGTCGTTGAACCGGGGGCAGCTCACCTCCACCAGTTCAGCACCGAGAGCCTCCAGCTGGGCAGCAGAGGCCTGCACCGATGCCTTCACCTCAGGGTCGAGGCCTTCGGCATCGAAGCACTCCTTGATCACACCCACCTTGAGCCCCTTGATGGACTGGTTGAGGCCGGCGCTGAAATCGGGAACAGCTGCATCAAGGCAGGTGGAATCGCGGGGGTCGGGCCCGGCGATCACCTGGAGCAGTTCAGCCACATCAGCAACGCTGCCGGCGAAGGGTCCCACCTGATCCAGAGAGCTGGCGAAGGCCACCAGGCCCCAACGGCTGACGCGGCCGTAGGTGGGCTTGAGGCCCACCACACCACAGAACGACGCCGGTTGGCGGATGGAGCCACCGGTGTCGGAACCAAGCGAAGCGACGCAACTGCCAGCGGCGACGGCCGCTGCACTGCCACCGGAGCTTCCACCCGGCACATGGGCGGTGTTCCAGGGGTTCTGTGTGGCCCCGAATGCGGACGTTTCGGTTGAGCCACCCATGGCGAACTCATCCAGATTTGTCTTGCCCACCAACACACCACCGGCCTGCCAGAGCCGCTCGGTGACCGTGGATTCGTAGGGCGGCACGAACTGCTCGAGCATGCGGCTGGAACAGGTGGTGCGAACACCTTTGGTGCAGAGGTTGTCCTTGATGGCCAGCGGCAATCCCGCCAGGGGGCCGAGCGTCTCGCCGGCGGCCCGGGCTTCATCAATGCGGGACGCCTCAGCACGGGCCTGATCGGCCGTGACTTCAACAAAGGCGTTCAGCGAAGGCTCAGAACTTTCGAGCCGCTTGAGGTGCTGATCAACGAGCTCGCGGGAGGACACCTCGCCGCTCTGCAGTTGCTGACGCCACGCGCTGATCGTCATGTCCCTGCGATCCATTGCAGCAAGGACGCTATCAGCCGCAGGATCAGCCCTCAGCTGAGATAGTGAGGGGCTCGGAGCGCCGGGTCCGCAGCAGGGAATGGCTAATCGACTGGGGTTGCTCCGACTTGACGTCGTCCAGGAAGGCACTGAGCTCGCTCTCCAGCCCCTTGCGGGTGATGAAAGGTCCGAACCAGTAGGTCACATCAGGGCCTGACGTCTGAACGCGAGCCCACCAAGCGACTCCAAAGCCATTGGCAAGGCTGCGCAGAGGCCGAATCAGGGGACTCATGGGATGAACAGGACGTCGGGGCATTGTGCCCCGAGATCTTGTTCAACCGCGCTGTTTTCAGGGAGATAGCTGGATGTTCTGATCGAACGGCAGGGCAGCATCCGGCTGCGATGGGTTCAGATCCAGGTCAATCCGCTGTTCCGGGGCCTTCTCAACAGGAGCTTCAGGCTGTTCGGGCGTAGCAAGCTGTGCAGGCGAAGCGGGCTGTTCAGACGAAACAGGTTGTTCAGCCACAACAGGCGATTCAGCACCGGCAAGTTTGGGCCTCCTAATCGGCGGCGACGGTGCCTGGCCGTGAATGTCCTTCATCCAGTTGCGCCGTGCCACTTCATAGACGCAAAGGGCTGTGGCGACGGAAGCATTGAGGCTCGGTGTGATGCCCCGCAGCGGGATGCGAACCAACTGGTCGCAATGGCGCCGGGTCATCAGCGACAGGCCCTGGTCCTCGGATCCGGTGACCAGCACCATCGGCCCACTGAGGTCGACATCGGTGAGGGTCACATCCCCTTCAGCGGCAAGGCCCACCACCCTGTAGCCGGCATCTTTGAGCTTTTCCAGGGAGCGATTGAGGTTGACCACACGTGCCACCGGCAGGTGTTCAAGGGCTCCGGCGGCCACCTTGGCGGCGGAACCGGTCAAGCCAGCACTGCGGCGCTGGGGGATCACCACACCATGGGCTCCCATGGCCTCAGCGGAGCGAACAACCGCCCCAAGGTTGTGGGGGTCGGTGACACCGTCCAAGGCCACCAACAAGGGGGGTTCCCCCAGATCCGAGCAGCCCTCGATGAGGCTGTCGAGATCAAGGGTTTCCGCCGCAGCCGTCTGCAAGGCGATGCCCTGATGAACGGACCCACCTGTGATCTGTCCCAGCCGGGCCCAGGTCACCTCTTCCACGAGAACGCCCGAGGCCTTGGCATCGCGCAGAAGCTGGAGGAATTTGGAGGCACTGCGCATCTCAGCAGTGCACCAGATGCGATGGATGGGGCGTCCGGCCTCCAACGCGGCCTGGGTGGCATGACGCCCCCAGATCAGATCGTCCGCTGGCGGGGTGGCCGCTGCAGCCTCCGGGGCTGCATCCGGCCGCTGAGGACGAGCCTCATCGAAACGAGATCTGGAGCGCTGGGACGGTTGGCGCCGCTCATCCCCGGAGCGACGGCGGTCGGCGTACCGATCGTTGCGATCGCGAAAACGTCCAGGCCCTGAGCGTTCGTCTTGAGAGCCCGAACGGGATGCATTCTGATCTCGGTCGAAGGAACGGGAACGGTTGCCGAACCGGTCTTTCGGGCGATCACCGAAACGTTCTCCAGTTCGATCACCTTGTCGATCACCAAAACGATCCCCAGACCGCTCCTTGAACCGATAACCGGGTCGATCACCGGAACGCTCACCAAAGCGGTTACTGGGCCGGTCACCACCTCGCGACTGGTCCCACTCTCCATCCCGTGGAGCGCGTCGTTCGCGATATCCGCCGCCATCACGCCCAGGTTTGGCATAGGGGGAACGACCACCATCGAAACGACGGTTACTGGGCATGGGGCGACCGCTATCTGATCGCCCCATCGAGGAGCGGCCAGCGGATGCTCGCCCACTCGCCGGCCTTCCTACTGGTGGTCGACCGCCCCCACCTCCCCCTGGCCCCGAGCGGCCATCGCGGGATGGGCCGCTGGAGCGGCGTTCAAAGCGAGGGCTCATGGTGTGCGAGGCAACGTTATGGGTGGGATCCGGCTTGCTCCAAGTGATCGAAGAGCTCCGCAAGCCGGGCTGGATTGTTCAGAAACAGCCAGCCCACCATTGTCTCAAACCCTGTGGCCCTTCCATAAACCGCAGCGTCTGCGCGCCGTGGCCCCCGCCCGGCACTGTTGCGACCCCGCCGCACCAGATCGAGTTCTTCTGAGCAGAGGAGCTCGCGTTCTTCCAGCCAGCTCAACAAACGGGACTGGGCGTCAGCACGAACATCAGCCACGACAGCGCGATGCAGGTCGTCAGAACGTCCTGGCCTCGACCCATGGCGGAGCCGTTGATGCAGCTCCCACACAGCATCACCAATCCAAGCCAGCTGCAATGGACCCAGCTGTTCGTTGATATCCCGGGGAGACTGGCTTCTAATCCAATCGCTCAAGCGGCCAACTGGTTGAGGGCTGTGGGCAGATCCTCCACCAGATGAAGGAACTCCTCAAGACGCACCAACTTGATCGTCTGCGTCACCCTGGTGTTGCCCACCAAAAGAAAAGATCGTTTGGCATCCGTGCATTGCTTGGCCAGCTGAACCAGCGCCCCAAGGCCGGATGAATCGAGGAAATCGATCTTGCTGAGATCGAGAACAGAAGGAAGCTTGTTGGCCTTCAAAACATCACCCACGTACTCCATGAACTGCTTCTCGGAGTACGCATCCAGCTGACCGGTGAAATGAAACACCAGACAGCCGTCTTTTTGTTCGAATCCGCCCCGGAGAGAGACGGTCAGTCGCTGCAGTTCGCTGATGGGATCAAGCCCCCCAGGCATCATCGGCACGAAGTGTAGTGATGCTGAGCGTTGGCTACCACCTCATCAACGGCGATCGGCCATCAGCGTCACAAAGCGGGCGAAATGATGGTCGGCGTCATGGGGGCCCGGACTCGCTTCCGGGTGGTACTGCACCCCGAACACCGGCTTCTGACGGTGGGCGATCGCTGCCACGGTGCGGTCGTTCAGATTGAAATGGGTGACGTCAATGACGTCTGAATCAAGAGAATCAGCGGAGAGGGCAAAGCCGTGGTTCTGACTGGTGATTTCAACCTGGCCTGTGGTGCCACAGGGATGGTTCAAGCCGCGGTGGCCATAGGGGAGCTTGAACGTCTCTCCGCCTAGGGCCAGACCAAGGATCTGATGGCCCAGGCAGATGCCGAACAGGGGTAGATCGGATTCCTCCAGCAACAACTTGGCCAGGGCGATCCCACGGGTCACCGCTGCCGGGTCGCCAGGCCCGTTGGACAGGAAGACTCCGTCCGGGCGATGGGAACGAACCGTCTCCAGATCCGTGTCTGCCGGCAGAACCGTGACATCACAACCATGGGCGACCAATCGATCGAGGATGGCGCGCTTGATGCCGAAATCGATGGCGACAACGCGGAAGGGCGCGTCGCTGCGGCGCTGCAAACGCTGATCGAAGCAAACACTGCAGGCCTGATTCCACTGGTAGGGCTCACGGGTTGTGACGCGGTCCGCCAGGTTCAACCCCTGCATCGACGGGGCATGCTTCAGGAGCTCAAGCAACTGCGCAGGGGTCTGGCCGTCACTGCTGATCACGCCATTCATGGCCCCCACCTCACGCAGGTGACGCACCAGGGCACGGGTGTCCAAACCGCTGATGCCCACCAACTGATGGGTCTGCATCCAGCTCTCAAGGGATTGTTCACAGCGCCAGTTGCTGGGAACTGGGGCCAGCTGGCGGGCAATCACGCCACGGGCATGGGGGCGATCAGCTTCTTGATCGTCAGCATTCACCCCGGTGTTGCCGAGTTCGGGATAGGTGAAGCTCACCAGCTGCCCGGCATAGGAGGGGTCGGTCAGCACCTCCTGGTAACCGGTCATGCCGGTGTTGAACACCACCTCACCGATGGTGGTGCCGCGATGGCCGAAGCCGACACCGGTGAGAACCGTGCCATCGGCAAGGACGAGATAAGCCTTGTCTGATGGGGAATCGGGCATCGAAGGGCCGCCGCAGGTCATCAGTCACTCATTCTCCATCTCCGTCGGACAGGGCATCCCGCAGAGCCACAAGCTTGTACCAGGCCTTGCCCTCATTGAGAACAGCCAGAGCCTGAGCAACAGCAGCCGGCAGATCGCTTTGAAGCCCAGCAGCCCAGAGCACCAGTGCTGTGTTGAAGGCCACAACCTCCGTCTGCGCCAGGGATCCCTGCCCCTGCAGAACGTTCTGAAGGATCTGCTGGTTCACCGCGCAGTCACCACCGCGCAGCTGATCGAGACCAGCACGAGTGAGGCCCAGATCTTCAGGGGAAACCTCCTTTGTGGTGATGCCCCCGGATTCGATCAGACGTAAGGCATTGGGCCCCGCCAAGGACGCCTCATCGAGGCCTCCAGCGCCATGAACCACCACGGCACGGCTCAAGCCCAAGTGCTGCAGAGCGCCCGCCATGGGGTCGAGAAGTTCCGGACGCGCCACGCCAAGAACCTGGGCCTGGGGCTGCAGCGGATTGACCAGAGGACCCAACAGGTTGAACACCGTGCGGACCCCCAGGCTGCGACGCAGCGGCGCCAGATTCACAAGAGCTGGATGCCAGGCGGGAGCGAACAGGAAGGTGACACCGGTTCCCGGCAAAGCGTCGACCACCTTGTTCAACGGTGCCTTGAGGTTGAGGCCGAGCCCCTCGAGCACGTCGGCTGAACCCACTTTGCCGCTGGCGCTGCGATTGCCGTGCTTGGCCACATTGACCCCGCAGGCGGCGGCGGCAAAGGCGACCGCCGTGGAGATGTTGAAGGTGTCGGCACCATCACCACCGGTGCCGCAGGTGTCGACCATGGCCAGATCGGGCCGGGGGCAGGGAAGGGGGCAGGCCTCGCGCAGGACAGCCGCCATGGCCGCCAGCTCATCGGCCACCATCCCCTTGGCCCGCAGTCCAGCCAGGAACGCCCCGGTCTGCACGGGCTCGAGCTCTTCGGCCAGCCAGGCACGCATGAGAGCAGTGGCCTCATCGGAGCTGAGGTTGTTGCCCTGCAGCAGATGGTCCAAGCAACCGGACCAGGAACGCGGGTCTGAAGACATGGAGGGGGCTGGCAGTAAAAAACCCGGGGTGCGAGGCACGCCGGGCCGGGTGATGGGGACAGTCCCACTATCCCCCAAATCAACGGATAACGACCAGCCAACAACCAGCCGTTGAAGCCGGATGCCTAGGTTGGCCTGCCAACGGGACCCACGAGCTCGCATGGCCGCCCTTCGTCTCGATCTGATCGGCCGCTATCTGCGTCCCCACCGCCGCACGGTGCTGCTGGGAGCCATCGCCCTGGTGGTGGTCAACGTTCTGCGGGTCACGATCCCGATGGAAGTGCGCAGCGTTGTGGACGAGCTGCAAGGGGGATTCAGTTACGCCGGAGTCCTGCGCCAGGCGGGATGGGTTGTGCTGCTCGCCAGCACCATGGGGGTGATCCGGCTGGCCTCGCGACAACTCATCTTCGGCGTGGGTCGGCAGGTGGAGGTGGATCTGCGTCAGCGCCTGTTCGAGCACATGCTCCGCCAGGAACCCGATTGGATTCAGAGCAAGGGCAGCGGTGAAGTGATCAGTCGCGCCACCAGCGATGTGGAAAACATCCGGCGCCTGCTCGGATTCGCGATTCTCAGCCTGACCAACACGCTGCTGGCCTATGCGCTGACGCTGCCCGCGATGTTGGCCATCGATCCGTGGCTGACCCTGGCCGCCGTCGGGCTCTACCCCGTGATGCTCAGCACAGTGCGCCTGTTCGGTGGGCGCATGATGCGTCAGAAGCGCGCGCAGCAGGAAGAACTCTCCGCCCTCAGCAACCTGATTCAGGAGGATCTTTCGGGAATCGGGGCCATCAAGATCTACGGCCAGGAGGGAGCAGAACAGCAGGCCTTTGCCACGCGCAACCGCCGCTACCGCGACAGTGCCATTCAGCTGGCGAGAACACAAAGCACTCTGTTCCCGCTGCTTCAGGGCATTTCCTCCCTCTCGGTTCTTTTGCTGCTGGCCATCGGCAGCGGTCAGCTCGAAGCCGGTCGTCTGAGCATTGGAGGACTGGTGGCCCTGATCCTTTATGTGGAGCAGCTCGTCTTCCCAACGGCACTGCTGGGATTCACGCTCAACACCTTCCAGACCGGCCAGGTGAGCCTCGAGCGGGTGGAGGAGTTACTGAAACGGGAACCAAAGATCAAAGACCCGGATCCCTCTGATGCTCAGCCCCAGCCAACGGCAGAACGCAGGGGGCGTTTTGAAGCCCGTGACCTGACGGTTCAGTACCAGGGCGCAGAGCAGAACACCCTCAATGGCCTGAGCTTCTGCATCGAGCCTGGGGAGTTGGTGGCTGTTGTCGGGGCCGTGGGCTGCGGCAAGACCACCCTGGCTCGGGCTTTCGGTCGGATGGTTCCACTGGAACCGGGACAGCTGTTCCTGGATGGTGTGGATGTCACCCAGATGCCCCTGAAGAGGTTGCGCCGTGACGTGGCGATCGTTCCCCAGGAGGGCTTTCTGTTCACCAGCACCCTGGCGGACAACCTGCGCTATGGCGACCCTGAAGCCAGTGATCAGCGGGTTGAACTGGCGGCAGAGCAAGCCCGCCTGGCTGATGACGTGAAGGGCTTTCCCGATGGTTTCGGAACCATCGTTGGTGAACGCGGCATCACCTTGAGTGGTGGTCAGCGTCAACGCACAGCTCTGGGCCGGGCTCTGCTGATGTCGGCGCCGGTGTTGGTCCTCGACGACGCCTTGGCCAGCGTTGACAACAACACGGCTGCGGCGATTCTGGATTCGATCCGAGCTCAGGAAGACCGGACGATCGTGATGATCAGCCATCAACTTTCAGCCGCAGCGGCCTGTGATCGCATCCTGGTGATGGAGAACGGACGTATCGTTCAACAGGGACACCACAACGCCTTGATTCAGCAGCCGGGTGTATACAAACGGCTTTGGGAGCGTCAGCAGGCCTCGCAACAACTGGATGCGTTGGCTTCCTAAAGAATCTCCGGGCGGTTTCTGACAACACCAACGTTCGTGGCTTAGCTGTGAAGGCAACTCCTTGCCTATGACCAGCGGATCCCCCTTCGCGGTGCGCTGCACGCTCACCTTTGGCGATATCTACGGACAGGTGCTGGCCTGGATGGCCGTCATTTTTGTGAGCCTGGCTGCGGGGCTTGCCCTGATGGGCTCGTCGCGACCGGTGTTTGCGCTGGTGGGAGTGGGGCTGATTTTGGTGCTCAGCCTGCCGTTTCTGCTCTTCGCCTTCGTCACAACGCTGCTGAATCACATCCAGCTCAACCCAGTTGAGGGGGAAGCCAACGCGTCCTGAGCATCAACGGCAACAAGAAACGAGGGCCTGTCAACACGTCCGGAACGGCTATCCCGCGGTGGTTCCGCAGGACGAGACAACTTCCCTTGGTCGGCCACCAGCAGAAGCTCGTTCCATCCTGCAAAACGATTAAGGGCAGACAGTCCTGGCGCAGGTGCGCTTTCTGGTTCAACCGAGTGAACCATCTGGTTTTGTTTCTGAGAAACAGCTTTCTTCATCAACAAGCCATCAATCAATGGCTTGCAATTGATTGATCCATCCAATTCGTCTTCTTTCTGGCCATGGCCCAGCCATCGGCACAATCTCCTCCACCCCTGATGACATTCTCAATGGTGTCAACAATCAAATGTGCCTGACCGGCAGACTCGCCTCGAGACAGCTCAGCAACAGCGCCATTCAGGCTGAAAACCACTGACAAACAATCAACACCTTTCTGCAGAACATTGTTCAAAGAAGAACCACTCTTCCAGACAAGCTTTGATTCGTTCCCTATGTATCCCTCACTTGGGGAGCCATCACTGAAAGTTCACAGATGGCCCTCGACGCGGCAGCATCACCGTGCTGAATCCGCTGCCTAAGCTCTGCGGATCAACGCAACCAACATGCTTCCTTCCTGGCTGTCTCCCCGCGGCGGCGCCGAATCCTCGGCCCCGGCAACGCACGCCGTGTTGGGAACGCCGCTGAAGGCACCCCTGATGGCCGACCAAGAGGAAGCAATCTTTGCCTGTGGGTGCTTCTGGGGTGCTGAAAAAGGGTTCTGGCGACTGCCTGGGGTGGTGAGCACTGCTGTGGGGTATGCGGGCGGCCAGACCGAGCAACCCACCTACAACCAGGTCTGCTCCGGCAGAACGGGACACACGGAAGTAGTGCGAGTTGTGTGGAGCCGACCCGCCCTCGACTTCAGCGACCTGCTGAAGCTGTTCTGGGAGTGCCACGACCCCACCCAGGGCAACAGGCAAGGCAACGACACCGGCAGCCAATACCGATCAGCCATCTACACGTTCAATCCGGAGCATCTGCAACTGGCCCTGGCCAGCCGGGACGCCTATCAAGTCGCCCTCTCGGCCAAGGGCTACGGGGCCATCACCACCGAAATCCTGGCGGACCAGACCTTCTATTTCGCCGAGGACTACCACCAGCAATACCTGGCCAAACCCGGCAGCCGCCCCTACTGCTCCGCCATGCCAACCCAGACCCTGCTTAGTGACTTCGAGGGATCGAACTACAAACTCCCGAAGCAGGTCTGGGACAAGTACGACTGGTCGATCAGTCACTGCGTGCTTCGATCCGACAACAGCCCGATCGCCCTGGGCTGATTCGGCCAAGATGAGGACGCTCCCGACCCATGTCATGCCCGAACCCTGGTCTGATCGGCAGGTGATCCTGGCGATCGCCCTCACCTTGATTTTGGTTCTAGGCCTGATCCTCGGCAGTGTCTCGTTCAATCGAGAGCAGCAGTCACCGATGCTGTGGCGGGAGACCCCGCTACCCACTACAAAACCTTTGGCAATCTGACCACCAGCCGGCGGGCTCGCTTGCTGTTGGTGCGATCGTGGGACAACAAGGACTCCTCCGTTCTGCGGTGAGTGAACGGCCTGATCCATCCGAGCAGCGTCAACTGCATCCCCTGCCGAGGGGGCTGGTGGAGCTCTATGGATTGATCGCCGTTCTGGTGGTGCTCATCCCCGAATGGCTGGCGGATGGAACCCTGAATCTGGGCCAGGCCAAAGGCCCTGCCTCACTCCCGATGCGCTCGAGAGCCTGGCGCACCCTGCCCGAGCTGCGTCTGGCGGCGATGACCCTGGCTGAGCTTCGCCAGGCCGCCGCAGAACTGCGGCTGTACCACTACGGATCCGCAACGAGAGACCAGCTCACCACTCGGTTGCTCAGGCGACTCAGACGCCGGGATGCACTGTGATAACTTAAATCTGACGGGGCGTGGCGCAGCTTGGTAGCGCACCACTTTGGGGTAGTGGGGGTCGTGGGTTCAAATCCCGCCGCTCCGATTCAACCGTCTTGTTTCCCCACCTGAACATCGACACTTCAGGGATTGAGCCGGCGGTTTCGCCGGCTCTTTTTTTTGCCTTCAGCGGCGGCCAGCGCCGGTCACCACCAGATGCCTGGAGGCATCAATCTGAAGCCAGCCTTCATCCCGCAACTGCCCCAACACGCGGGTCACGGTCACCCGTGTGGTGCTCAGGGCACTGGCGATCTCCTGATGGGTCAGGCGAAGGTTGAGCCGCAACCCGGCCTCACAGGGTTCGCCAAAGTCCTTGGCGAGCAGCTCCAAAAAGCCCCGGACCCGTTCTTCAACGCGACGCAGCCCCAGCAGGGCCAGGAGCGACTCCGCCTGGCGGTAGCGGGCGGCCATGGCCTTGGCCAAACCAAGCGCTAACTGAGGAGACTGCTCGAGCTCCGCCAGATTGCAGCAGAGCAGATCGCAATCGGTGAGCGCTACAGCCTCATAGGCCTCCACATTGGTGAATGCGGCACCGAAGGGTTCGTTGGGACCCACCAGGCCAAGCACCAGCTCGTCGCCATGCACCGACAGCGCCCCGAGCTTCACCATGCCGCGCACCACAAACCAAACACTGTTCTTCAGCAGAGGAACGAAACTTCCCGCGGTGACATGAACAACATTGCGATTGTCGTAGCTGTTTTCAAGAAACGCCTTGAAACCCAGCGCTGTTGAACTCAGATCAGCCGATGGAGTAGCAAGCATTTGGAATCCCGTGAATCCAGAAAAACTGTATTGAGGACAACATCGATTCCCAACAAAGAGCTGGGAGAGATTCGGGGGAGATTCGGTTAAGAAGGCTCTAACACTGATCGCAATTCGAATGATTCAGCCAAAAAAAAAGGGCCCCGAGGGGCCCCCTTTGATGTTTGGTTTTGAAAAACCAATACAAGCCAAGATCACTTGCCGATCTTGTTCACAGCGGCCTTGGACTTGGCCAGGATGTCGCCCTTGAGGGGAACGAAGCCCAGGGAAGGAGCCTTGTTCTGAGCAGCGTCGCTCAGCATGTAGTTGAAGGCGTCCTGAACCACCTTGGCGTTGTCTCCGTTGCCGGTTTTGTACGCCAGAACCCAGGTGAGGGTTGCGATGGGGTATGCGCCCTTGGCGGTGGGGTTGGGGTTCTTGCCAGCCAGGTCCTTGTCCAGGCTGATGCCATTGAGGGCCTTGGCACCCGCAGCCACAGAGGGCTTAAGGAACTCACCGGACTTGTTCTGGAGAGCGGCGGCAACCACCTTGCCCTTGATGTACGACTGGTTCACATAACCGATCGCGCCTTCACGGTTCTGGATCAGGCCAGCCACACCGGAGTTGCCCTTGGCGCCAACGCCAGCGGGCCACTTCACGGACTTACCGGTGCCGAGGGTCCAGGTCTTGGAGAAGGCCTGCATGGAGTTGGTGAAGGCCTTGGTGGTGCCAGAGCCATCGGAACGGTGCACCCAGGTGAGGGTGCCGGGCTTGCAGCCGAGCTCCTTCCAGTCCTTGATCATCCCCATGGCGACCTGGACGGCCTGCTCCTGGGTGAGCTTCAGGTTGCAACCGGGCTTGTTGTAGCCGAAGGCAATGGTGCCACCCACCATCGGGATCTGAACCACACCACGGGTGACCTTGGCCATGTCCGCTTTCTGCATCGGGTCATCCGATGCACCGAAGTTCACGGTCTGGTCGATGAAGGCTTTACGGCCGGAACCGGAACCCACGGCCTGGTAGTTGACCTGAGGGCCGCCAGCCTTGGCCAGGTCGGCGAACCAACGCTGGTAGATCTTGGCCGGGAAGGAGGCGCCAGCGCCGTTCAGCTTGGGAGCTGCAGAAGCTGACATGCTTGCCCCGAGGACAAGCAGGGACGAGGCGAGGAGGGCCTTTTGTGCAATGCGCATCACGACAACCGAAAGAGGAAAGAGGCTGTTGCAACCAAGACCTAATCGGGACTCAAACCACCTGTCGTTATGCGGCCATTAACGATAGTTAAGGAACCATAAAACCCTGTTTAAACCATCAAAAAACCCCGGTTTGGCTATCCAAACCGGGGCATGTCGTTCACCCAATCGAGGGTTCGCATTCAAGGCTGAATGCCTGCCACCGCAGTGCGGGATTTTTCAAGGATGCTGCCCCGTAGAGGCACAAAGCCCAGGGCCGCAGCACCCTCCTGGGTGGAGTCTTCCAGCATGTAGTTGAAGACGTTCCTCACAGCTTCAGCCTTGGCGCCATTGCCCTCGGCATAGGCCAACACCCAGGTGAGTGTTGCGATTGGGTAGGCACCAGCAGCGGAGGGGTTGGGGTTGCTTCCCGCAAGATGCTGATCAAGCTCAATGCCGTTGAGGGCTTTGGCACCAGCCTCCACGGAGGGCGTGAGGAATTCCCCGGATTTGTTCTGCAGCGCAGCAGCCTTCACATTCCCCTTGATGTACGACTGATTCACGTAGCCAATCGCGCCGACCCGGTTGTCGATCACCCCGGCAACGCCCGAGTTGCCCTTGGCACCCACGCCCACCGGCCACTTCACCGATTTGCCGCTGCCGAGGGTCCAATCCGGTGAAAAGGTCTGCAGCGAGTTGGTGAAAGCCTTGGTGGTGCCGGAACCGTCCGAGCGGTGCACCCAGGTGATCGTGCCCGCTTCACAGCCGAGCTCCTTCCAATCGCTGATGCGGCCGATGGCCACCTCCACAGCCTGTTGCTGGGTGAGCTGAAGCTCGCAATCCGGTTTGTTGTAACCGAAGGCGATCGTTCCCCCCACCATCGGGATCTGAACCACCCCTTGGCTCACCTGCGCGCGATCAGCCTCCATGATCGGGTCGTCCGAAGCGGCGAAATCCACGGTGCCATCGATGAAGGCTTTGCGGCCGGAACCGGAACCCACCGCCTGGTAGTTCACCTTGATTCCGCCGGAGCCGGCAAGCTCGGCGAACCAGCTCTGATACACCTTGGCGGGGAAGGAGGCCCCCGCCGCATTGAGGCTGGACACACTGGAACTTCCGCCACAGGCGGCGAGGCCAACAGCGAGAACGCTCAGGCTTGAAACAACCAGGGAACGATGTGCCAAAACCGTTTGAGTGATTTGCTCCATCCTCCCGCGTCGTTGATCCAGGCTCAGAGGTGGCCTACACGCTGGGCACGACGGTGGAGGCGACGGTGAGCCGTGTTGCCACCGCGTAACAGCGCAGCCAACGGTTGACCCGTTTGCGGTGGGGGGCGGGAACCTCCTCAATCAACTGGCTGAGTTCATCCGCCCCCATACGGCGCAGGGCACGCACATCCACATGCCAGAGCGCTTCAGCTTCACGGATCAAACGCGCCCAAGTGCGCACCTGCTGCCATTGACGCAGGCGGGAGCGGATGGGGCGTTGATGGGGATGCAGAAAAGCCGTCATGGCTTCAGCCTGCTGCGTCTAGCAGCACTCTCCGCAAAATCACCCAGACGCTTCGGAGTGCTGAAGCAAATGCGCAGGCTCAGGCGCTGAGGCGATCGGCTTCGATCTCAACGGGGGCAACCGGAAACTCCAGCTCCGCCACCTCACGATCGCTCAAACGACGGGTCCAGGCCCCCTTGATCGGATCGTTCCAACGGAAACCCGCCGCTTTGGCGAGGTGTCGTTCGTCGAACGACACCCGGGCACGCATCAACTGGCGGGGTTCCAAGCCCCGCTCCAACAGCTGCTCCAGGTCGTCGCAGCGGGCGAAGACTTCCGCGATGTAGATGCAATCGCTGAGGGCGCGGTGGGCCGCCCAAACCGGAACGCCGTAGGCCAGGGCCAGGTCACGCACCGACGGCCGCGAACGCAGCTGACGCTCCGCCGGCCAGCGGATGTCTTCCATGGTGCACAGCCACGGTGTTGCGGTGGCCGGCACAACGCCAAGACCGAACCACTGGCGATCGAAGGCCGCGTTATGGGCTACCAGCAGATCGGCAGCTTCAAGCAGATGCTCAAACCACACCAGCGCCTCCCGCCAGGGCTGGGGCCTGCGGGTGACGGCGGCGGGGATCCGGTTGATCGCCTCTGCCGCGTTGGAGTCCACCGGCAGGAGAAACGATTGCTGGGCCAGCACCGAACGACTCGGCACATCAAACAAAATGCAGCCCACCTCCAGGCATTGGTCCTGCTGCGGATCCAGACCGGAGGTTTCGGTGTCGATGATCAGCAGGGTGGTGGGTGAGGGCTTTGGCGCGTCCTCGGTCTGATCAGCCATGGCCTCGGGTTCAGCGGCTGGCGGAACAGGCATCGGCATTGCCGCTGTTTGGGGCTCCGCCTGAGGCCTTGAAAATCCCGCAAGCAAATCGAGCTGTTCAGGCATGGCGCAGTGACTCCTCCCGCCCCTGATTCTCCCGCCCCGGGCAAGGTGCCTGCTGCCTAGGGTTCAACCTCTTCATTTCAATCGAATGGCCCTCGGGATAGGCGACCGGCTCCCCTCCTTCAGCCTGGAGGATCAGAACGGCGACCTTCGCACTCCCGCTTCGGTGCAGGGCCGCTGGCTGGTGCTGTTCTTCTATCCCAAGGACGACACACCTGGCTGCACAGCTGAAGCCTGCAGCTTCCGCGACAACGCAGAGAGCTTTGCTGCCCTCGATGCAGAGGTCTGGGGCATCAGCGGTGATGACGCCGTCAGCCACCGCCGTTTCGCCAGCCGCCACAACCTCACGTTTCCGCTGCTGTGCGACCGCAACAACGCCCTGCGCCGCGAGATGGGTGTGCCCAAAGCCCTTGGTCTGCTGCCCGGTCGTGTCACCTACATCGTTGATGGCGAGGGGGTGATCCGTCACACCTTCAGCAACCTCCTGGATGGCCCGGCCCACGTGCGTGAAGCACAGCAAGTGCTGAATCAGCTGCGCGGTTGAGCATGGCCAACTGGCGTCAGCTGGGTGCGATCTGGCAACTGCGGCCGGCCGAACCCACGGGATTGATCGAATTCATCGGCGGCAGCTATCTGGCGGCAACCCCCCAGATCAGCTACCGCAGGCTGTTGGAAGAGCTGGCGGCGGATGGGTTGGCGGTGCATGCCTGGGCCTATGTGCCCGGGTTCGATCATCAATGTCAGGCCCGCGATGCCTGGAGTGCCTTCCGCTCTGCGCGTCGCCAACTTGAGGAGCGCTGCGGGACCTTTGGGGCTCCGCTGCGGCTTGGCCACAGCCTGGGATGCAAGCTTCACCTGCTGGCCCCCGATGGGGGTCGGGGCAGCAGGGCTCTGGTGGCCCTGAGCTTCAACAACTTCAACGCCGATCGCTCGATTCCCCTCCTGGGGGAACTGGCACCAAGGCTCGGGGTGGAAACCGAGTTCAGCCCAAGCCCAGCTGAAACGCTTCGCTTGATCAGCCGCCACTACCAACAGGAGCGGAACCTGGTGGTGCGCTTCGGGCGCGATGAACTGGATCAAAGCGGCGATCTGATCCAGGCCCTGCGAGAACGTGCTTCCGACGCCAGCTCAACCCTGGAGCTGCCCGGTGATCACCTCACCCCGGCCAGTGCAGGGCTGCGGCGCAGCTTTCTCGGAGACTGGGCGGATGACCCCAGGCGGGTGGCGGTCATCCGTCAGCTGAGCCGAACCATCGGCCAGGCGATCAGGCCCTGAGGCGATCCAGCACAGAGCGATCTTCCAGGGTGCTGGTGTCGCCACTCACCTCCTGCCCCGCCGCCAGGGCCCGCAGGATCCGGCGCATGATCTTGCCACTGCGGGTCTTGGGCAGGGCATCACTGCAACGGATCTCATCCGGCCGGGCAATCGGACCGATTTCCGTTCCCACGTGGGCGCGCAACTCCTTCACCAGGGCGTCATCGCCCTCGCGGCCCGCCTCCAGGGTGACGAAGGCCACGATGCCTTCGCCCTTGAGGTCGTCGGGCCGACCCACGACGGCCGCCTCCGCCACCGCGGGGTGACTCACCAGGGCTGATTCAATTTCCATCGTGCCGAGACGGTGGCCTGAGACGTTGATCACGTCATCGACGCGACCCATCACCCAGAAGTAGCCATCGGCATCCCGACGGGCACCGTCCCCGGCGAAATAAAGGTAGGACCCATCGGCAGGACGGATGTGCTCCCAATAGCTCTCGCGGAAGCGTTGGGGGTTGCCATGCACGGTGCGCATCATTCCCGGCCAGGGGGCACGCACCGCCAGGTACCCGCCTTCATCGGCACCGCAGCTGTTGCCTTCCGCATCGATGATGTCGGCCTGAATGCCGGGCAGGGGCAGGGTGGCGGAGCCGGGCTTGGTGGGCGTTGCCCCTGGCAGGGGGCTGATCATCACCCCGCCGGTTTCGGTCTGCCACCAGGTGTCGACGATCGGGCAGCGGTTGCCTCCAATCACGTCGCGATACCACATCCAGGCCTCCGGATTGATCGGTTCGCCGACGGTGCCGAGCAGCCGGAGGCTGCTCATGTCGAACTGATCCGGAACGGAGCGGCCGCTCTTCATGAACGCTCGGATGGCGGTGGGGGCCGTGTAGAAGATCGAGATCTTGTGTTTCTGGATCAACTCCCAGAAGGCACCGGGCTTGGACGGTCGCGGCGCACCCTCGTACATCACCGTCGTGGCACCGTTCGACAAGGGGCCGTAGACGATGTAGCTGTGGCCGGTGATCCAACCCACATCGGCCGTACACCAGAAGACATCCTCATCCCGGATATCGAAGATCCACTGGAAGGTGAGGTGCGCCCAGAGGTTGTAGCCGGCGGTGGTGTGAACAACGCCCTTGGGCTTGCCGGTGGAGCCGGAGGTGTAGAGCACGAACAGGCGGTCCTCGCTGGCCATCGGCTCAGCGGGGCAGTCGGCACTCTGACCCTCCACCAGGTCATGCCACCACTGATCGCGACCGGAGACCATCTCCACGTCCTGCTTGGTGCGCTGCACCACAAGCACGCCGGTCACCGAGGGGCAGGCGCCATTGGCCAGCGCCGCATCCACCGCGGGCTTGAGTGACACCGGCTTGTCCTTGCGGAAGCCGCCATCAGCGGTGATCACCGCTTTCACTTCACCATCGTTGAGCCGATCCCTCAGGGCTTCGGCGGAAAAGCCGCCGAACACCACTGAATGGGGTGCACCGATGCGCGCGCAGGCGAGCATGGCGATCGCCGCCTCAGGCACCATCGGCATGTAGAGCGCCACAAGGTCACCCTTGCCGATGCCCATGGCCTTGAGGCCATGGGCGGCTTTGCACACCTCGGCATGCAGTTCCTGGTAGGTGAACCGGCGCACATCCCCCGGTTCTCCTTCCCAGATCAACGCTGTCTTCTGCGCCGTTGGCCCAACGAGATGACGGTCCAGGCAGTTGTAGGAGAGGTTCGTGGTGCCGCCCTCAAACCAGCGCGCGAACGGAGGATTCGACCAATCGAGAACGGTGTGGAAGGGCTCGAACCAATGCAGTTCTCGACGGGCGGCCTCACCCCAGAACGCATCAGGATCGTTTTTGGCGGCATCGGCCATGGCACGGTAGGCCTCGAGGCTGTCGATGCGCGCTTTGGCGGCAGTGTCTGCTGGCGGCTCGAACACCCGCTGCTCCTGCAGCACGCTTTCGATGGTGGTGTTGGCGTCGGTCACAGCAGACTGCGCAGTGCTTCTCCTGGAAGGGTAAGGAGCAGGACCCCGCTTGATCCAGGTCCCGTATCAATCCGTCGGACGATGATGCAGTCGATGCGAAAGGATTGAGCTGGGCATCGCCATCCCGGGATGAAACTGCCACCTGCCGCTTGCCTGTTCGATCTGGATGGGCTTCTGCTCGACACCGAGCCGCTGCATGGCCGGGGCTGGTGGGAAGCCGCGGCCCACTTCGGCACCCAGCTGAGCGAGGCCCAGTTGATGCAGCTGAAGGGCCGTCGCCGGCTCGACTGTGCGGCCCAGGTGGATGCATGGCTGGCGAAACCGGTGGGCGCGGATGCGCTGTTGGCGGTGCAGCAGCCGATCGTGCGTGCCCTGCTTCCGGATGCTGCCCCGATGCCTGCCGCGCAGGAGCTGGTGGCGCATTGCCACAACCGGGGCATCCCCATGGCACTGGTCACCAGCAGCAGCAGCGAGGCCGTTGCATTCAAAGCAGCACCCCATCCCTGGCTGGAGCTGATCCAGGAACGGGTCTACGGCGACGATCCCGAGCTCAACGCGGGCAAACCCGACCCCGCACCCTTTCGACTTGCTGCCCACCGGTTGGGGCTCAACCCAAGCAACTGCTGGGCCCTGGAGGATTCCCAGGCCGGCAGCCAATCAGCCCTTGGCGCTGGGTGTCAGGTCTGGCTCGTGAGCCCCAAGGGCTCAGACCAACCCGACCTGGAGACAAACCCCTGTGCCATCAACAGCCTGGCTGTTGTGTGGAGGCTGTTGGCTTGAAGTCGCTGCTCAGTACAGGCGGCTGAGGACAAAGTCCGGCAGTTCCATCAAGGCGCGTTGCGCCGCAGACTCCGGCAACCAAGCGATCGATTCCCGGGATTCGCGGGCAAAGGTTTCCGCCAGCTCACGGGTGCGTTCAATCGCCTTGGAGGCCCGCACCATCTCCAGTGCCTTGTCCAGGTCACCGGGCTCGGAAAACTGGCGATCGATCAACGGCTGCAGCGATGGATGCTCCTCAAGGGCATAGAAGGTGGGCGCGGTGAGGTAGCCGCTGGCGAGATCACTGGCGGCCGGCTTGCCGAGCTGCTGGTCGCTCCCGGTGAAATCAAGGATGTCATCCACCACCTGGAAGGCCAGGCCCAACTGGCGACCGAATTGATAGAGGCTGTCGAGCTGGGAGGGCGAGCAGCCGCTGAGCACGCCTACAGCACGGCAGCTGTTGGCAATCAGGGATGCCGTCTTGCAGTAGCTCTTTTCGAGGTAGGTCTCAAAGGTTTGGGCCGTGTCGAAGCGGTAGAGGCCCTGCTTCACCTCCCCATCCGCGAGATCCATGATCACGCGGCTGAGCAGCTTGACCACGTCGAGGTCATCGAGATTGGCAAGGTGCCAGCTGGCCTGAGCAAAGAGGAAGTCGCCGGCAAGAACGGCAACGCGGGCATCGAACCGGCTGTGGACCGTGTCCACCCCGCGCCGGGTGGACGCCTCATCCACCACATCGTCGTGAACGAGCGAGGCCGTGTGGATCATTTCAGTGATCTCAGCCAGGCGGCGGTGGCGGGGCGTGAGCTCTCCCTGAGGGGACAGAGCCCGCGACAGAAGCAGAACGATGCCGGGGCGCAACCGCTTGCCACCGGCGCTGAACAGATGCTCGGCAGCGGCCTGGAGGATGGGGTGACCTGCCCCGATCAGGCTGCGAAGGTCTCCGAGCAGGGTTTCAAGATCTGTCTCTACCGGTTGGAGTAGCTCGGTAACGGTGCTCATGACTCCCCTCGGCGCCGCGATCCTAGTGGTCCCACGCTCAGTCCTGCAGCAGCTGAAGGCTGACGGCAGGCCGCTGGCCCAGCCAGGGGGTGGCGCGCACAGCGAAGCCATCGGGGTCTGCGGTGACGCAGAACCGGCAGCTCTCCAGGGAAAAGGGCCTTGAGGCCGGCGAGATGCGTACCGGTGGCCCCAGAACGGCATCCAGTTGACGGGCCACGCCGATGGCCGGGTCAATGATCTGGACCGACTCCGGCAGCAGCTGACGCAACAGCGGCACCAATAACGGGTAATGGGTGCAACCCAGAACGATCGAGTCCACGGAGGCTGCCAGCAGGGGTTCGAGATAGGCCTGGGCCGCACGACGCAGGTCGTCGCTGTTCATCTCGCCGGCTTCGATCAAAGGCACAAAGGCAGGACAGGCCTGCTCGATCACCACCGAGCCAGGATGAAGCGCTTCGATGCTGGCCCGGTAGGCCGAGGAGGCCACGGTGGCTGGTGTGGCCAGCACGCCAACACGGCGCGTTTCCACCATCGCGGCGGCGGCGCCGATCAAACCGATCACCGGCACCCCGGCCTGTCCCTCGGCCACATCCCTCGCCAGGGCATTGGTGGTGTTGCAGGCCATCACCACCGTGGAGACCTGTTGGTCGCGCAACCAACCCACCACTTCTGCAGCGATGCGCCGGATGTCATCCGGTTGACGGTTGCCATAGGGAACCCGGGCCGTGTCACCGAGGTACACGCAGGGCACCGGGCCATGGCGTTCGAGCACCCGACGCAGAACCGTCAGGCCACCGAGGCCGCTGTCGAAGAACCCCAGCAGTTGCTTCGTCATCGCACCTCCTGCTTGAGGTAGTTGAGGATGCCGGCCGCCAGGGCCAAGGCCAGGCGGCGGCGATGGTCGGCCTTGGCCAGACGCGGCGCATCTATCGCCCCGGTGACGAATCCCATCTCCACCAGAGCCGAAGGCATGGTGCTGCGCCGGATCACGAAGAAGCGACCACGTCTGACGCCGCGGTTCGGTGTTCCGGGGGACACATCCATCATCTGCTGCTGCAGATAGGACGCGAGGCGTCCAGAACGGGGGTCCGAGAAAAAGAACGTCTCGATCCCGTTCACATCCGGGCGGTTCATGCTCAGGGCATTGGCATGGATGCTCACGAAGGCCGTGGCCCCACTGCGGTTTGCCAGGGACACCCGCGGCGGCAGGTCCACATCCACTTCACGGGTGCGGGTCAAGCGCACGTCCACGCCCCTCGCCCGCAGCAGGTCGGCCACCTGCAGCGACACATCCAAAACCACGTCGGTCTCGCGCAGACCGCCGATGCCGATGGCCCCCGGATCAGGGCCGCCATGACCGGGGTCGATCACGATGCGATAACGGTTGCGGGCCACGGTGGGCAGCCCGGAAGGATCCACCGGCGTGCGGGTGGAACGGAATCCACCCGGTGGGAGCCAGGCCGTGGCACGACCGCTGAGGTCGCCTTCACCGAAATCATCCAAGCCCCGGGTGGGCAGGCCTGTGAACACCAGTTCCCAACGGTCCGGAGCGGTTCCACGCAGGCGCAGATCGTTGGGGTTGAGATCCACATCAGGGCGGAATTCCACCACCAGACGGGTGGCACCCGCGCGGGGTTTGCCCAGCCGGATCTCACGAACGGCACCGCGCCCCGCCAGGCGCCGCGGGAATCTCAGCTCACCTGGAATGTCAATCCAGACCCGGGTGCCGCGGCCATCGCTAGCAGCCTGAAAAAATGCCTCCAAGCGAGCGTTCCGGCTGGTGCGCAGCTTGAGCACCCCCTCCTCGGTGAAGGCCCAGGCGGCCAAGGCACTCGCGGCTCGGGCAGGCAACGCCTGGGTGAAGGTCGTGCACTGCAGGGCTGCGGCCAGAAGCCAGGCCATCCGTCGGGACGAGGCCGGAGCCATGGCGCTCAGAACAGCGTGGGTTGGCGGTGCCGAAGGCTCGGCATCTGACCCCGAACATGACCGAGGTGGTTGGTGTTCACCGGAGCAATGGCGGCACCCGCCTGGACACCCGCATCCGCGAGGACCGTTCCCCAGGGATCAATCACCAGGGCGTGACCATGGCTCTGACGGCGACCATGGTGGACACCGGTCTGAGCCGGAGCGAGGACATAGGCCGTGTTTTCAATGGCTCTGGCCTGCAAAAGCACCTGCCAGTGGTCTTTTCCGGTGAAGGCCGTGAATGCCGCAGGAATCATCAACAGTTCTGCGCCGGCACCGACGAGATGGCGATAAAGCTCAGGAAACCGCACGTCGTAGCAAATGGACAGCCCCACCTTGCAGAGACCAGGAATCTCAACGACCGGAGGCAGATCCCTGCCTGGGTTCACCGTTGCCGACTCGCGGTAGGTGT